>JAEYSH010000130.1 GCA_023434825.1 Methanobacteriota archaeon | reverse complement strand
ATTCATTTTAAATACAGAATCATAGTTAATCTGCCTCTTTTTACCATAATTTTCAGGCATTCTGTAAGATAAGAGTTCATAAGTATAATCATCATCAGGACATCCAATGGCTGCAAGAGCTCCGATTATGCCTCTTCCCTTTTTGAACTTGTAAAAATCGGCCCCAATTTTTCGAGCAAACTTTTCAGCATCCTCAATGGATATTATATTTTGTATTACATTCACTGAATATGATTTAAGTTCATCAGTAATTTCACCAGTGTAAAATACCACGCCGGGATTGGTTCGGTCATGATCCAGTTCAGAAAGTTCTTCAACCATTTTTAAAACGATATCTTTGACTTTTTTAGTTTCATCCTCATTTTTCACTGTCACTTTAAACGAAATTGCACCATTTCCGCGTGTTTTAAATCTTGCAAATGGATTTAAACGTATTAAACGTGGATGATCAATTAATTTAAAACCAAAATATTTAAGTTCATCAATTATAACACTACATATATATGTTGTGCACATTCCGTTTATGGAATCTGTATCATCTATACCAATATACATATACATCAAATTCACCTAAAATCACATATTATTACAAATTATAAATTTAACTGGTGATCTTCATGCAAAGAGATCATGTCTTACGAGAAATAAACGAGCTTCTAGCAAACCATAGTTTTGAAACTTCTCATATATATGATAGAAGTTGCTTTGATATGGTCGCTCGAAAAAGATTGTTGCTTTTACTACTTAAAGTTTTGATAAATATAGACGGATTTACTGGTCAGCAGGCAGAAGAAATTAAGAAAGTAGCCAGCTCTATTTTAGCATCTCCATTAGTTGTAGGTGTAAAATCCAAACATGAATATCTAGAAGAGGATGTAGTCTATGAAAGGCATGGAATACCGGTAATTGCTCCTGAAACTTTACGAAATATGATTGTTGATGAGATTTACCCTGAAGTATTCGCCGATCGTGGAGGTTATTTTGTAGAAGTTGATGGAAATGCTATAAAAGAAGCGAGAGAAAGAGAAAATCTTTCACTTAAAGATTTAGCTAATCATGCGCATGTTTCAAGGGAAACAATTTACAAATACGAGCATGGAATGGTTAGAGCATCTCCAGAAACAGTTATAACCTTAGAAAACATTTTAAACATGAAAATTACTCTTTCGGTAGATATCTTTAAAATTCCGGAATCCGAAAATATTAGTACATCGGAAAATACTCCTAAAGAGTTAGCAAACCTTGGTTTTGGTGTTATACCTACTAATAAAACACCGTTCGATGCTATTGCTAAATCAGATCCTGAAATGGAAGAATTAAAGAAAAATATTTCTATGATAACTAATATGGACAAAAATAGGAACCAGAAGATCTTACAAAAAATGGCATTGAATGTTAAAGATCTGTCATGTGTAACTGGAACTGAAGCAGTTTTTATTTTTGAACAAAAAAAGAAAGTGGAATGTATTGAGGGAGTTCCTGTAGTCCATAATTGGGAACTAGGGGAAATGGAAAACTCAAAAGAGTTTTTAAAGATAATTAAAGAAAGAAAAGAATGTAGTTAACATCAGTTAATTTTATTTCTAAGAATTATTTTTTCTATTTTTTACAATAATTAGTTATTAAATTATTTTTTCTTTGTATTATTTATAGGATAAAAAACATAATAAAAAACATATTTCTATTATATTTTGGATTTTGATTAATTTTTAGGGGGCTATAAATGAAAAAAAGATTAAATAACCCATTGGGAATTTTTATAGTTTTTATATTAATTATAATATGTTTTTCGGGAATAGCATTTGCTATAGATGTAGATGTAACTCAGAAAGGACCTTCATCCGCAAAGAAAGGAAGCAATGTAATTTTAAGTTATGAAGTTAAAAATAATGGTTCAGAATCAATATATAATGCACAAATAAACACTTCAACATTTAAAAAGCAATTAGGTACTATAAATCCTGGAGAAACCAAAATATATAAACACGTAATCCATATACCTACAGATGCAGAAATTAAAAAAGAATTAGGGTCTAATGCTGTGGTTTCTAACCCTTATCATGTCGAGGGAATTAAAATGACATTTAGTGATGCACAGGGTTTAAAATATTCCATAAATTCCAATTCAGTTGATATAAATCTAATTTTTGACTGGTTATATGATTATCAGCAAGTATGGGTTCTATTTTATGAATATGTATATTCTACATTGAATACTTGGGTCCCGACATTGCCAGATAATGAAAGTCAAAATTCTACAATTTCAAGTGAAGATGCCCAAAAAATTGCTAAACAATTTATATTAACTCCCGGAGTAATTGCGGGTGAACCAACGCTAGTAAGAAGTGATGGACAAACATTCTATATAATACCTATTATGTCTGATGGAAAAATAGTAGGAGAATTATATATCGATGCATTCACAGGCGAAAATATGGGCGGTGCAGGTGGTGTAGACTATAATCTTCCTGAAAATAACCCTTCAAGTACAACGAACCAGGAAAATAATGTAAATACTTCTGAAAATGATAAAATTAACCCGGAAAGTTATGAAATTGATAATGAATATAAAAATAAGGATAAAGCGGTAAATCAACAGGATTATATAGATAATAATCCTCCAGAAGAAATAAATGATTCTTCTGCTGAAGAATCTGTTGAAAAAGTAAATACAACGAAAACTTAACTCATTTTTATTTAATTTTCAAAAATAAATGAATTTATTTTTCTTTAAGTAAATTGAATGTTTCCACAGCTTCGGCTTCTGATGCGATTCCTACAGTCATTAAATCTACATAATCCAATGTTTTTAGATAATCAAATGCATCATTGGGAGTAAGTATTCCAGCAGCCATAGTTTTATTGGCCATGATTGTTTTATCAATTTTTTTAATTAAATCTTGAAGTTCAGACCTTTCTTTTTCCATAAAAACATCAGTATCCATAAGATAGCCTGTTTTATTTACGGGTATCATATAAATATCAAATAAATCAAGAATATTTGATTCTAAAAGGTTTTTAGTGCTGTTAAAAGGCCTATGTGTTGCAAGTCCTGGAATTGCGCCTGTTTGACTTATTTTTTCAAGTAAATCTCCTAAAACATTATAATTTAATGTATCAGTAATTGTGCCGTGAAGGAGCATTGAACTGGCCTCAAGTTCATTTAAAAGGTTAATATCTTCACTTTCAAATTCTGGTCTTACAATACCAACTATATTTAGCTCGCATCCTTCTTCAATCGCCCATTTAAGTGCTTTAACTACTGGTTCGTATGGTATGAGCTGAATACCACTAATTCCAAGTTCACATGACTTTTTAATAACTTTAGTTATGTTTTCGGGCTGATCATAAAGATCTAACTGATATAATCTTGATCTATGGCCAAAGTGAGCTGCCCCAATAAAAGGTGATGTTCCAAGAAGTGTTCTTGGAATCGCTTTGTCTTTAATTTTTATAGTTCCTTCAAACATTATTATCCCAAATTTATTCCTTTTCCACTTTAACTGCGGTACCGTAGGCTAAAATTTCTTGCATTATGTCTGATATGTCGTTTGAATCAAAACGGACACTTATAACGGCATTAGCTCCCATTGATTTTGCATGATTAATCATTCTGTTCAGTGATTCATCTCTGGATTCTTCCATCATTTTAACGTATTCTTTTATTTCTCCGCCGAACATGGAACGAATTCCTGCGCCTAATTGCCCTCCAAGACCTCTACTTCTTACAGTTAAACCGTAAACAAAGCCAAGAGTCTCCACAGCGCGATATCCTGGAACATAATTAGAACTGACAATAATAAATTCATCTACTTTCATAGCAGTGCCTCCAAGCATTTAATGAAAATAAATATTTATTAAATTACTAAAATAGTTTTTGAAAATCATAGAATGTTTTTTAATCTATTTTCTACTGCTTTATCATTGATTTATACAATTTAGGCCGAAAAAATTGTTCCAGTTAGTTAATTTTAAAATTAAAAGAGTTTTTTTATATCGTTTAATTGTTCACCGATCCATTTATAGACATCATATTCTTTAATTGTATTTTTAAGTCCATTTAAACGCTGTTTTCGTTCTTCTTGTTCCATTGTGACAGCTTTGTAGATAGCATCTGCGGTGCTTGAAATATCAAGTGCATTTATATTAATAGAATCCTCTTTCAGCTCATCATAAGCACCTGTAGTCTCAGATATAATTAAAATTCCATTATTTTCATTTACTATGCTCCCTTCTTTAGGGACAATATTCATTCCGTCATGGATTGAATTTATTAAAAGACAATCATAATTTTTAAATGCAGCAGTTACAAGGGAATATTCTGCATCAAAATGAGGAACAATGGGTTTCCATCCGTTTTTAGAATATTTTTCATTAATTTCTTTAATGATGTTATTTACATTTTGCTTGTAATCCTGGTATTCTTTTACATTTTCACGTGTTGATACGCCAGTTATGAAGAAAGTGACTTTTTCTTTGAATTCTGGATGTTTTTGGAAAAAAAGATCATACGCTTTAAATCCTCTTACAATATTTTTGCTTGGATCAGTTCGTTCAGTCCGATAAATTAAAAAGTTATTTCCTTTAATTTTCTTTACATATTGTTCCTTTTTTAGAACTTCTTTTGATTTTGCGAGATTAGTTAACTTATAAGAATCAACAGAAATGGGATAATTTTTAACAAAGATTTTACGCCCATCATAATGCACAATATTGTTTTTAAAATCAACTTCCTCAGCGTATTTTTCGGAGCTCATTAAGAAATTCTTTACATATCTTTTAATATGGAAACCTATGTGATTATTGGATAAAAGCCCTTCAACTATAGCTTTTTCAATATATTGTGGAAATATAGACAGATAATCTGGTTGTGGCCATGGAATATGAATAAACTGGCTTAAAAAGATATCATCAAACTTTTCACGAATATATGCTGGACAGGTTTGAAGATGGGTGTCTTGAAGCATTATTAAAGGTTCTTTCTCGCTTGAATTGACTTCTTCAATTATCTTTTCAGCAAATTTTTGGTTCACATATTCATAACTACGCCATGATTCATGTATTTCTTCGCTAATTTCAGGTGTTTCAGGTAGATTCCACATGTAATGGTATATAAACCATAGCAAAGGATTGTGGAATTTATTATAAAACTCATTATATTTTTTCTGGTCAAGAATAAGTAAAGGAACATGGAAGTTGGGATTTTCTAGTGGAACTGGTATTTTATTATCCTTAAATTTTCTGGCCATTTCAATATCGGCATCATTCAAGGCACTTGCAATCCAGGTACCCCCTACATTTTCCATAACTGGAACTAAAGTAGGTACTATTCCTCCAGCGCCGGGTTTCATTCCTATTTTTCCACTATTTTCATAAAAAAATTCTATGGGCCCGCGATTAGATGCTACAATAAAATTTTTATCCTTTAGAAAAAGTTCGTACTGTTTTTTAGAGGTCTGAATTTTATTTTCCCCCAATATTTTTATTATTATTTATACTTTTATTATTATATGTTCTAAAAGGTTTAAATTTTTATGTATTCGTGTGCTTTATTTTTTTAGTTTCAAAAAATTAGTTCTAGAATTCAATCTATTAAATTACTTTATAAATTTAAAAAAGATAACCTAAAAGGTGTTTTTTAGATATTTTTAACTTAAAATTGCTTTTTAATATCTTTAAACTGCTCCTGCATCCAGATATAAACATTTCGTTCGTGGACTGTTTCTTTAAGTCCATCAATTAACCTTTTTCTTTCCTCTCGGCTCATCATAATAGATCTGTATATTGCATCTGCAGTTTGAGAGATGTCATATGCATTTACAATGATACAGTACTCTTTAAGCTCTTCGTAGGAGCCAGCGCCGTTTGACATTATTAAAACTCCATCATTTTCGTTTACAATGGGTCCTTCTTTTGCCACAATATTCATACCATCTACAATAGGATTCACCAGAAGACAATCATAATGTTTGAATGCAGCTGTAACCAGGTTATAATCTGCTTTAAAAACTTGTTCAATGGGTTTCCATCCATCTTTAGAGTATCTTTCATTAATTGAATCAATTATTCTATATGTTTCATCTCTGTAATCGCAGTATTCTTTAATTTGCTGTCTTGTAGGCATTCCAGTGGATAAAAATTTAACTTTTCCATGGAATTCGGGGTGCTTTTGTAAAAATAACTCAAAGGCCATAAATCCTCTTGTAATATTTTTACTTAAGTCTGCTCTATCAGTTCTATAAATTAAAAAACAATCGCCCTTAATTTTTTTGATTATTTCTTCCTTTTGAAGCACTTCATTAGTTTTAGAGTTCTCTACAAGTCTCTTATCATCAACTGAAATTGGATAATTTTTTACAGATATAACTCGCCCATCGTACCAAATTTTATCAGTTTTATAATTGACTTTATCCACGTAAGGTTCAGCAGTATATAGAAAATTCCGGGCATATTTTTCCAGATGAAATCCAATAATATCATTGGATAAAAGCCCTTTAACAATGGCTTCCTGCATATATTCTGGTAAAATACTGAAATATTCTGATTGAGGCCATGGAATATGAATAAACTGGCTTAAAAAAATGTCCCCAAGTTTTTCTCTTATATAACCAGGACAGGTGTAGAGGTGATAATCCTGCAACATAATAAGCGGTTTTCTTTCATCACTTTGTGCTTCTTCAATTATTTTTTCTGCGAACCTCCGATTTACGTAAATATAACTATCATGCCACGCTTTATGGATATTATCATCAATAACTGGTACATACGGGGTATTCCACATATAATGCTGAACAAACCACAGGAGAGGATTGCTTATAACACTGTAATAATCTTCGTAAATTTGAGGATCAACAACCACAAATGAAACGCAGAATTCTGGATTTTCTTCAGGAATTGGAACTAGGCATTTTTCATGCCCTTCTGCTATCCTCCTATCTCCTTCGGTCATGGCACTTGCAACCCATGTTCCATTAAATGTTGTCATAAATGGTAATAAAGTAGATACGAGACCTCCTGCACCTCTTTTCATACTCATTTCATTATTATCTATATGAAATTCTACGGGACCTCTATTTGAAGCTACAATTAAATTTTTATCCTTTAAAAATCCTTCAATTTCTTTGTGGGTGTCATCTGGTGAAATTGAGATTCCTCCTTAATACTATTATTCCTTTTATTATTATATTGTAGCAACAAATTTAAATTAATTTTCATTTAAATAAAGTTAAAAAGGAATGCATACATAATTTAAAATAGTTTTAATTTACTCATTTAATATTATATTAAAAAATTAATTCTATCAATTTAACAAAATTAGCTAAATGAGGTTTGGTGAGATAATGGATAAAATGAAAGTAATTATAGCTGATCAAATAAACGAAAAAGGTATAGAAAACCTTAAAGAGGTTGCAGAGGTTGTTTTAGACACTGCAATAACACAAGAAGAGTTAATAAACACAATTAAGGATTTTGATGCTATTATTGTAAGGAGTAGAACTAAAGTTACACGTGATGTAATAGAAGCTTCAGAAAAGCTTAAAATTATAGCAAGGGCTGGCGTAGGCGTAGATAACGTAGATGTTCAAGCTGCCACTGAAAAAGGAATAATGGTAGTAAATGCACCGGAATCAACATCAATCACTGTTGCAGAACATGCTATGGGACTAATTCTTTCACTTGCAAGGAAAATTTCAATTGCAGATAAATCAGTTAAAGAAGGAAAATGGGAAAAAAGCAGATTTATGGGCATTGAATTAAACGGCAAAACCATGGGAATTATTGGTATGGGTAGAATAGGAACACAAGTAGCTATTCGTGCTAAAGCATTTGGAATGGAAATACTTGTATATGACCCATACATAACAGAGGAAGCTGGAGCAGAGCTTGGAGTAACTGTTGTCGAGCTTGATTATTTACTTAGAAACTCTGATGTAATGACAATACACGTGCCGTTAACCCCTGAAACAAAGCACCTCATATCAATGGATGAATTTGAAATAATGAGAGATAATGCGATAATAGTTAACTGTGCTAGAGGCGGCATAATTAACGAAGATGATCTTTACGTGGCTCTTAAAGAAGGTAAAATTGCTGGTGCAGGGCTCGATGTATTTGAAACTGAACCTCCAGAAGGTAGTAAACTTCTAGAACTGGATAATTTAGTCGCAACTCCGCATATTGGTGCATCAACTAAAGAAGCTCAAAGAGACGCTGCAATAATTGTTGCAAACGAAGTTAAGAAAGTATTCATGGGAGAAGCTCCAAAGAACGTCTTAAATATGCCTATTTTAGATCCAGACACATTCCAGACTATTAAACCATATTTAATATTATCTGAAAAACTGGCAGATTTATTAATTCAAGCAGCTAAAGGAAACATCACTGAAGTTGATATGACTTTCTGTGGCGAATTAGCAGATTTCCCAAGATTAGAAGTATTCAGCAGGGCCGTACTAAAAGAAATGCTAAATTCAATCCTTACTGAACCTGTAAACATGGTTAATGCCCCAACAATTGCTAAAAATAGAGGCATAGTAATTACAGAAAGTAAGAGAAGTGAAGCAGAAGGATACAAAAGTCTAATAAAAATTAAAATAAAGAGCGATAAAGGCGAATTAAGTATTGAAGGTACTGCTACTACTGAACCAAGGATAGTAAGGATTGATGAATACTGGGTTAACGTAAAACCTAAAGGTGCAATGGTAATAACCAGATATCAGGATATTCCTGGAAGTATTGGTACTATCGGAACAAAACTTGGAGAACACGGAATAAACATCGCTAAAATGCAAGTTGGTAGGGAAGCACCAGGTGAAGAAGCTGTAATGGTTGTAACAGGCGATCAAAAGGTTCCTGCAGATGTGGTTGATGAAATTAGAGCATTAGAGCACGTTTACGATGCGGTTTACGTTCAATTATAATACAAACCTCTAATTTCTTTTTATAAAATATAAATAATTAAATTATAACATTTTTATAATATTCAAGATCTTAGAGATTTTTTTGAACCAGCTAAATAATTTTTAATATAAAAAGAAAAAAGAAAATAATTCCTTAATTAATTTGCTAATTTTGTACCGAAATAGTCGCCATATCTGTTATCTTTGGCACCTGTTTCATTTATAACTTGCTCAACACTTAATATATTTGGAAATCCGCTGTTATATCCATTTCTCCACCCATAATATTTGATTTTATAGGTTCCTCCAACTTTTAGCTGGTTAAATATATCTCTTGTATTGAATTTTTGGAACAAGAAGTTTTCATTATTAAAGAACCCTTCACTTTCATTTGTAACAAGTAATAAATCGTTTGCATTGTCTATAACCATCCTACCACTATCACTGGGAACTATTCCCGGCTTAGGTTCCCATTCTTGAACTGTAATAATTTTTTCTTGTACAGATGGTACTTCATATTCATAGAACCAGTATATGCAACCAATTGGGTAAATTACTATGATTGCTACAATAAAAGCTAAAGCAAATGTTATAAATATTGATCCCTTGTGTTTTGGTCCTCTATGATGTGATTCATTGTGATGTTCTTTGTGATGTGGGTCCATGTCCTTTAATTTTTTCCATTTTACTAACCCAAAAATTATGGCTATAATTAAAGGGATTATAATATATATACCTAATTGTATCAAAAAGCCTTCTAACCAAGTTGGTGCTACAAACATTTTTTATTCTCCTTCTATTCTAAGGATTAAATCAATTTTACATCTAATTAGCCTTTATCTGGCTCAAAAATTTAACAAATTTAATTTTCGGTTTATTGCTCAAACTTTAATTTAGATTAAATGAAATTAGATTAATTAAAGTAATATAAAAACTTAATTAAAAAATAATTGAGTACTAACTAACGCTAATGATATTTTGCTTTTTTTTAAATGCTTAAAAAACAATATAACTAATAAAAAAGATATAAAATAAATAAAACAAAAAAATAAACTCAAAGAACCTTTCAAAAGCTTAAATCTACTTGCAGCTTAAATTTCCTAATAGTAATAGCAGAAAAATTCCATGATTTTTTCTTTCTAAATTCAAAGAATATGAGGAAATTTTCGAGTGGTTGATTTATTGCCAGAGACTTCTTACTGAGTTGAATCTATTTTGTATTTCTGAATCTGAAGCATATTTTATGAATTTTGGGTTAGGGTCTTGTCCAGTTACCTGGTAAGGGAATTCAAAGAATAAAGAATAACCGGGTTCATAAGCAGCAGAATGGAATAAAATCGCTTTATGATTTTTATTTTCTTTTAACCACTCTTCAACTGGTTTTTTATCCTTCATGTTTAAAACTCTAACACCAATGACATTAGCACCTATTTTCCTTGCCTCTGCAATTACTTTATCTGTTTCACCAACACTTGCATCGACAACATCAACATTTAAAGTGATATTGTATGCTTTTTGTAAATTGGTAAAGAATCTGAAAGGTGTATCGCAATACTGATCCGGATATCTTTTAGTGGTAGTTTGAACAACTATGGTTTCTTTGGTGCTGAAATATAACGGTTGGGCACCAATAACAGCACCAGATCCATCTTTGAGTTGTCTTATGGGTTCTCCTCCAAGAATTACTCCGGGACCTTCATAGGGCATTACTGTTGATGTAAATCTATCACATGGTGCGTAGCAGTTAATTCCTTTTTTTGCCATGTAAGCTTCGGCTTGTGCCTTTCCTTTTAAATCTCCACAGGCAACAACAAGATATGCATTATTTTTCACTGCTTCTGGAACCATTACATTCATTCCGTGAGTATCTATTTCTGTCCATGTGTCATTACTATTTTTAGTAGAGTAAACAGGGCTGATTTTACTTGGATCGACTTCAAATTTGAAATTTCCTTTATCATCCGGCCCAAAATAGCCCCCTTTAATCTTTTTAACAGGAACCCCTGAAGCTGGAATAACAGTAACATTAGCATATTTCATTAGTTCTCCCAATCTTTTTCCTTCCATCCAAGGTACAAGCTCTTTATAAC
>JAEYSH010000129.1 GCA_023434825.1 Methanobacteriota archaeon | reverse complement strand
TCCATAACTATGCTTAAATAAAATTCTGATTGAATATTGACTTTTTCTTCAACAAGAACTTTTTTAACGGTTTCTTCTTTTATAATAATACCTATAAGTTCTTCTGTAACAGGATCGGCTTCTTCTGGAATTTCTGCAAATTTGATACCTCCAGCTTTCCCTCTTCCACCAACAAGAACTTGAGATTTAATTGCTACTGGCTTATTTATTTTTAAAGCAGCTTCTTTAGCTTCATCACCGTTTTCAGCAACATAACTTGTTGGTACTGGAATTCCTTCCTTTTTAAATATCTCTTTTGCACTGTATTCAAAGAATTTCAACTTTTAACCCCCATTTATAAGTTCCAGTCCTGCTTCAAATGCAGAAATGTTTTTCTTTTCTGTTCCTGGAGGAACGCTATCTGCTATTGCTTCCCTTGCAGCTTCTTCAGATACAACTTTAGTTGCTCTTACTATAGCTCCAATCATTACAATATTGGCTACAATGCCCAGTCCGATTTTTTCAGTGGCTGTTTTCGTTGCTGGAGCCTTAAAATAATTAATGTTATGTTTTTCAATAAAAGGAAGAATCTCTTCTTCTTTAATCATATCAGGATCAACAATTAATATTCCGCCGTCTTTTAAGCCGTCTAAATATTTTATTAGTGCTTCATGGGACATGGCCACGAATATATCTGGGTGCTGTACCTTTGGATAATCTATTTCACTATCACTTATTACCACTTCTGTCCTTGAAGCTCCTCCTCTTGCTTCTGGACCGTAAGATTGTGTTTGAACGGCAAATACATTATCATGAATGGCAGCGGCTTTTCCTATAACAATTCCAGCAAGAATAATTCCCTGTCCACCAAATCCGGCAATTCTTATATCTTTTCGCAATTTAAACCCTCTTATGATTATTAGTTATAATTTTGTTTTATAAGCTGATTTAACAGATGAAGGTGTCCCATCTTTACATTGTTGATTTACCATTTCACATAGGCCTTCTGCAAATTCTAACCTGCTTCTATCTGCAAAATCACCAACTATAATTTTTCCTTCAAGTTCTTCTTCAGTCATTGTGTCAGCTTTTCTTTTAACAATACTGTTTTCTTTCATCCAGTTCATCATGTCAATTGGAGATCGCATTTTGTTTTTCCGACCAAAGTAAGTTGGACATTGAGATATGACTTCAATAAATGAAAATCCTTTATTTAGTAAACCTTTTTTAATAGCATTGGAAAGTTGTACTGGCTGAGCAGTTGTCCATCTTGAAACATAGGATGCTCCTGCAGCACTTACAAGTTCAGACAGGTCAAATGGAGTTTCAAGTGCCCCATATGGTGCTGTACTTCCAAAACTGCCTTTTGGAGATGTAGGACTTATCTGTCCGCCGGTCATTCCGTATATGCTGTTATTTATACAAATTACAGTGAGGTCAATATTTCTTCTTGCACCGTGAATTAAGTGATTTCCACCAATTGCAGCAGCATCTCCGTCACCGCTTATTACAACTACATCCATATCGGGATTTGCTAATTTAACTCCAGTTGCAAATGCAATAGGCCTTCCATGTGTTGTATGCAGCGAATCGCATTTTATATAGCCTGGTATTCTTGATGAACAACCAATTCCAGATACCATAGTTATATTATCCAGATTTTTTTCTGCCATTTCCATGCCGTTAAAGAATGTGTTTATGACGATTCCGTTTCCACATCCTGCACAAAATATTGTAGGCATTCTTTCTCTTCTTAAATAGTCCATAAAACGACTTCCCTTCGTTTTATCACTCATTTCTTCATCTCCTAAAGATCAATGTTATTAAATTCATTTGCATGATTCTATTTCTTTTAATATTTCATCCGGGCGGTGCATTTCTCCACCAATTTTTGGAAGTAGTGAAACTTCAGTATCACATTTTGCTACTCTTTCTACTTCCTGAACGATTTGTCCCAGGTTCATTTCTGGAACAATGATATTTTTGGCCTGTTTTGCTGCAGTTTTAATTATTTCATCTGGGAATGGCCATACAATTTCTAATTTAATGTGGCCTGCTTTAATACCTTCATCACGCGCCTTTTTTACTGCAGTAATGGCTGATCTTGAAGGTGCACCGTAGGATACTACGATAACATCTGCATCTTCAGTATAAAGTTCTTTGACTTTAACTAATTCATCTTTATGTTTCAGTATTTTGTCACATAATCTTTTTACAAGCTTTGTATGGGTTTCAGGGCTTGAAGCATCAGGATATCCCCTTTCATCGTGGGTAAGCCCGGTTATATGCATTTTATATCCGGCTCCAAATGGTGGCATTGCTGATACTCCATCTGGTTCTGCTTTGTATGGTAAAAATGTTTCAGGCCCTTCTTCGGGCATTTTTCGAGGTATAATATCTACCTCGTCTGGAATCGCGATTTTTTCTCTCATGTGGCCTGCAGTTTCATCACTCATAACCATAACTGGAACCCTGTATTTTTCCGCCAGGTTAAATGCTTCTACAGTAAAATCAAAGCATTCCTGTACCGATGAAGGTGCCAGTGCAATAATTTCATAATCTCCATGTGATCCCCACCTTGCCTGCATCATATCGCTTTGAGAGGTCATTGTAGGCTGTGCTGTTGAAGGAGAACCTCTTTGCACGTCAATAATAACAAGAGGGGTTTCAGTCATTGCAGCATAACCAATGTGTTCCTGCATAAGAGAAAATCCGGGTCCTGAGGTTGCGGTCATTCCTTTCATTCCGCCCCAAACAGCACCTATAACTGCTCCGAGGGCAGATATTTCATCTTCCATTTGAATAAATGATCCGCCTTCTTTTGGTAGAAATATGGCCATATCTTCTGCAATTTCGGTTGAGGGGGTTATAGGATAACCAGCAAAGAATCTGCATCCCGCTTTAATAGCTCCTCGGGCGCAGGCTTCATTGCCCTGTATGAAAAAATGTGTAATTTCCATATTGAACACTCCAAATTTTATTATTCCTTTTCGTCTACATGTATTGCCTGATCGGGGCATATAAGAGCACAAAGATTGCATTTAGTACATTTTTCTTCATTTTTTGGTACTGGGAGGTGAACTCCTTTTTTATCCAGTTCTTTTGATTGCTCATAAACCTTACGGGGGCAAAATTCTGTACAGATATTGCACCCTTTACATAAATTTTCGTCCACTTTTATCATGGTATCCCTGTATAAAAATTTAAATTTGTGAATAACAAGAAATTTATCTTTTTACTCTTATTAAGCAAAGAACAACTCTTTTTGCTTAAAATCATGTTTAATGTGATTTTGTAAATAATTTTTTTAAACGTATAAACCAGTGAATTTAAAAACTCGCACTGTTTAAAGTTTAGTTATCCACTTAAGAGTAATCTTAAATGAATATGTGTCCTTGATTATATAAATATCCTTATTTCTTAGAAAAAATTAAAATTTTATTTTTAAATAAATAAATAATACGGCGTTAAAAC
>JAEYSH010000115.1 GCA_023434825.1 Methanobacteriota archaeon | reverse complement strand
TTTCATTTTCCTTTAATTTGCTTTCCATTTCATGCTTATAAAGCGCGACTTCGATGGCACTGTGCAATTCCCTGTCTTCAAAGGGTTTGATAATATAACCAAAAGGCCCGGTTATTTTAGCCCTTTTAAGAGTTCTTTCATCAGAATAAGCAGTTAAATACACAACAGGAATATCAAGATTATCTTTTATTTGCTGGGCGGCGTCAATACCGTCCATTTCTCCTTTCAATACAATATCCATAAGCACTAGATCAGGATTAGTTTCGGTAGCTTTTTCTACTGCTTCTTCCCCTGAAGATGTGGTTGCAGGTACTACATAACCCATGCCTTCCAGCCGGTGTTTAATATCCATAGCTACAATACTTTCATCTTCAACAACAAGTATTTTAAAAGACGCCATATGCATACTATTTTAATGCTTTAAATATATTAATATTGCCTTTTGCACACAAGCATAATTGGTTTACAAGATTTATATCAAGCAGTGCTACTTTTATGTAGATGGTTATAGATGGTAAATGCCAAATTTTTATTTATGCTCTCTACACTTGCCAATTCTTCAATAGTTGCCTCTTTTATGCTGTTAATGTCACCAAAATGTTTGAGAAGCTTTATTTTCCTTTTTTCTCCCACTCCCTTTATTCCATCCAGTATGGAATACTTCAATTCACGAGATCTAAGTTTTTTGTGATAAGTAACTGCAAATCTATGTGCTTCATCTCTTATTCTTTGTAAAAGATGTAATGCTTCTGCATTTTTGGGTAAAATTATGGGGTTTGAAACATTTGGAACGAATACATGTTCGAATTCTTTAGCAAGTCCAATTGCAGGTATATCTTCCAAGTCTAGTGATTTTAATACATCTAATGCCGCATTGAGCTGTCCTTTTCCACCATCTACTATGATAAGGTCTGGTTTTTTATTTTCATCCCCAATAGCAATCTTACTGTACCTTCTGTTTAAAACATCCCTCATCATAGCATAATCATCAGGGCCGGGAATTTCTATTTTAAATTTCCGATATTTATTTTTTTTAGGCATTCCGTCTTCAAAAACAACCATTGATCCCACTGCATGCTTACCACTGATATTTGAAATATCAAAACATTCAATATGTCTCGGTATTTTAGGAAGTTTAATGTATTTTTGGAGATCTAACAAAATATTTCTGACTTCTTTCTCCTGGTTTTTAATTATTTCGGCATTTTTAGCTACCATTTGAACTAAACGAGTTTCAGTACCATTTTTAGGAGTCCTAAGAGTTATTTCATAATCTTGACTAGAAGATAACCATTCTTCAATTAAATCCTGTTCATCTGGTTTATACTGTATAATGATTTCAGATGGTACATGCCTCGGGCTCATATAATACTGTTTTAAAAATGCAGAAAGGATTTTATCCGGTAATGTACGCTCAGTTCCACTCATTAAGAAATCATCTTTTCCAATGATTTTACCATCCCTTATTGAAAATACAACTACACATGCCAGTTTTTCATCATAAGAACATGCAATTACATCCTGTTCAAGGCCTCTGTCAAATTCTATTTTCTGTTTCTCAAGGATACTGTCTACAGATAAGATTTGATCCCGTAATACTGCTGCCTTTTCAAATTCCTGGTTCTCAGCAGCTTCTATCATCATCTCATTTAACATATCTATTATCTTGTTGTATTTTCCCTCAAAAAACAGGTTAATTTTTTCTACTATTTCATTATAGGACTCTCTGCTTATTTCTCCACTACAAGGGGCACTGCAAAGATGAATTTGATAATTAAGGCATGGGCCATTCATTTTTCTGCAGGCTCTTATTTTAAAAATAGCTTTTAGAGATTTAACCATCCTTCTAACAGATCCAACATCTGTAAATGGGCCGTAGTAAAATGCACTGTCATCCCTAACATTTCTTGTAATTAGAATCCTTGGATACTTTTCATTGGTTATTTTAATGTAGGGATATCTTTTATCATCCTTTAGTCGAATGTTGTATTTTGGTTTGTACTTTTTTATAAGATTAGATTCTAAAATAAGTGCTTCTTTTTCGGTATCTGTTATAATATACTCTAAGTTATGAAAATGACTCATTAGTAATTTTGTTTTAAGTGGCAGTTCTGATTTGCTGAAGTATGATTTAACTCTTTTAATTAAGGATTTAGCCTTTCCAACGTAGATTACATCATCATCAATATTTCTCATTATGTATACGCCGGGTTTATTAGGCAAATTATCTGGATTACTGCAACGATTTGACATTTAATTGCCTCTATAGTTTGAATTTTAGTTGTTTTTGATTAAAAAAGAAACACTTGGTAGATTTCAATGTTTGGGAATTATTGTATCTCTTGGGAGATGCAACATGGGATCTTTTACAGCAAAAGAATCATTTAAATCTTCATGTATTCCTTCTGCAATTTTTAAGGATATCTCAAAGGGTTTGTATTTAGCTTTCTGCCCGTTTTAAGACTATTTTCAATTTTTTTTATTGAATTATTTTCCATCTAATCACCCTCAAAAAATAAAAAATTTTTTTGAGGTTCAGGAAAATCATAGATATTTCTTCAATCTTCGTTATACCATCAATTATTTATAACATATATTCAGATATGATACTATAGGTTTATGTACGATTTTGTTTATATTAAACTTTATGTCCAAAAATTTAAATGTAGCAGACGACCCATTATTTAAGGAATACTGCGAAGATCGTGATCTAAGTCCAAATAGTATCCATTCTTATG
>JAEYSH010000042.1 GCA_023434825.1 Methanobacteriota archaeon | reverse complement strand
GCTATTACCCCGGATTTATCCCTTGCTTCACCAAGTTCCTGCATGATTTTCATCTCGAGAGTCTCTTCTAGACTTCTACCCGGTAAAGCTTCCAGTTCTTCATTCTCATAAGCTTCAATGAGCATTTCAACTCTTCCTTCTGCACGGGATAGTAATTCTTCAATCCTTTCTTTTGCTTCTTGAGGAATTTCTTCGTCATCAGTACTTGTTGTAAATCCAGCTTTCATTATTCCAGAAATTGCAAGTTTGGTTGCAGAATCAAGGAATTCTCTAGCTTTATCAGTTCCATACTCTTTTACTACTGAATCAAGAATTTTACCTGCAAATGATCCAAATGCTTTATCGTCAATTACACCGCTCTTTAAGTTACCATCTTCAATTATAACATAAGCGTCGTTTTTACATTCCTGTTTAAGACATTCATCACATTTCCTACAAATTTCTGCTCTGTAAACCATGTTTAAGTCTTCTGGAAGTAATAATGAGAATATTTCTTTTCCAGTCCATGTAGTGCCTCTTGGTTTAGGTAAAGGCATTTTTGCCCTTTTTAAAATCTGGAAAACTTCATCTTCATTAAAGACTGCACTTTCTCTGGTTAAAAGGTAAGCACCGGATATGTGGTCGTGTATTCCACCAATAATTGGACCACCAAATCTTGGTGAAAGAATATGTTCTTGAACTCTCATCAATGATTTTGCTTCAGCACGTGATTCTTCTGTCTGGAAAACGTGCATGTTCATTTCGTCCCCGTCAAAATCAGCGTTGTAAGGAGGACATACACATAAGTTAAGTCTGAATGTTTTATATGGTAAAACTTTGACCTCGTGAGCCATCATTGACATTCTGTGTAATGAAGGTTGTCTGTTAAAGAGTACAATATCCCCATTTATTAAATGTCTTTCAACTCTGTAACCGACTTTTAAATTTTCAATTACAGTTTCTTTGGTTTCAGGATATACTCTTATTTTCCTTCCATCATCCCTTTCTACATAATTTGCTCCCGGATGTACGTTAGGACCGTTCCTAATGTATTCTTTCATTTGTTCGATATTCCAGGGAGTCACATAAATTGGTACAGTGACTTCTTTAGCAATCATTTCTGGAACACCAACTTCGTTGATACTTATATTTGGATCTGGTGATATAACTGTCCTTGCAGAGAAGTTAACTCTTTTACCGGACAAGTTACTTCTGAAACGTCCTTCTTTACCTTTAAGTCTCTGAGCAAGTGTTTTAAGAGGTCTTCCAGACCTGTGCCTTGCTGGAGGTACACCTGATGCTTCATTATCAAAATAAGTTGTAACGTGATACTGTAATAGCTCCCATAAATCTTCTACAATTAGTTGTGGAGCTCCAGCTTCCATGTTTTCCTTTAATCTCTGGTTGATTCTTAAGATATCCACTAATTTGTGAGTTAAATCATCCTCAGATCTTTCACCTGTTTCAAGTGTAATTGATGGTCTTACAGTTACTGGAGGAACGGGTAAAACAGTTAAAACCATCCATTCAGGTTTAGCAACCCTTGGATTTACTCCTAAAAGTATATGGTCTTTTTCAGGAATATTTTCAAGTCTTTCTCTTACTTCACTTGGAGTTAACTTGTAATTACCTTCTACAATAGACACTGGTTTATCTATCTTGATATCTTCCTGTTCTGTTTCACAATGAGGACATTTATCACGTCTTGCTACAGTATAAACTTCTTTTATAATGTCGGTGAGACTTTCCTCATTTTTAATCATGGATTCTATTCTATCTTTATAATCAATGATCTCTGTTTCAGTTAATAAAACTCTTGCACATTCTTTACATGTTGATCTAAGTATTTTATGAATTGTATCTGCAAAACCAACGTGAATTACTGGCCTTGCTATGTCAATGTGACCAAAGTGTCCCTGACAGTCTCCACCTTTTGAACCACAGGATCTACATTTTAATCCTGGATCAATAACTCCAAGCCTTGGATCCATTAGCCCCGCTTCAATAGGATACCCATCTTCATCGTAGGTATCTGGAGTCACTATTTTGGTAACTGACATTTTCCTTATATCTTCTGGTGACATCAGACCAAAATTAATCTGAGCGATTTTCTTTAAAATTCCTTTCAAAATATTCACTCCTTGCTTTTTTTGCCCCTAATTTTTAATAATTATGCTTTATCTTCAAGTACGAGTTTTGGGAATATACATAGGCTCTTAAGTTCATCTAAGAGGAGCTTAAATGCATATGAAATCTCAACTGGGAATGAATCTGAGTCACCACATATTGGGCAATATTTCCTTCCTCTTATCCTATCATATACTCCAATCATTCCACAATCGCCGCATACAATGGCTTCATATTTATCTGATTCGTCAAGAAGCCTTTCTTTAAGTGCTAATGCGGCACCATGAGCAATAAGACAGTCTCTTTCCATTTCCCCAAATCTTAAACCACCTTCTCTGGCTCTACCTTCTGTAGGTTGTCGGGTTAGAACCTGTACTGGACCTCTTGATCTTGCATATACTTTATCAGATGTCATGTGGTGCAGTTTCTGGTAGAAAGCAACTCCTATGAATATTTCTGCTTGTATTCTTTCACCGGTTATTCCGTTATATAATGTTTCACGGCCTGCGGTTTCATATCCGTTTTCTCTAAGTAAATCTTTAATTAACTCTTCACCGTCAGCGCCAGTAAATGGAGTTCCGTCCATTCTTCTTCCTTCCATTGCGCCTGCTTTTCCTGCAAGCATCTCAATAACCTGACCAACGGACATCCTTGATGGAATAGCGTGTGGGTTTACCATTAAATCTGGAACTACTCCGTCTGAGGTAAAAGGCATATTTTCCTGTGAAACAATAAGTCCAACAACACCCTTTTGACCGTGCCTTGAAGCAAATTTATCCCCGAATTCAGGTTGTCTCTGATCTCTAACCCTTATTTTTGCGAGCTTACTTCCTTCAACAGTTTCAGTCATCATCACTGCATCCACAATTCCCTTTTCACCGTGTCTTACAGTTATGGATGTTTCACGCCTCCTTTCTGCTGGTGTTCCAAATTCATCTATTTCTTCAAGGAACCTTGGAGGTGAAGTTTTACCTATTAAAACATCTCCAGATTTTACTTCTACTTCTGGATTAATTATTCCATCTTCATCGAGATGCCTGTAAACTTCATCTGATCTGTATCCTCTAACAGTTTTTTCTGGCATTTCAAATTTATCTTCCTGTCCACCAGGATATCTTCTTTCTGAAGCTTCGTATGATCTAAAGAACGATGATCTTGAAAGTCCACGTTCAATAGACGCTTTGTTAAGTATCAATGCATCTTCCATGTTATACCCTTCATAAGATATAACAGCAACAACAAAATTTTGGCCGGATGGTCTTGCATCATAATTTGTTGCATCTATTGACCTTGTTTTAACCATAGGCACTTGTGGGTGATGCAAAAGGTGAGCTCTGGTATCTGTTCTTAAACCATAATTTGAAACATAAAGCCCTAAAGCCTGTTTTGTCATCCCTGCTTCCATGGTGTTCCTTGGAGATGAATTGTGGTTAGCATAAGGAATAATACCTGCACAAATTCCGAGCATTGTTGATGGGTCAATTTCAAGATGTGTATGATCTTCTGTTAAAAATTCATCGAACATTGCAATGTATGTGTTTTCTTCCTCTTCAGCATCCAAGTATTCAATTATTCCCTGGCTAATGAGGTCATTCCAGTCCATTTCACCGGCTACAAGAGCTTCGATATGTTCGTCTTTAACCATTGATTCGCCGTTTTTAACAACAATTAAAGGTCTTCTTGTTCTTCCTGGATCGTTAAAAATAAAAATTTCATCTGTTTCGGGGTAATGTGTAATATTCATTTCATGAGAGACTTCGCCGCTTCGTCTCTTTTCTCTCATATCTTCAACAAAAGTTTCTGGATCTTCGCAAGCCCCTATAAGTTTACCGTTAATATAAATTTTGCACTTTTTCACGCTTTAACCCCTCTACTTGGAACTTAAAACTCCCATTTTTTTAATTACATTTTCAATTTCTTCTGATTCGGAACCTTCAGATATTTTTGCAAGAAGTGCAAGGTTTTTAACGAGCCCACAATTTGGTCCCTCTGGGGTCTCGTTAGGACAAATCTTTCCAAATTGAGTTGGATGCAAATCACGAGCTTCAAAGTGAGGTTGACTTCTGCTTAAAGGTGAAACAACCCTTTTAAGATGTGATAAAGTTCCCATGTAACTTGTTCTGTCTAGAAGCTGGCTTACACCTGCTCTTCCACCTACCCAATTTCCAGTAGCAATAGCATGTTTTATATTTTCTGTTAAAACGTCAGACCTGACTGCCTGTTTTACAGAAGGTTCTTTTCCACGTGCTAAGCTTCTTTCAAGTTGATAAGTCATATCTCTGGTTAAACTTGTAAAAGCAACTCTGAATAAATCTTCCATTAAATCTCCAGATACTCTGAGTCTTTTGTTAGCGTAGTGATCCTTATCATGTGGTTCACGTGTTTCAAAAATAACTTGAAGTAACATTTCGGTCATTTCAGCCAAATAAGTAGCCTTTTCAGCTCTATGTTCTGGCTCAACACCGATATGAGGTAATAAGTATCTATCAATTACATCTTCAGCTCTTTTAATTCTGTACTCTTCAGTCATACCTTTGGCAACTCTGTTACCTATGTATTTAACTGCATCGTATCTGTTCATTACTTCTGAAGTTTGTATATCGTCTATAAGGAGGAATTGCACATCATTTTCATCTGAAACGCTGGTTACTAATTCTTCATCAGTTTCCAGTCCTAATGCACGTAATAAAACAACTAATGGTATTTCTCCTGGAACGTAAGGGAATGATATTCTGAGGAATACTCCTTTTTTCCGTGGCTTTCTGTATTCCAGGGTTATTCTAGCTCTAAAACCACTTTTAATTGAAGTTACAATTGCTCTTGCTCTTCTATCTTCTCTTTCACCGATACGTTCAAGAATAATTTTATTTGGAGCTATTTCTTCCATGGTGACTATAGCCCTTTCAGAACCATTTACTATGAAATATCCGCCCGGATCCTGTGGATCTTCTCCTTTTTCATATAATTCGTTTTCATTTAATCCGTTTAGATGGCATATATTTGATTTAAGCATCACTGGCAATTCACCAATATATACAGGTTCTAAAGTTGGATTTTCTTCACCTTGTTTGACCAGGGCCATTTCAAGGTACATATGTGCAGAATAAGTTAAATTTCTAAGTCTTGCTTCAGTAGGATATATAACACTTTTTGATCCGTCAGCTTCTTTAATAAATGGTTTTCTAATCTCTAATTTACCTGTTTCTACTCTGTATTCGCCTTGTTCAAGAACAATAGATTCAGTAATATCAATTATGTCTTGTATTCTGTGGTTTACAAAGTCGTTGTAGGATTTTATATGATGATCTACCAGATTGTACTGATCAAAAAATGCATCAACCAGTCCCCATGCATTTTTTCCCATTAAATTCCTCCAAAATTTACTCAAAAATTACTCAAAAAATAAATTAATTAGTCTAATACTAACCGATAAGTTACAAACTTCCCAGCAGTATGGCTCTTTCGGGTTATTTTCAAAATATCTCCAGTTTTAGCTTCAATTGCTTTACAAACAGGATCATCCTGTTTTATTTTGGGAAGCTGTTCTGGGTGGATATCCAATTCTTTTAACATTTTATTTATTTCAGATTTCGACAAAATAGTATGTTCTGGAACTAATCTGTGTTTTAAGATATCTTTTTTCACACTTTATCCTCCAGTTAAAAATTGCAAATATGAGTTTACAAACACTACGTGTTTGTGCCCCAAAACAGCAGTTTTGAGTGATTTGCAAATTGCAACATTGTTGCATAGAATTAAAGAACGGGCCCGACGGGAATTGAACCCGCGGCCACTTGGTTAAAAGCCAAGCGCTCTGCCAGACTGAGCTACGGGCCCTACAAATTATATAAATACAACGCCCTGGCCGGGATTTGAACCCGAGTCGTGGGCTCGACAGGCCCACATGATAGCCCCTACACCACCAGGGCAGCTCAAGAATGAGAGTATAATTGGGTATACGTATACACACTTAAATACTTTTCTATTTCTTTAGATATAAATTATTTGTTATGTATTTTCTGGAGTAATTTAATAATTAGAATCCCGCCTGCCGGACTTGAACCAGCAACCCTCGGATCTACAGTCCGATGCTCTGCCAAATTGAGCTAAGGCGGGATATGAATTATTTTATGACTCCTTTTTTAATTGAGATTTTGATGGGACCACCCGGATTTGAACCGGAGTCTCAGGCTCCCAAAGCCCAAAGGATCGACCAAGCTACCCTATGGTCCCATAGGAAATGTTTTAGTTGTTTATTTTTTAACACCTAGAGCCCCGGACGGGAATTGAACCCGCGACCACGAGATTACAAGTCTCGCGCTCCACCAGACTGAGCTACCGAGGCATTTTTAGGTATTTGATGTATTTACTTATAAAGTTTTTGGTAATTCAATCACTATTATTATATAATTACAATAATTAGTAAGTTTGGAATTTAATGTTTTACCGCTTTTAGTATAAAAAGTTAATGGTGAAATTTATTTTAATCCCTTCGATGCAACATCTTGAAGCACTTCAACTACGGGAAGTTTTTCGCCAGCAAGTAAATTAATTGATGCGCCACCACCACTGCTTATGTGAGTTATGCCTGAAGATAGTCCCATATGGTTAGCTGCAGCGGCTAAATGTCCGCCCCCAATAATAGAATTACCATTAGAAGAAGCAATAGCATTTAAAATATCTTCAGTGCCTATATTAAACCCTTCTTTTTCAAATACTCCTGCAGGACCATTTGCAAATATTGTTTTTGCATCTCTAATACATTTAGCGTATTCGGTAATGGTATCTGTTCCTATATCGAATATTGGCTTATTTGGAATTTCTTCAACACAGTATTCTTCTCTTTCATCGTCAATACAAACTGCAACATCAATAGGTATCTTTATTTGGCCTTTAAATTCTTTTAACATCTGCTTACCTTTTTTAACAAAGTCACAATATCCTCTATCTTTTATAAATTGTTTATTATATTGTCCAATGTCAATTCCAGATGCCCATAAAAATATATTGGCAACAAGGCCTGTTGTAAGAATATAATCTGCACTGCCGTTTCTTAAAACATTTTCCATTACCATAATGGAGTCATCAACCTTCACACCGCCAAGCACATAAACGCATGGTTTTTCAGCGTTATTAACGGCGTTGTATAAAGAATTAAGTTCGGTTTCCATTACTCTTCCAGCACCTGCAGGTAATGTAATTGCAAATCCTACTAATGATGGTTGTGATCTATGCGCAGCAGCAAATGCATCGTTAATGAAATAATCTGCAACTGGAGTTAATTTTTGAACCATATGTGTCTTGGACTGTTCTGTTGCGTCTCTTTTTAGAATTTCTTCAGAATAAAAACGGACATTTTCAAGAAGAAGTATGTCTCCTTTATTCATTTTTTTTATTCTTTCCCTTGCATTACTTCCAAATATGTCATCAACGTAATCTACTGGACGTTTTAAAAGTTCTGAGAGGGCTTGAGCATGCTGCTGAAGGGTTGTAAAATCATTCTTCCCGGGTCTGCTCTGATGAGCCAGTATAACTGTCTTTGCTCCCTTCTTTGAGATTTCATCAATGGTTCCGGCATGCAATTTAATTCTGGTATCGTCTAAAAGAGATCCTGTATTTGGATCTACTGGAGAGTTAATATCTACTCTTACAAGGACGGTTTTATCATCCATGTCAAAGTCGTCTATGGTATAAAACTGAAGGGACATTTTTGTCACCACTATATTTTGCTTACAAGATCAAGCAATGCTTCTTTAGGGTCATCTGCAAGTATAATTCCTGATGCAAGAAGAACTCCTTCGCTTCCTAATTCTAATGCTGCTTTCATGTCATCCCCAGTGGATATTCCAGCGCCACAAAGCACTCTTACATCTTTATTTATGTCATGAATGAGTTCAACTGTCTTTTCAACTATTTCTGGTTCAGCTTGAGAAACAGGTATTCCAGATCCTATTAGTTCTGGAGGTTCTATTGCTACGAAGTCAGGATTTAATGTTGCAGCTGCAGCACTGGTTTCTATATTATTAGTACATACTACGCTGCTCATTCCAAGTGAAAAGGCTTTTTTAACGACCGCATCAATATTAAAAAGTTGCATTCTCTGTTCAGAGTGATTTATTAGAGTACCTATAGCTCCGGCTTCTTTTACACTTTCTGGAAGTACACTACCTGTGTGTCCTCCAGCATTAACTGCATCGATATGCTGTGCTAAAACGGGGACATCCAGTTCCTGTGATATTCTATAAATATCTGCATATTGTGGGGCAACCATTATATTTACACCGGTTTCTTCGGTGGCTTCCTGGCAGCTCCTTGCAAGATTTAATGCATTTTTTCCTGTAGATTCTAAATATGTTTTAAAATTTAAAATTACAATAGGGGATCCTTTAGTTTCCTTCATGATTATCCTCCAAAAACAGATATAGCTATATAAATTGTATAATGTTATTAATTTTTCAGTATAAAAATAATTCTATTTGATTTTTAAAATAAAAATAAAAAATGAGAAAAAAAGAAAGTAAGTTTATTTCATTGAATGTTGTGTTAATCGATGTTTAGAAATTTACACGATTAATGATGGATATCCGTAAGCTCTGTATGGAACTGTTTGCCATGCGCCGTTTCTCATTACTTGCACTGATCTGTGCTGGCTTGAGTAACTTGTTGCGTATTGTATAATTCTGGATTGATATCCTGCTGCTTGTAATTTTGTATTTAGGTAATCACTAAACGCCCAGCAATCGCCGGAACCGTATTTTGCTAGTTCAGCACCAGTATGGTGAGCACTGCTGTAACTGAATCCGCTACCTGATCTAATAATTGCGTCTAAGGTTGGGTCATCGCCCCATGCCCCTGAACTGGAACTGCTGCTTGATGAGTAACTTGTTGTTGTAGTAGTTGAAGCCGCTGAAACTGTTCGGTATTTGGTTACATATTTGTATCTCCATTTACCTTTGTACCAGTATCGAACTTTGACTTTGTATTTTTTAGCTGTTACTTTTTTGTAAGTTTTTTTGTAAGTTTTTTTAGCTTTTACTTTCTTTGTGGTTTTTTTAGTCTTGGCCTTGACTTTTTTGGTTTTAGATGCTGCGTTAACATCCAAAACGTTTTGATTTTCACTTGAACCAATTTTTGCAATTTTGTCCGATGCAACTTGGTTTTGTGTCCCTACTACTGAGGGAATTATGCACATTGTCATAATAATTATTAATAACAACGCACATGACGTATGTCGCTTAATTGTACCGCCTCCGTGTTCCACAGTATTTAAACTATACTCGCTGGAACGTTTTGGACATAATCTAATCAAATTTATATCATATATAAATCTTTTGATTTAATTTTCTAAAAAATGCGTTCATAGAGTTGCTTTTTTGATTTAAAGCATGATTGGAGTCATTTTAAAATTTGTAATAAGGAGAAGGACACTTAATTGCAATTTCTAGTTAATTAGCTTCATTTAATCTTAATTTACTAAAAAGAGCAATATTTGATGTTATTTTGAAATGAATTAATTCATTTGAATTATACTTGGATTGAAAATGAAACTTAAAGAGTATATTTGGGCATAATTAATAATTGTTTTTATAAAAAAAGGTTAATAAATCCTTCATGTCCCTTAAAAATAAGTTACATATGGAATTCATAAAACAATGCAATACTTTAAATTTTATGTTATATATTCGTTTAATTGATCAAAAATAACGAAAATCTTATAAAAAACTGAACGGTTAAATGTATTAATTAATGTTGTCAGTTTGATGATAATGTATAATTAATTATGTATCATATTGAACATTAAATTTCTAAAAATAAATGGGTATATTATAATGTCACTTTCAGATGAAAATCTTAAAAAACTGGAAAAAATGGGTTACAGATTTGTTGGTAATAATCGACATGCTGCGGCTAAAGTATGTCACTGGACCAAAAAAAGCATCCTTGATGATGGGGAATGTTATA
Source organism: Methanobacteriota archaeon (assembly GCA_023434825.1). Taxonomy (GTDB): domain Archaea; phylum Methanobacteriota; class Methanobacteria; order Methanobacteriales; family Methanobacteriaceae; genus Methanobacterium_D. The sequence continues at coordinate 1,133 of JAEYSH010000042.1, read as the reverse complement.
AACAAAAATTCTATGGTATTGAAAGCCATAGATGTCTTCAAATGTCTCCAAGTATTCCTTTTTGTCATCAGAAGTGTTTATTCTGTTGGAGAGATCTTTCAGTTACAGAGACAGAATGGAAAGGGGATTATGATGAGCCCGGTAAAATAATTGATGAATGTATTAGTGCTCAAAGAAATCTTCTTTGTGGATTTTTTGGAAATGAAAAAGCCAATAAAAAGAAATTGGATGAATCACAGGATCCAACAAATGCAGCTATATCTCTAGCAGGAGAACCCATGATTTATCCAGAGATAGATGGTTTAATTGAGGAATTCCATAAAAGAAATTTTACTACTTTTCTTGTTACTAATGGAATGACTCCGGAGAAGCTTGAAAATTTAAAGGAAGAGCCAACTCAGCTTTATATTTCTTTAGATGCTCCTGATAAAAAAACATATGAAAAATTATGCAATCCGCAAATTGAAAATAGTTGGGAAAACCTGAATAAAAGCCTTGATTTGCTTTCAACTTTAGACTGCAGAAAAGTATTGAGAATGACTTGTGTTAAGGATTTTAACATGCAGAATCCTGAAGAATATGCTAATATTATTAAAAAAAGCAATCCGGATTTTGTTGAGATTAAAGCATATATGTTTGTAGGCTATTCCAGGAGAAGATTAGTATGGGAAAATATGCCTTCAAATCAGGAAATATATGACTTTGCTGATTCCGTTGCAGAAAAATGCGGTCTTGAAATTCTTGATAAAGCTTATGAAAGTAGAGTTGTTCTTTTAGGATAATTTTTCCTACTTTATAACTAATAAAAGAAGATTTTTAATCTATATTTCTTGATTTAAATTGGGAATTAAATTAAATTATTTATTTTTTAAATATCATTTAAACTGTTTTTATTACCTAATAGAAAAGTTTACATCAAGAATAGTTGAATTAGAATTATCAATTAATTAAATTTTGATCAACCTTTCAAAAATGAAATTTTTGCTGTTAAAAATCTGTCAAAATTTTTATTATAAAAAATTTATGGCTAATACATGATTTTCAATGGTCTGAAAAGGTTGATTTTGAGGTGGTTTAATGAAAAAACTAATAGTGGGGATTTTATTATTATTTATGACTTTAAGCCCCATATA
>JAEYSH010000244.1 GCA_023434825.1 Methanobacteriota archaeon | reverse complement strand
CACAAATACATTCCTTAAACTGAGGACAAACAATAAAAGCTGCATCTTCAGACATTAAATTATCTATTCCAATTTTATTTAAGTTTTTTAAAACTCTTCTTTTTATCCTGGATTCTTCAAGCTCTTCATATAGATATAAAGGAGTTTTTACGGTCGATGCCAGTTTTTGAGCACCCCGTACTGATTTTCGTTCATCTTCACGTTTTTTAATTATTGATTTAGATGATTCATTAAGCTCAGGGTCTCTATAAGGAATTCCAGCATCAGTTAATGCAATCATACGTTCATCATTTGATGAAAGAGGTAATTTAATATCTTCTGGATGAAGAGAAGCTACAGTTCCCCCACTTTTTCGTCCAAATTTAGGGCCTTCGCCTACATGAAGTCTTGCTTCAATCATTGCAGACCTAACTGGTGCTGCAGAAGTATATGTAAGGATAATACCGTCTTCTTTTAACATATTTTTCAGTAAAAGGAAAAATTCAATGGTATATAGCTCAGGACACATCGCAGGAGAAAAAGGGTCTAAAAATATAGCATCATACTTTTTACCTTGCAATTCTTTTACTACATTTCTTGCATCTTTGATATATATATTGATATCTATTTTATCATATATTCTCTTTTCATTTAATTTAAAACCTAAATAACCTTCATTATATAATTCATCTTCAACGAAAGATTTAATAATATTATACGATTCTACTGGATTTTCAATCAATAAAGAAGCAGCAATAGTTTCTTTAGAAATTTCTACCATATCAATTTGAATTTCATCATCACTATCTAAATATTCTATGCATGCTGCTGCATTATAACCTAATCCACTGCATATATCTAAAACACTAACTTTTTCTTTACCTTTAAGCCCTGAAGGTTTTATAAATTTCTCCATTGACTCACTAAAGGCCCCATGGTGTGTATGCATCGTTTCAGATTTTCCATTAATAGAATTTGAATTTAAAGTATAAGATCCATCTTCGGTTTTTTCAAGAAATTTTTTTAATTGATTCCGGGCTTTTTCTCTTGCCTTTGAATCTCCATTCCTTTCTTCTTGAAAGCATTTTGATATGATTTTAATAGCTTCTTCTTCTGGCGTTAATGCTTCATATTTATTATTTTTCATATTATTCCACAGCTTAGTTAAAATCAGTTTTTTTTATACAATTATTCTATGAGAATTTAATTATATATAGAATATTTTACTAAATAAAATAAAACATGCTTTAAATTTAATTATTTATATTAAAAGATTTTTGGAGAAATATTAAATGGTAAAAATTATAGGAATAGTTGGAAGTCCCAGAAAGGATGGAAATACTAATTATCTTGTTAAAAAAGCACTTAAATCAGCAGAAAGTGCTGGAGCTGAAACAGAAATTTATAATTTATGCAATATGGAACTTGAGCCTTGTAACGCATGTGATATATGCAAAATGACAGGAGAATGTCCCAAAGATGATGGAATTAATGAAATACTTTCAAAAATGCAGGAAGCAGACGGAATAATAATTGGAAGTCCAGTTTACTTTGGAAATGTTACTGCACAATTAAAAATAATTATAGATAGATCAAGACCGCTTAGAATTGATTTTAAGCTTAAAGACAAAGTAGGGGGAGCTATAGCAGTAGGTGGATCAAGGAATGGGGGCCAAGAAACTACAATTGCAGCTATTCACGAATTTTTACTAATTCAAGATGCCATTGTTGTTGGTGATGGTTCCCCACTTGCTCATTATGGAGGGACTGGAGCAGCAGGTGCTCCTAGAGATATTAAAAATGATGAATTTGGAATTCAAACCTCTAAAAATCTTGGAAAACGGATTGCAGAACTTGCTAAAAAGATCCACGGTTAATAATATCCTATCTTAAGTTTTTAAGGTCAATTATATTTTAATTTAATGTTATGATTTTCTAGCTAAAAATACAGTTATTATAAATGATATTTCCTGATTCACGTATATAATCGTATTAAGAAAAATAAAAATGGTTAAATTTTTATGGAAATATTCATTTAATATAAAAATTAAAATAACCTTAAACTATTATTAGAAGGCATAAACCTATGAAAACACCCCATACGTATCCTCATAAATATTTATCTCTGGAATCTATAAAAGAGAATATAGAAACGTCAATTAGTGATGGATCTACTTCTAATGTTATTAATTATTCTAAATCAAAAAATGAACGCATTTTTATTGTTATGCCTGCTTATAATGAAAGTAAAACTATAAAAGAAGTTATAGAGGAACTTAAAGGTAAAGATTTAAATTTATTTGTTATAGACGATGGTTCAGAAGATGAAACCTATAAAATAGCTGAAAATACCATCAATGATTCAATTAAAGGTTCAGTTTACAGGCACGTTCTAAATAGAGGATTAGGGGCCGCACTTAAAACAGGAATTGAAGCAGCGCTTATAAAAGGCGCGGATATAATAGTAACCTTCGATGCTGATGGTCAGCATCATCCAGAAGATATTATTCCAGTGTGTAAACCTATCATAGAAGGAAAAGCAGACTTTGTTATAGGAACAAGAGATTTTAAAGAAATGCCTGCTTCTAAGAAATTTGGGAATACAGTTATGAACTGGTTAACTCAAATATTTTATGGCATACATGTTAATGATTCCCAATCAGGCTTAAGAGCTTTTAATAAGGTATCAGCAGAAGTAATAGAAATAAACTCAAGAGGATATGGAGTATCTTCAGAAATAATAGGTGAAATCAAAAAATATGATTTAAAAATAGGAGAAGTACCCATTAAAACAATTTACACAGATTATTCAATGTCAAAAGGTACAAATTTAACTGTTGGGCTTAAAATTTTATTCAAATTAATAATCAATATATTTAGAAGAGTGTTATCATGATGTTCAGTCTATATCAATTTATTGGTATTTTTATAGGAATAATTGCAATAATTTTGTCTATTTTAAGATTTAAAGAAGGAAAAATGACAGTAGGAATGCTGACCCTTTGGATTTTAATTTGGGCTGCTGTAATCGGAATCTCAATATATCCTGAATCTACAAATGTACTTGCATCTTTAACTGGAATTGGAAGGGGATTAGATTTCATATTAATAATAGGCCTCATTGGATGTTACTATCTAATTTTTAAGATATATACTATGCTTGAAAACATGGAAAAAGAAATTACTCAACTTGTACGAGATATTGC
>JAEYSH010000149.1 GCA_023434825.1 Methanobacteriota archaeon | reverse complement strand
CCCAGAGCGGAGTAAATGGTAGTGCAAATAATACAAATAACACTAACAACGCCGTTGCAACAACAATTATCATCCAAAATGGAGGATTTAACCCTAATAATCTAACATTTAAGACTGGTACTAATGTTCAATGGATTAATCAAGATAATAGGTCACTTCAAATAATAAGCGATACTGGAGAATTTAAAAGCCCAGTATTAAATAATAGAGGCGTATTCAATTTCTATTTTGCTAAATCCTGGTCTTTGGTTATCAGTGCGGAATCTATCAAACTGAGACAGGTACAATAACAGTTACACAATAGTTAAATTTAGAGGATTTAACCCTCTAAAATTTATTTTAATTTAGTTTTGAATTATAATTCAAAAATAATTCCATTTTTAAAGCAATCCAACTATAAGTAACTAAAACTCTGAGAAAAACAATTAATCAAAGAATGGATATTTATTTATAGATTAATTTAAATATCTTAGTTTTTAACATAAGGATGTTGAATTTCGAATGTCAGATAATCAAAACGAAACTTTCCAAATTGTCAATGAAACCAGATATGAAATAATTTCATCTAATGAAAGATGTATTAAATGCAGATTTCAATATAAAATAATCGTAGATGACCTGAATGAGATTCATATATCCTGCAGACACCCTAAGGGGCCAGGAACACCTCTTCATTGCATTTACTTTAAACTGGCATAAACAGCATTCATCTAAATTAATATTTTTTATTTTATTATCATTAGTATCATTTAGAAATAAAAAAAAGAAAAGTTATTAACCTTTTTTAATCAATTTTAATATTTTTATGGTCTTATATCCAATTATTTTATAAATAATTTCAACTGTCATATTAGTCTATTTTTATTATATCATTATAGCATGTAATCCAAAAATGTAAATATTTATTAAAACAATATAGTACTAACTAAAAAATAGGGAGATGAAATATTATATGAACCAATCTAAAACTCATCATGAGCTGGACAAAATTCTAAATGACGCATACCGATGTAAACCTGGGGATTTAGAACAAATGCTTCAAAAAATAGAATTAGAAATAAAAAATAGTCATAATCCAGATAGTATTCTATTAAGAGCCAAAATGATAGTCACCAGCAAAATTGCACTTATTAATAGTAAATAATCAAAAATCATTTCTTTTTAATTTATAAATTTACATCATTTCTAAATTTTGATTTTATTTTATTTAAACGAAATTAATTTTTTTATTACAAAAATATATTTCCTATAAAGTATTAAATTTTAATATGTTAGTAATATTATTCTCTTATTAAATTTACTATTATAGGAGTCAAATATGGAAATAAAGGCTTATTTACTGATATTTACTATCATAAGTTCCATTATAGGGGTAAATTTAGTTTTATTATTAGACAATAGTCAATATGCACAAAATAGCATAATAGAAGAAGTATCTAAAGAAACAAGTCTAATAGAATGTTATGCATGTAAAGGAAACGGTCAAATCGAATGTACTGCTTGTGGAGGAACTGGAAAAATAATCATTTCAAAAGATTGCAAAAGATGCTATGGATCTGGTAAAATATACCAAAATAATAGCATAACTAACTGTACAGACTGCAAAGATGGTAAAATAACAGAAAAGGTATTATGTAATGTTTGTAATGGAAGTGGCTGGATTAAATGTAATAAATGCAATGGAAAAGGGAAAATCTAAGGAAAAATAAAGACTATTTATTAAAAAAATCAAGAGTAACAGTGCTTTTATTTGAAAGTTCCATTGGAGGCTCTAATGATATAAATTCAAGTTTATATTTTTCAAGTAATTCCTGGGCGTCATCAGTAACTGAAGGCGCAACCAGAAGTCCTCTAACAAAATCTTTATGATCCTCAAAATCCTCGAAATATTTTATTAACTGCTTAACTGCATTAACACCAGCCTGTCTGCTTTTAAGTTCAAGAATCATTAAATCGCCATTTTTATCTTTACCCAATATATCAATAAATCCTGTAGATACTTGATATTCCCTTGAAGTTGGTCTGAACCCTTTTTCAATAATTTCTGGAGTTTTAAATATCATGTCACGCATATCTTCTTCATATCCTGCAAGTTCAAGCTTTTTAATATCATTACCTATATGATATGAAGCCATGTAGGCCTTATGAATCTCAACTTCCAATGATTCTGGGGGATTTCGCCGAATTCCAGTAATATAAATAATATCTCCTTCTAATTTAGCCTTGAAATTGCAATTTGGAGGCTGCCAGTTAACAGGTTCTAAATTATAATCTTGATGAACTAAAAATGAGCCATCTGACTTAATGATGATTGTTCTATCTCCTGATCCCAGTTTACTGGTTGCTCTACCCCTATATTTTATCCTGCAGCAGGCGATAATCACTAAAAATGCCCTTTTAGATAACGCTTCATTGATTAAATCCAGTAATTCTTCATTATTTGGGTTTTGTTCAACTTTAATTTTCATTTTATCTCTATAATTTTTTGTAGTTCATTATTGGGCTTTTTATAATTTAAAGTTTAAGCATAGAATAAAAAAGTTATAGATTTAAATTAAATCGGAATATTAATTTAAGGATAAAAATAACTAATAATAATTAAAATAAAGGATAAATTAAATTTAAATAGATATTAAAGATTTAATTCACCGGTTTAAAAATCCTTTCACCATCTCTTCGACATTTTTTAATTCATTTTCATTAGGAACTTCTTTATTAAAAGGATATTCCTCTTCTGGAAAATATTCAAGGATCCTCAAACCTTCATTATTATCTGATTCGATTAAGAAACGTTTTATATTCCCTAAAGGTATATTAACAAGTATAGATTTTATTTTATCCTTTTTTTCTTCTTCCATTCCACTAATATTGAATTTCATGAAATGTCTTTCATTTTCCAGTGAATAACCAAATTCTAGTACTTTAACTTCAACCATAAAACCACCGGAATGAGTCTATAATTCCTATTATTTCAATTTTACTAAATTTCACTGCGAGAGTATTTTCTAACAGTAATTACTTATATTACATAATTTTCTTTGGTTTTAAAATTAGTTTACACTTTAAATATAAAAATTAGCTTTAATTTATATTAATAGAGCATTTACAAAGTCTGTAACGTTCTGTTTAGCATTATTTGTATCAATAACTTTAATTACTGTTGCTATTTTCAATGTGCTATTATCAGGAAGTGGAGCAACTTGTTTTAATAGTGAATTCTTATCACTGAGCATATCTGCATCTGAACCTGTTGCAAAAACTGCTATTTTAGCTCCTTCATCAAGTTTAAGTGTGTTTAAGTATGATTTAACTGATGTACTGGCATTTCCTGCATATATAGGTCCTCCAACGACAATCACATTATATCCTGAAGTATTTTTAGCTTTTGAACTACTTATACCTGCTAAATCAACATTATATCCCTTTAACTGTAGTGTTTTTGCAATTTCATCTGCTACTTTCTTTGAAGCTCCTGAAACACCAGGATCATAGACTACTAATGCATTACCGACTGCGCTTCCTGTAGAGTTCAATTGTTCAAATCCAGTAGCAGTATAACTCATTCCATCATAGAATACAAACGCCATTAAAGCAAAAGATGCTACTAATACAGCACCTAATGCTAAACCCGCTAATTTTAATACTCTTTTAGCTTTCATATTATACCTCTTATAATTACTCTTTTAATAAATTCGCCAAGTTACGAGCCCATTTCCTTATTTCATCCCAATCACGGTAATCATGACGTTTAGTGATATCTTTTCCCTGTTTTTCCAGTCCCTTTTGAATCATGAATTTATTGGCCATTTTATATAATAAACCGTGTTTAGCATCTGGATCATAGACGCTTCCAAAAAGTCCGGTAGCTAATGGTTTATTAATTAGATATTTTTCTGCAACTTCATCAAGGTACTTCTCCTGACCTTCACCAGTTGTTTCTGGAAGATTTGCAGCTCCACAGGTGACAAATAACGCCACATTTTTATCTTTTAAGCTTTCTTTATTATTTTTTAGGAAATTAAGCGAACCTTTAGTCCATTTTCCAATTTTAATTCCACTACCTACAACAATAAGTTCATAATGAGTTAAATCATAACTTTTAATTTTTCTGGCATCTTTTAAATCCACTTCAACTCCTTGTTCTTCTAAAACGCGAGTAATTTCTTCAGCAATTTCAGTTGCTGTTCCATATCTTGTACCATAAACCACTAATGCTTTCATTTCCATTTCCCCTTAATTTAATCATTTAATTTCAAAATCTAAAATAATTATTATCTGTTTTTTGCTTCGATATACATATCAGAAGATATTTTCTCAAGTTTCCCCATTATTTCAAAGAAATTTTTCATTTCCAAATCATCTAACCCCTTAAAGAGAGCATTTATTGACTTAATATCTTCAGGATTCCTATTTTCCCAATATTTATGGCATTCTTCAGTAACTTTTAGCCTTAATATACGTCTATTATCTGGATCCCGCTCAATTTTTAAAAATCCTCTATCTTCAAGGCGTACAGCTAACTGTTTAACATTTTGATGAGTTATGCTCATGGCATCTGCAACCTCCTGCATTGATGGAGCATGATTAAATGCATTTGAAATGACAATCATCATTAACCATTGTTTGGTTGTTATACGGTCTTCTAAAAGATCTTTACCGATTACATAGCCCCAACGCTGTTGAATAAGGAATAAAACTACTAGTATGTATTTTTCCATTTCTAATCTTTCCGAACTATATTCTTCTTTAATTACATCTGAATCTTTCATTCTCTTACCTACTCACTTACTTCAATTCATTTAAAATTAAATATTTCATTAACGGGACATTTAATGCTTTAAAGCACTTGAATTATGATTTCGATAATATTGAAACTTTATATACTATTTTTTGACCATATCTTCAACTTCAACAGGTAACATATTACATATTTAGGTAACATATTACCTAATATGTAGAAGTACTATATAAATCTATTTATCAACTATTAAAAATAAAAAATAAATTAAGCTAAAAATTAATCTCGAATTTAGTCCCTTTATTCCTATAAATATCAACACTTGCCCCAATCTGTGTTGAAAGGTTATTTATCAACCTTAAGCCAAGTGAATCAGTATTTTCAAGATCAACATCCTCTGGGAGTCCTATACCATCATCTTCAATAATTAATTTAGACTTATCAGAATTTTCATGAAGGCTAATTTTTACAGTACCTAAACCATTGGGAAAAGCATATTTAATTGAATTACTTACTATTTCATTAATGATAAGGCCTAAAGGAATTACAGTATCACTATCAAGTAAAATAGAGTCTACATCTATTTTAAATTCAATAAAAGGATTTCCATAAGATATAGAAAGATTATAAACTAAATTTTCAATGTATTCTTTTAAATTAACACTTTTTAAATCCTTTGAATTACATAATTTTTCATGTACAAGAGCCATTGACCTAACACGGTTCTGGCTTTCTTTATAAACGTCAAGTGCCTCTTTATCAACATATCTTGATTGAAGACTTAATAAACTGGATATTACTTGCATATTATTTTTTACTCGGTGATTAACTTCACGAATGAGCATTTCCTTTTCTTCTAATGACTTTTCAAGTCCTTCTTTATCTTTAACAGATTCATCTATGTCTAAGATTGTCAATCCAAACATATCAATATCTGGAATAAAAATTAATGCTGCTTTAGCCCAAAAAGCACCCATACCCTTTCTTATTATTTTTATTTCGAAATTTTGTTTAGATTTGCTTTGAAATGTATGGTCAAGAGCATTATAAAATAAATTTCTGCAATTTGAACTTATAAAATCTGTAAAATGCTTTTTTATAATATTCTTTTTTTGAAAGCCTAACTCATCAGCGCCTAAATGGTTAACTTCTTTAATTATACCTTTTTTATCAATTATAAAATAGCTAAATGGTGCTTTACTGTAAATATCAAAATAATTCAGTTTTAATTTATTTGATACCTGAAAATTTTCTTCAGCAGATAATTTAGATTCATTATAGTGAACTTCATTCTCTTCAATAATTCCAAGATATTCTTCAATTAAGTCCATTTAATTTTCCTCTTATAATTTTCAGACCATTTTTTTTAAATAAAAGTTAGTTATGATGATATTTTCACAAATATATAATCATTTATTAAATTTTTGTGAAAAAACAGTATCTTAAAATTCAAATCTTTAATTAAATAAAGGCATTTGATTGATTTAATATCTTAAAATTAAAATTATTTTAATATTTTTCATTGTTTTTAAATTTTTCATAAAATTAACTCGTATTTTAAATAAAAAATTAAATTTGAGCTTGCTTATTAATGAAAGTAATATTTCCTTTATAAATAAAAAATAAAAATGCATAAATGTATATAATACTCCGTTCAAAAATTATAATAAATAATGTATCTTGGAGGTTAAGTGATGTCAAAAGATAATGTCGTATACATTGGAAATAAACCTGTAATGAACTATGTTTTAGCTGTTGTGACCCAGATGAATGGTGGAACATCAGAAGTAATTTTAAAAGCACGTGGAAGAGCTATTAGTAGAGCTGTAGACGTTGCCGAAATAGTTAGAAATAGATTTATACCTGAAGCAGAACTTGGAACTATAGATATCAGCACAGAAGAAGTATCCAGTATGGAAGGATCAAACAGTAACGTTTCAGCCATTGAGATACAGCTCAATAAATAGTTAAAATTCCTTAATGATTTTTTTGGCTATTTTTACTTTTAATTTTTAAAAAATAATTACTTAGAAAATGTTTCATGTTTCAAGTTAAATGTACCTTCCCAATTATTGTAGTCATGGATTGTAATAGGAATGTCCAGTATTTTGCTTTTTAAATAAACTTTCTCTTTACATCTAGATGGTACAATTACATGAAGATCTAAACCAGGTTTAGATAACAATGACCTCCATTTATTTTCATTTTCTGAAGATAATATATCAGGACATCTTCCCAATTCAATCATTAAAATATCGTTGCATCTTTTATATGCAAATATATCAACAATATGATTCCGGTATTTAGTTTGAAATCCTCTATAAGCTCCATTTCCATATTTAAGGTTTGTTTTTACATTGTAGCCTTCATTTTTTAAAGTTTTAACTATAGATGTGGTTATATTTTCCTTAACTTTTTCCTTTATTTCCATCTTTCCAGTTCTCATAACTATCCCTTAAAATATAGATTAAATTATTCAGGTTATACTTAAACTAATATTAATTAAACATTATATATAAATATTATGTTTATTTAATGCTTTTTACATATATTTCTAAATATAATATGATTATTTACAATAAAAAGTGATTTATTTAAACATTATTATATTTTATTAATCCTCAAACAATATTGGTAATTCATTCTATAATTTGCTTAAATTTTAAACAATGTTTAATTAATTAGAACTAAAACATGATAATAAGTACATTATATTGGTAATAATTAAAAACATTTATATATCCGTATTTATAATTTATTAATATGAATAGAATATGTTCAGATTTTTGTACATATTTTAATTATTTTGGTGATATAATGGAAAAATTAAAGGATGAAATTATAAAAATGAGATATATGATACTTGTAAGAAAGGGATTAATCGAAAACAATTATGAAACATATAAAAACATGTCTGAAATTGTTGAAGAATATGAAAACCAGTTTATACCCGGTACAGTTTTACTAAGCGAAAACGCAGGATATAAGTTACGTATTGAATATCCCATGGAATAATAACATTTTTTAAAATTCACCTATATATTAATTATATTATCGCCATCATTCCAGCTTGCGTAATGGCATATTTTTCAAAGTATTTTGATTTTTCTACCAGTCCCATATCCATTAGACCCGCTAAATGTTTATATACCATTGCACGAGATATATCGGATTTTTTTCCAATTTCTGCTGCTGTTAAATCCTCATAAGATAAAAATTCCAGAATTTTTTGTCTTGTTTTTGATATATCTAATTTTAAACCAGGTAATCTTATTATTTTGTCATTATAACAGCTTAAAATTGCATTTACTCCTTCCTTATTGGCAACGAAATTAAGTAAAGAACCTAAACCATCTCCTCCAAAAGCTATGAATATCTCTCCGTGCTTTTTAGCACCTTTTATTATTTCAGATATCCTTTTACATATTAGCAGCGGATCTTCTGTTTCTATTACAATTTCTCCACCTTTAATGAATTTATCCAGTTCCGTTTTTCTGTGATGTTTTCCACTTAAGATAATCACTCCCTCAGCCTGGGTTTTCATTGATGCATTGAATAAACATTGACCTTTAAGGTTTGTAATCAGGGTTCTCATTCTTTCACCATTAATATAAATTTCTTATTAAGTTATACGTAGTCTCACTTAAATATTGATCGTTCAATAATCAAAGTTGCATGGATAACAAAGTTTATTTATATACGAAATTTATTTTTTAATAAAATGTAGTTTGGAGGACAAATTAATGGCTGATGGAGTAATAAATAATGAAGAATTATCTACACGTCATGTAAATACTGGAATTAAAAAGGAGATAGCTAATGAAAACAATTTTTTAGATATAGAAATATCTAAAAAGCTGGATTCTATAGCAGTTGGGCTTAAAGATGGAATAAAAATTACTTTAAAAGGTGATGTTGGTGATTTTGTTGGAGCATTGAATGATGGTGCATCAATAAAAATAGAAGGTAATGCTGGACGTTATGTGGGGGACAATATGACCGCTGGAGAAATCATTGTTGATGGTCAAGCTGAAGACGGTGTAGGCTTCGGAGTTTATGATGGAAATATTGTAGTTTACGGAAATGCCGGTAATGGAATAGCACAATTAAATAAAGGAGGATTAATCCTTATCGACGGAGATATTGGAGATTTAGCTGGCCTTTACATGTTAAGCGGAGATATTATTGTTACAGGTAATACTGGTATTGATACTGGAGATTGGATGATTGGAGGTACTATTTACGTCGGTGGAGCATATAAAACAGGGACAAACGCTGAAATTCGTGAAATGGATGATGAAGACAGAAAAAAACTCAAAGAAATCTTTGATCTATACAAAATAGATGCAGACATTAACAAATTTACTAAAATAGAACCTAAAAAATTAAGACCATTCTACGGGTGATTAAGATGAAACAAATACTTTTAACAAATCCAGAAGATTGTGATGGATGTAATGAATGTGTAGAGGCTTGCAGTAAAGTGAACGGAGAAAGTGGATTATTTTTACATAAAATGACCAAAGGTTACCAGGCAACTGTTTGTCAACAGTGTATCAATCCTTCTTGTATTAAAGGATGCTTTAGAGATGCCATTTACCGTGAAAATGGTGTTGTTAAAATTAATGAAGATCTATGTATAGGCTGTAGATTATGCGTCTTAATGTGCCCTATTGGAAGTATAACCTATACCGATGATTTAATGTTAAAGTGCGAGCAACAATGTGCCAAATCCAACGGTGGAAAGCTTGCATGTATCGAAGCATGTGAAACTAAGTGCTTAAAAGCCGTTGACGTAAAAGATGTAGCTACAGGAATCCAACAAGGATTTGAAATAAATGGAAGTGGATCCCAATCATCTTCATCAAAAGCGCCCCTTTCTTCTTCAGATCTTGCAAATGCAACACAAGGACTTTGTGTTTTCTGTGGAACATGTGAAATAGTATGTCCTACAGATGCAATTGAAATAGTAGATAACCATGCAGAGATAGACAAATCTCGATGTATAATGTGCGGATCATGTTTTGCAGCATGTCCTGTTTTATTACCAAGTGGTGCAGGAAGCATATGGGATCCGAGAACTATTGCAGATATAAGATACACATCAAAAGCTGGAAAATATGTACTTAGAGGTTTTGGAACAGAAAGGAGGCTCCCAAGTTTTGATGATATCATTATTTTACCTGCTCAAGCTTCAATTGCCCCCGTGGATAAATACAGGGAATCATGTAACACCGGAGTTACTTTAGGAACTAGATATGCTGAAAATCCTTTAGTTTTGGATACACCAGTCTTAATTGCCGGAATGTCATTTGGTGCTTTAAGTAAAGAATGTAAAGTAGCATTTGCTAAAGGTACATCACTTGTAGGTTCAGCGGCCAATACTGGTGAAGGTGGAATGCTTCCTGAAGAGAGAGAAGAGGCAGATAAACTGGTTGTTCAATATTCTTCAGGTAGATTCGGAGTTTCAGTTGATTATTTAAATGCTGGAGATGCCATTGAGGTTAAAATAGGTCAGGGCGCTAAACCGGGTATGGGTGGTCACCTGCTTGCAGAAAAAGTCAGCCCCGAAGTAGCCCAGATAAGAGGTATTCCAATTGGAACTGATGCATTAAGCCCTTGCAGATTCCTGGATGCAACAAAAGATGGAGATCTTGCCAAGCACATTGAGCTTATAAGAGAAGTAACAGACTGGAAAATCCCAATAATAGTTAAATTAGGTCCTGGAAGGGTAAAAGAAGATGTTAAAATAGCTGCTGAGGTTGGAGCAGATATAATATCAGTTGATGGAATGGAAGGTGGAACCGGAGCTGCTCCCGAAGTAGTTATTGAACACACTGGAATTCCAACACTGGCTTCACTTGTTCAAGCCGTTGATGGACTAAATGAAATTGGAATGAAAGATAAGGTAGACCTCATAATTACTGGAGGAATAAGAAGCGGAGCAGATGTTGCTAAAGCAATGGCCATGGGTGCTGATGCTGCATACATAGGAACTGGTGCAATGATCGCCGCAGGATGCCGTGCCTGCCGTATGTGTTACACCGGAAAATGTCCAGTTGGAGTTGCAACT
The DNA here is from genome assembly GCA_023434825.1 of Methanobacteriota archaeon. Taxonomy (GTDB): domain Archaea; phylum Methanobacteriota; class Methanobacteria; order Methanobacteriales; family Methanobacteriaceae; genus Methanobacterium_D. Next base: position 15,002 of record JAEYSH010000149.1, on the reverse strand, counting down.
CAAGATCCAATTTTACGAGAACGGTGCGATGTCAATTTAGCTGCTGAAAGGGTTGGAAATTATATTAAATCCATGACCGAAGAAACCAAGATGTTAGCACAGCTTGCAGGACATGATGATATAAGAAAATTCTCACCCGATGATTTAAGGGCACTGGATACCAATACTGCAGCGATAACAGGACTTAAACTTATAAATGAGTGAAAAATTTACTTATTTATCTTTCTTTTTTATTATTTGCTCTTCTGTAATTGGGATAGTAAAATAAAATGTAGAACCCTTATTTAATTCTGATTCAACCCAGATTCGTCCACCATGACGATCAATAATCCTTTTAACAACTGCTAATCCTATTCCAGTTCCCTCATATTCATCTTTAGTATGTAATCTTTGAAATATATTAAAAATTCTGTCAAAATATTTTTTTTCAATTCCAATACCATTATCTGAAACACTGAAAATAAATTCATTGTTCTTTTCATCAAATCTAACAGAAATATTTATTTTAGGATTAACCTCTTTTTTTCTAAATTTAATGGCATTTAAGATGAGATTTTGAAAAACTCTTTGAAGTTGTTTATCGTCTGCAGTAACTTCTGGAAGAGAACCATAGATAATTTCAGCATCATTTTCATCGATGACTGTTTTTAAATTACTTAATGTCTGTTTTAGGACGCTATTAACATCAGTCTTTTTAAATTCCCCACCTTTAGTAGTTACTCTTGAATACTGAAGTAAATCCTGAATCATTTGCCTCATCCGGACACTTCCATCAACAATATATTCCATGAATTCATCGGCATCTTTATCCAGTTGTCCCTTATACCTCCTTTCTAATAACTGGATAAAACTAGTTATTGTCCTTAAAGGCTCCTGTAAATCATGGCTTACAACATATGCAAATTGTTGTAATTCCTGATTAGAACGTTCTAATTCATTAACTGATTCTTTTAAATTGTCCTCTAATTCTTTTCTTTCTGTTATATCACGAGTGATTATTAAAGCAGTTTCAATTTCGCCTTTTAAATTATATTCAGGAACTGCTGAACTTTTAAAAAACCTTATTCCATTAATTGTGGGAAATTCATATTCGCTGTGGACTATCTCTCCGTCTTTAAAAAGTTTTAAATAATTTTTCTTAAAATAAGATGCATATTCTCCAGGTAATTCTATTTCATCAATATTTTTATTTATATAAAATTCTGGAGGTTTTCCAGTATGTTCTTCAATTGTAGAATTGACGTATAAATAATTTAAATCATTGTTTATTCTGATAATAAGATCAGGAGAATTCTCTGTAAGAGTTCTAAATTGGGATTCTGTTTCTTTTAAAGAATCATATGCTTTTTGTAGCCTAATTGTCTGTTTTTTAACCTGTTCTTCTAAATGATCGCGTGCTTGTATTAATTCTTCTTCAGTTCTCTTCAAGTCAGTGATATCATTAGAAACACCAAGAATCCCAATTACATTACCATTAGAATCAAATAAAGGGACTTTACTGGTGTTAAACCATGCTACACGCCCACCATATTGAAGTTGAGTTTCTACAATATTCAATTTTGATTTACCACTTTCCATAACTTGTTTATCATCAGCACGATATGCTTCAGCTTCAGTATCTGCCCATGGAAGTTGATAATCACTTTTACCCACTATATCTAACGGAGTTTCAAGCCCCGCAGCCCTTGCAAAGTTCTTATTACATCCCAAATACATAGAATTGATATCTTTCCAAAAAACTACTCCTGGAAAATTCTCAAGTATATTTCCCAAGATCTGTTGTGAACTTCTCAGTTTTCCTCTTGATTTTTTCTGTTCAGTTATATCCATACTTAGAGTTACATAGAATCCATTAGAAGTAGAAAAAACAGACGTTAAAATATACTGGTCATTTGGAGGGTAATAGTGTTCAAATTTTATATGTCCCTCAGGCGTAATTTCTTTTGCTATTTTCAAATAGGGCTTTATATTTTCATATCCTAAAATATCACTGATATTTCTTCCTATAAGCTCTTCTATAGGCCTATTTCCGAATTCAAGAGGGTTATTAACATATTTAATAATTAAATCTACAATTTCACCATCTTCATCATAAACTAGTTCAAATATGTTCAATATTTCCTGCATATTTTCAAATATATCTAAAAATTCTATATCTGATGAAATTACAGATTTAAGATACTCATCCATATAAATCCCTATTAATATTAAATATATAATAAGTAATATAATTTGTCAAAGATACAGATATTTTAATAAAAATTTGTGATAGGAAAAAAATCTTTAAGGTTGATTTTAAGTAATTAAATTTTAAAGGGCTTGAAAAATAAAAATAATTAGTTTTAACTAAAATGAGTCATATATAAAAATAAAAAATGAGGATAAAAACAATGAAATTCTCATCTCTATTTCCAGTCGCAAAATGGGCACCATCATATAATAAAGAATGGTTAAGGCCAGATGTAATTGCCGGAATTACGGTAGGGGCTTTTACTATTCCCGAAGTTATGGCATACGTTTCATTAGCAGGATTACCTCCAGAAATTGGTTTATACTCAGCAATGGTAGCCCTATTGGTTTATATGATTTTTGGAACTTCCAGGCAGTTGTCTGTTGGGCCTATTTCAACCATTTCTATACTAGTTGGTTCTACTCTCGGTTCTTTAATGATTGTAAATTTTAGTCAATATTTAATGATGGCATCCCTTGTGGCTATTATTGCAGGTATTATAGCTTTAATATGCTGGATTTTTAGATTAGGATTCATAATTAAGTTCATATCCAAAACTGTTTTAACCGGGTTTTTAGCAGGAATTGCATTATATATTGCATCTGGACAGCTTCCAAAGTTATTTGGAATATATGGAGGTTCTGGAACCTTTTTTGATCGGATATATTACCTTATAATGCATATCGATCAAACTAATATTGCCACATTTGCAATAGGTGTCGGAGGAATTGTTTTTTTGATTTTAAGTTCTAAAAAGTTCCCAAAATTACCTAACACGCTGTTTTTAGTTTTAGGATCAATTTTACTAATTACTATTACAAATTTAGCTTCATATGGAGTTAAACTAGTAGGTTTTATTCCTCAGGGATTGCCCGGACTGGTTATTCCTGATCCAACAATAGTAGACTTTAATATAATTCTTACATTGGCATTTACTGTTTTTCTTATAGGTTACATTGAGGGATTTTTGTTTGCCTCAGAATATGCTGCTAAAAACAAGTATAAAATTGATAGGAATCAGGAACTTTTAGCCTTGGGCGCAACTAATGTTGCTGTGGGTTTTTTTCAAGGCCTACCGGTTTGTGGCGCTTTATCTAGGACCGCGGTAAATAATGAAACCGGGGCAAAAACACCTTTAGCTGGAGGAATATCAGCAGTAGTCATTATATTAGTTTTACTTTTCTTTACGGGCATTTTTTATAATCTACCAGATACTATACTTGCTGCCATTGTTTTATTTGTTATAAAAGGGCTCATCGATATTCCACATTTCAAAAGAATATATAATTTTAACAGAATAGAATTTGCAACTGCCATTGTAACTCTATTAACAGTTTTATTTGTAGGTGCACTGGAAGGAATTGTAATTGGAGTGATATTATCCGTTTTAGGATTACTTAAAAACATGTATAATCCACATATAGCAATATTAGGACGTATACCTGGTACAAATCAGTATTTAGATGTTAAAAGACGTCCCGAAGCAGAAGTAGCTTCGCATACACTCACTGTGAGAATTGACGGTTCCCAGATATTTTTAAATACAGATTGTATAAAAAATACCATTTTAGATCTGGTAGATAACAAATATAACGATACTATGCTCTTTGTTTTGGATTTTGAATCAACAGCTTTTATTGATTATTCCGGAATTGAAATGCTTGAAGAGCTTGTTGATGAATTAAAGCAACGAGGCATTAAAGTTAAAGCAGCGAATATGTACGGGCCTCTTAGAGATTCAATACGAAAAACAAATCTAGAAAAGGAAATTGTAGAGAGTAAATTTTGTTTAACCATCGATCAATGTATTAAAAGATGGGAATCAGAAGAAAAAAGCTAAATTATAATATATAAATTATTAATTAATTTAAAAAGTTAAATAACGGTTTCTGGTTAATTTAATTTTTATTCTTTAGATATTTCGGTAAAAATTGCTATAGCTCCAGATATTTCACCATCTATGTTAAAAATAGGGGTTGCTGTTGTAGATACTAGTAAAGATTCACGATCTGATAATTTAAATATTATTTCCTCGCCAACAATAGTTTCACCATGAGTTGCACGATAATGAGGTGCTTCTTCAATATCCAAAGGCGTTCCATCGGATTTGCAAGTCCCAACTTTTGATCTTCTCTGTTTAAAATCTTCCAGATCAAGGTCAGATAACGACAAACCTAACATCTCTAAAGCCTTCATATTCATACGGATAATATCAGCAGAGCTACTGTATAAAATAACACCACCATTAATAAATGAAAATGGATCATTGGAATCTCCAAAAGGTTCCTTTAAAGTTAAATAATCTCCATTTTTAGTAATATCAACAATTTGGACCAAAAATCCAGAATCTGTAACTGAAACAATATAATCAATTAAAGCAGTCTCTGATTTTCCAATTCCATTAATTTCCATAGTAGATTGGAACCTGATTAACTTAAAATTAAGTAAATCGTCTTTTAAAGATGCAATATCCTGATTATCAAATAAATTAAATCCATTACAATCACCATATGAGTTTATTCCAAGAATTTCTAATGCTGCTTGATTTAAATCAGTTAAATTGCCTTCTTTATTATAAAAAAGAAATCCTACAGGGAACTTATCAAATATTTTACTTAATTCAACTTTCTTATCATCCATATGGAGTCTCCAAAAATAATTTATTAATAAATGATTATTTTAATTTTTATTATAAAGTAAATTACTATTTAATTATTCAAACCATCAATTAAGATCCTTTATTATACGATTTGATTAAAAATTATTTTAGAGCATTAAATTTATGTTTATAATAACAAATATAAGGACTTAAATGAAATTCATATAAGGTGATACCATGGATAATAAAGAAAAAGTTATTAAAGCTTTTAAAGAATCTGAAGAACCTTTAAATGCCACTAAAGTTAGTCAAATCTCTGGAGTAGAGAAAAAAGAAGTTGATAAAATCATGAAAGAACTTAAAAAAGATGAAACCATTTATTCACCAAAAAGGTGCTACTGGGCCATTAAAGAATAAATATATCCTTTTTTCACTTAGCTCATTAATTTAAAATTTCTTTTTAAAAATGAATATTATTAAGGCATGAACTGATCTATTTAAGATACAGATCATAAAATTCAGAACTTCCTATATCATCCAATATACGCTTATAATAATCTTGAAATCGCTTTTTTTCTATTTTAATATATTTTAAACTCTCTAAATCATTGCATTCTAGATTTAATTCAAGAATTATTAAAATATTATTTATATTCATCGTTGAATCAACATAGGCTCTCTCATTGTATTCTGATAATTTGTAATTAATTATGGATTCCCATTCTTTTGGCGAGTATTCATCAACAAAACCCAACTTGTAAGGGTCTTTTTGAATTATTTTGACATATTCTAACACAATTATCACCATTTTGGAGATTTTAAGGCCTATGAAATGGGGGCATAATTAGTATATCCTATATAATTTTTTAATGTTGCAATGGAGTTGGAATAACCACATGCAGGGCATTTAGGTTTTTTCTGGAATTTAATCATTTTCAGGTTTAATACAGTTATTTTGCCCTCCTTAGGAATATCATAACTTACTCCACATTTTTTGCATTTTACTGTCCAATTATCCACATTTACCACTAAAACACCTCATTTTAATTCATTGTAATTATGAAAAGAATAATTTAGCATAGAGCCAATTAATTCTTTAAATTTCTTTATTCCATATATTCAGTTTATAAACTAAATTTAAGTACTTATTCCAGACTTTTTTCCCAATAAATACAGTTTACACCCAAATCTATACCAAATCAGTTTTTATTTATTAAAAAAATAATTTCTGATTGTATTTTTTTGTTCTACTTACAATATAATATAATATTAATTACAGATAAATTAATAAGTTTAATTTTATAAATTATCACTAAAATGGAGATTCATAAATTAATTATTGGAAAAATTAAATCTGGCCTGAAAATAGTATTAGGAATGATACTGGCTATTATCATCCTGGCATACCTATGGACTTATAATATAGTTGGTATGATATTAAAAAGATAAGAAATAATTTTTAAAAGCAATTAAAAGAAATAAAATGGAAATATCTTTCTACAATCCCGCTTTGTTTATTATGGTATCTGCAGCTTCCTCAGGATTTCTAAATGGAAAATCTGCTTCTTCAAGTATTTTACCAGCACTGCCTGCTTTTAATTCAACATCTCCAGACTTACATGTTGTCCGTTCCTCATCATCAAATGCTATAATAAGTTCTTCAAGCGTGTATATTGGAAATCTCGCTCCAGAAAGGGATTTAATTATTTGGTTTCTAATATCTTCTTTTTGATCCATTTGTTTTTCACCCCCTTACTTTTATTAATATAAATTTAAGTATAATTAATACACTGATATTTTTCTTTTTAATTACTTTTAAAACTGAGTATTATTGAAAATTATTTCTAATATTTTTCTTTTTTCTAGATTATATCTAGTATAAATCAAAAATAGAGGACTATATGTAAATAAATTAAAAAAAGCATTAATTTGATAATCATGTTTTTTAATTTAATTTAATTCACTAATTTCATGTATTTATTGTGGAAGATCTAATATTTCAAAAATACAATGATTAAGTTATTAAGTGAACAAGTTATAAACTGATAAAAATAATTTTATCAACTTAAAGTAAAATATTCAAAGATGGTGAAATAAAAAAATCTAAGATTTACAAGGTAAAAATATGAAGTCCAATGAAACAAACGATACACCAGAACAACTCTTAAAAAAAGCTTATAAATGCAAAAGTAACGAACTAGAAGAACTATTTGAAAAAATCCAAGGAAAAATAAAATCAGAAGGAAATAATGAAACATTATCCCGTGCAAAAAGCGTGATTACAACAAGAATGATTCTAAAAAATGAAAAAGGCATTAAATAGATTATTTCATGTATTTCCAATCTTTCCTTTAACTGGAAGTTGAACCAAACCAAAAAACAGGTTTCTTAAATGTTGTTATAATTTTTTTTAGGGATGCAATTTTTATTAAACAAATTATAAAGACCATTAAAAACAACTTAAAATACCATAAACTTTAATTTTTAATATTTAATAATATTATACAACCCGAAATTGGAGGATGAAGCTTATGTGGGAAATGATATTTTTAGTACCAGTCATGATAATTGCTAATGGAGTACTTTTAGCAATAGTAATGTGTGTTATGTTCTAATAAAACTTTTACATACTCTTTATTTTTACTAAAGAGTGATTTTAAGCAAAAATATATAAAATTACTTAATTTCATAATTAAAACAGATAATTTTTTTTATCTATTGTTTTTTTTTAAATTTTTAATTTTTTATAATTAAAATAATAAAAAATAGATTATGCTGCATTATCCTTTATTAACTATATTTTTTGAATTTAGCAATGAAATTAAGATTTAGAATTTTCTCTAGACGAATTAAATCAGTTATTTTTTTTAAAAAAATCTTATCTTCCAATTTAAGCACTAATAAAGCACAAATGGTTCCAATTATTGCTCCAACTAAAACATCCGAAGGATAGTGAACTCCAATATATATCCTTGAAAATCCTATTAATGCTGCAAAGACTATTAAAGGATAAACTAACCTGTATTTTTTGTTTTTTAGCATAAAAATATATTTTAATCCAATAACAGTTGCTACTGTAAATGAGGAAGTAGTATGCCCTGATGGGAATGAATATATCTCACTTTTGGGTGCTAATAGATCCACGTTACTTAACGCAAGAAATGGCCTTGGTTCTGCAATAAGCGGTTTTAAAATGTAAGTTATACCATTACTTATAACTAAAGCAATTAAGCCCAATATTGCTACTTTTTTAGCGTTTTTACCGCCAAAAATAATAATTATAGTGACTATTTCGGCACAAAATTTGCAACATGATTAAGGATTTAAATTCCTTTTTTCTTTTTAAATGTATCATTTTATATACTATCCCAAATAAAGAGTTATATAACCTATATTATAGGTTATATTTTAGGATGTGATGAATTGTTTGGAAGAGATAATAGAGGAAATATAGCTCCTATAAACGAAGGAGAAGAATACGATGTTAAAATTGAAGACATGGGCCGAGATGGCGACGGAATCGCTAAAATAGAAGGTTTCATAGTCTTTGTAAGTGGAGCTAAAAAAGGCGATGAAGTTAAAATCAGAATTAATTCAGTAAGAAGGAATTTTGCTTTTGCAGATATAGTAGAATAAGTTAATTTAAGTTTTAGGTTAATTTTTAATTCTCCTAATCTATATTAATTCTTTAAAGAATTAATTAATAAATTAAATTTAAGGTTTTATTATAATTAAGGATTTTAAATTCTTAATAATTAAAACCATTATTTATAAGCTTTAAAAAAAATTTTATTCTAAATTATCTATTCTTATTTTTAAATTTTTTGATTATTTTATTTCCAGTTTTTGGGTTGAAATAACTGCAAATTCTTAATTATGTTTTAATTAAGTTTTTATATTATTCTTTTCTAAATATAAACCATAACATTCCCAAAATTAGGGCAATACATACGCCAAAGAACATATAAAAAACATAAGTTCCCCAATGCCCTAAATAATTTGCATTTATTAGAATTATTATTACAGGAAGAATGAGTATATTGGAAAGTATTAATCCGCCGCCAATAATGACTATTATTTTTAATAGAGGCTGTAATTTTGTTTTTTCCTTTTTTTTGTCATGATTATATGATCCTTCTATCTCAACATCACGGGATATCTCTGAATGCTCTTTAACCACATAAATACTTTTTTTATAAGTTTCGTAAGACATATCCTTGATTATTGTTGCTAAGTATCCACAAAATGTACCTATAATTACAAATGGTAAAATAAAATATAATAAACTTATAAAAATCAAAGGTATAAAATCCAATCCTCCAATAAAGAAATCCTGATTAAAATTAAGAATAAAGAATAAAATAAAAGCAGTTATACTTACAATAATCATTACAATAAACGAATTAAAAGCTCTTTTTATTTTACTGCCATCTGCAATGTATGAAGATAAAAAACCACCAATTACTGGCGCAGAATAACTTAAAAAAGAATATTGGCCCACTATATAAGAAAAAATTGCCAAGAAGTATGTAATTATTAATCCAACTAATAATGCTTTAAAATCAATCTTCCAATTAGAATCATCATCTTCAATTAACTTTTTATAACGTAATGTCCCACCACATTCACATGTAAGGTCAAAATCTTCGGGTGATTCTCCTTCTTGAAGCTTATAATAGCCCCCACATTTATCACAAACAAGATAACTCATTTTATCCCGATAAAATTTATTATTCTACTTTAACAATTATTATGTTTAAATAGAGTATGATATAAATTTAATCCAACCATTATAATCTTTAATTCACGTTTTCAAAACACTGATCAAGCCTTCTTTAAATTCAATATATTTTTGATTAGTTTTTAGGCTTCTATTAAACAGATAATTAATTTAAAAAATGTGGCATCTTGCTACCATACAATCTCACTATCGCCCTAATATTCGTTATATGACGTTAGTTTTAAATATACGTGCCAATGCAACAGGATATAATATTATTTTGCTACTAAAGATTATTCTAATCCGCATGCACATATTAATTATTTTAAGCAATTTTTGAATATATTTTGCCAAGTGTTATATAACTCAAAAGACAATATAACTTTATACAAATTTATAAATATAAGTTAAATCTGCTAATTTTTTTTATAAATTATCTTAATATTTACCTTTAAATTTATGGAGATGTTATAATTAACAGTATAAATGAATTTTTAAATATATTTTTAGAGTCTGAAGGAAAAACAGACGAAATAAATAAGATGGACAAATTAATTGCCACTAATAATGGTAAAATAATTGATCTAGAGGATAAAAAAGCATTTTCAATGAAAAAAATCATCGATTTGAAAGAAAAACTCCAAAATAACACGAAAAATGCTTCATCTTTAAAAAAAATTATTAAAATTGAAGAAAATAAATTAGAAACTCTGGAAAAACAGATATTCAATAAAAAAACAGATAATAAAGATTTAAATGAAGAAAAAGACTTGATTATAAAGAAATGTCTGATGAACCTCCATACACAAATGAAAAAAGATTATAAGCAAGTAAATGAAAATCACGACAGATATGTGGAGTTATATACCCAAGCAAGAGAAGAAAAGCATGTAATAGAAAGAAAAATGATGAATTTAAAGTCAATTGTATTTAAAAATTATAAAATAAGATTAATGTAAATTAAATCCAATTTACTAACTTATTAAGTATTTACACAATAAACTAAAAAAAGTTAATCCGCCATTTTAGCGTAAAATATGGCTATAACGGCTTAAAGAGCAATATTTTTTTAAAATTATAATGATTCAAACAACGTTATTCTTAAAATAAACCTTAAAATAGCTTATTTTTTAATTTATAATTTTCTAAGATATCATTAAGTAAACACTTATCATTTTTGAAACTATAATTATAAAGACCCCTACGAACTTTGTTTTAAATTTAAAAACTATTAATTGGTTTTCTTATCAAAATAGAGACTAATGCATGAAATAGAGAAATTGGTACCTAAAAAAGTCCCTAAAATCATGCTTATCTCATATCTCAAACTGCTTCTTGGATCAGGTTTACCTCTAAAACGATTAAAAAAGGAGCTCCAGGGAATACCATAAGTATTTCCAATCATAATAGTACGAATTGAACCGAGGATGCCTCTTGCTTTGGAGATTCCGTAGATTTCTACAATATGTTGCCATGATTTCGTAGTAGGGTGTCCTCTAGTGTCTGCATAATATTTTGCAAATGTGACTGCTGCAACTTCATCATCAGGAACATCATCTATACTCCCTGCCAGAATTTTCCTGATTTCTTCACAACTCATTCCACTTTCAAGAGCCTTCCGAGTATGGGCATGAGAACATAATCCGCAGTGATTCACCTCTGTCACCGCCAGCATGATCCTTTCAATGAATTTTGAGCTTAGCTCCTTGTTCCTTTTAGAATTATACATATATTTCATGGTTCTTATTCCATTATAAAATATCCAGTAAGATTCCGGAACCGAGTAAAGTTTTCTACCAATTTCCATCTGCCATACGTCCAATATAATACAAAAATATAGATTAATATGTATAATATTTTATTAAAATTTTTTTGCATATATTTCTTAATAAAGCTCGAGATGTTTATTTTCTTGCAGAACTAATGATTTTATGAGTGTTTATTTGAAATATATGGATTATGTGACTATTGAGAAGAGAAAAGTGAAGAATGAAGATGTTTTAACTGCTCATGAAGTTATTAGTGCAAGATTAGTGAATTGGAGTTGATGCTTAAAGAAATGAAGAAAAAGTTAGATAAGGTTGCTGAGGATGTTTAATTATTTTTAAATTAACTTTTTATATTACTTTAATCAATCTAATTTTAGAAATGAATTGTGATTGATTAGAATGAAGATAATTGGAAGTTTAAAGTTTTTAGGCGCTTTAATAATTCTAACAGGATTATTTAGCATATTTTCTCAAATATTTATAAGTCCCATATTTATGGTTATGGGCTTGACGCTCATTATAACTGATGTTTTTAGAAATAATAATTATAATAAAGCAGTTTACAACATAATTATAGTTATATTAATAGTTCTTATGGTAATTGGAGAACATTTTATAATGCCAATGGCAAATATATGGTTTTATATCTGTATTTTAATGGTGAGTATAGGTATTTTTTCTATGGGTTACTTTTCTTTAACTCTTCAAGAAAGGAGTACTAAACGAGAAAAAGCTTTTTCATGGATTTGGGCTATTATATTTTCAATAGGTTTTTTTGGATTATTAAGCTTTATCTTTACTGATTTTAGAATATTAATACCTGCTATAATAATTGTTTTAATTACAGTTATAATCAGCTTACTAATACGGAAAAAGAGATTTGGAAAAGTATTTTAAAAAATAAAGAGATTGATTAAAATGAAATTAAATTATATTACAAATTTTAAATTTTATAATCTATAATTCTTCATTTCAAAACATTGATCAACTCTTCCTTAAATGGAACCTATTTTTGATTAGATTATTTTCATTTTTGGGGCGTAAATGGAAAGAATTATATATTAATAACCATGATAAATTTATAATTAGAATTATAATTATAAATAAAAACTTACTAAAAACCATTATTTTTAAAAACAAAGTTCATAAAAAAGATTTCATTTTATAAAAACTAATAATTATTAGTAAATCAATCTAATATAACCATATAACAGAAGTTTATTAAAAATATTTAATTATATAATTTAAAAAAATTACAAATTTAAACTATTTTCCAACTCAATTAATTCATTTAATCCTATTAATCTCCTGTTAAGCATCTCAACACGAAAAAGAGGTTTATTTAGCTCTTTAACTAATTCATTGTATTTTTTATTGTCCTTTATGGAATTTATTTGATCTAATTCATCTTTAATAACTTTAGCTTTTGCTTTTAATTCGTTTATTTCTTCTTCAGTATCTTTTTTCCATTCATTCAGCTTTTCTAAAATTTCTTTTTCATCAATCATTAATAACACCTTATCATTTTTATTATAATAGTTTAGCTTAATATATACCTTTAATTGGATTTTTGATAGTTTATTTTCAACTATTAAGATAATAGAAGTAAACTACTAAATAACAATAGTAATCAACTAGAATATAACAATTACATAATGAATATCCAAATTAACAGATTAAAATTATCTTATCAAATCCTTTTTAGCAAGTGCTTCTAATTTATACTTAGGATCAATTTGTTCTTCCATACTATGAACCAAACAAAGTGCATATTTTATTCTCTCCTGAATAAAATTTTCATCATTAGACGATAAATCCCACGGCATTCCTCCATGTACAAACTTATGTCTAATATTTATCGTAGAATCTTCTATACCTCCAAAGGTATATTCCCACTCTTTATGAAAATTACCCATAGGATCTAACCCAATTAACTTAGAAAATGACTTTATTGTTTCTTTATTTTGAAAAGTGAATCTATGACTTTCGTGTTTATAATAATCAAATAAACTCTCAAATTTATTAATTTCTGATAAATCAAATCTATTTTTTCTTAAAATTTTTAAATGAGATCTATTCAGCTCTGAAGTTAATATATCGCTAGACAATCTAGTAAAAATGTTTTCATAGTATCCTTCAAGGCTTGTAATAATGTTTACTATAGCTAAATACCTTAAAGCAATTAAATCTGTAGTTTCATAATCATTATCTGAATTTGGCCCATAAGTAAGAGTGGGCAATACCATAGATAATCTAATATTAAAATTAAAAAAATAAAACTCATGAGTATGAGGAACTCGTTTAATTAATCCTTTATCTGAAAGTTCAGCATATAATTCCCCCAAAAATATCTTCATGGGTTATTCACCACTGTTTTGAGTCCATAAAAGATCAATATAATCAATAAATTGATTCTTATTTTTATCTGAGTGATTTACTATAGCATCATATAACATTAATCTTGTATATTCCCTCAGAGTATAAATTGAACTAGTTAAATCAATTTCTTCTCCATTAACTTTAATTTTAATTTTATCAGGATCCTCTAATCCAACACTTCCATGTACTATTTTACTTCTCTGATCATATATTTTCTTCATAAATTGACTTGTTTCAGCAGGAGGCAATTTATTAATGTAATATAAATACATTGAGGCTCTATGGCTAAGTCTAAATCTTATTTCACTTGTTTCACCAGGCCCAGAAAGCAAAGATTCAAGTGCAGTTATAAGATTAATTAATTGATCTGCAGTATGAAAAGACTCAGAATATCTATCAAAATAAACAACTGCTGTAAGCCACCAATATTTTTTATAATTTCTACTATTATATCCAGTATCTGCTTCCAATAAATATTTTAATACGTTTAAAATTGATTGTACATCTTTTTGTTCTATCTTACCAATCATTATTTCTACAAAATATTTTTCATTACAATCTTCCCAAATATCAACTATAAATTCACCATTAATATACAGATCAATCCTAATAATTTCAAATGCATGACTATAAAATAGGTTAATAGCTTCAACTAATTTAATTAGTTGCCATTCAGCATCACATAAAAAATCAATGTCTGAATCCTCATCTAAATCAAAAATAATGCAATATTCACAAGATTCAGGGTAACCATGATTATCTCCTAACTTTTTAATATATTGACTATAATTTTCTTTTTCCGCTTCAGAAGTTTTTCTTAAAGAGATATTCTCATTAAAAGTAATATCTTCATTTTCTCCATCAAATTCCCACACATAAGCAATAAAATATCTGTTTGATTTAGATTTTTCAACCATATTATCACCTTAAATTATAAATCTATATTTTGAATTATAGGATCAAATACTTCCCTAAATATCTGCGTATTCTCAATTACCCATTCTATAAAAGAGTTTTTATCGTTTAAAGTTAAAATATTGCCATCAATTTCTTTAGATAACGAAATAGTCCTTTTTTTCAGATTTTCAACCCTATACCATTCTAAGGGACCCAATATACTTTCAATAGATTCTTTTTCTTGTATAAATTGCTCATATGCATAATCAGATTTTTCAGAGTCTTTAATATTAATATATAACTCAATGACGAATTTTTTAGGTTTAAATACCCAAGAATAAACTAATCCTGACTTTCCTGCACCAAACCATAGCCAATTTTGAGGATAAGGTTTTCTTACATTAAAAT
>JAEYSH010000110.1 GCA_023434825.1 Methanobacteriota archaeon | reverse complement strand
GCATTTTTTATGATTCTTCCAACTGGAGCAATTGGTAATTCAGTCATTTATATCACCTCAATACATTATTAGTATTACATAGTATATAAATATGTCGATTATATTGATTTTTGATAACTCTTATCTTGATTGTGACTTCATATAAATCCATATTTTGATATTTCAAGTGACTCACTTTCAGTTCGAATTACTGATTGTAATTATAATTTTTTATCACTATTTAAAATTGAGTAGAATTTCAAAATGAAATTAGACTTCTGATGCATGTTTTTGTGTTAAAAAAAAAGTCCATATAATGTTTTATAAGTAATAATTTATTAAAGATAATTGTTAATAATGTGTTAAGGAGTTAAATTCTAATTTTACCTAAATCAAGACAATAAGAGGGCATTCTGTACACATTAAGTGTATATTATTAAGTTATAAAATAATAAATATTAATAAATAAATATTAATTATATGGATTCGATATTTTTAAGATTAATTTGAACGTAAGGAGGGTTACTTAAAATGATAAATATCCGAAGTAATGCATTTGAAAATGGAGAGAAACTCCCCAAAAAATTTACCTGCGATGGCGAAAATATTTCACCAGATCTTGTATGGGATAATATTCCCGAACATACAATTAGCTTTGCAGTAATATGTGAAGATCCAGATGCTCCAGCAGGACTATTTACTCATTGGATAATCTTTAACATTCCTGCAAATCTAAGTGAACTTCCAGAAAATATAGATAAGAAAGAAAAAATCCAAAATGGAATAATCCAAGGAATAACTACATCAGGTTTTACTGGTTACAGTGGCCCATGCCCACCAGAAGGTCCTGCACATAGATATTTTTTCAAAATATATGCGCTGGATAAAACATTGAATATAAGCCCACCAGTTAAAAGAGATGAATTTTTAAAAGCTATAAATGAAAATATTCTAGACGAAGGGCAGTTAATTGGTAAATACAGATAATTAATTTTTTTTTTATTTAGTAGATAAAAATTATATTTCCAATCATTAAGCTATCTTATTTTGTTTTTTAAATAATTGAAGACATAATAATATCACTTAAATATGATTAAAATATATTATTTCAAAATACGCAAATAAAAGGAATAAAACTATAAATTAAGTTACATTTTCTAAGCTAAAGGAGAATCAACTTGAAATTTGAAAAAAAAGAAATAATTGAAAGAGTATGTAAAATAAGAGAAGAAATTGGCCATCAAAAAGTGAAACCAAAGATTAAAGACGTGGTTTTTGATGCAGATAATGGAACTCTTTTAATTATTACTTCAGATCGTCCTGAAAAATCAATTGTTATTGGAAAAGGAGGATGGGTAGTGGGGAGACTCAAAGAAGAACTGGGAATAAATTCTATCCATGTGGAAGCCTATCCTGATATTTTACTTAAAGAGTATAAAATAAAGTTAACTATTGAAAAAATGGACGAAATTTTAGATTCTACTGATTTAAAAAAATTTAAACCTTTTAATAACTTAAATAAACTTTTAAAATTGAGACTTGAAAATATTTACGATTTTGAAGCAGTTTTAAATAAATTTGATAATATTAATGAAGAAAAAGAAAATAAAGCTGTTGTTGCACTATCCGGAGGAGTTGATAGCAGTCTTTCATTAATAGTGGCTAAAAAAATGGGTTTTAATCCAATAGCAGTTACTGTTGATCCTGGAACTATAATTCTTCCAACATATTTTAAAAAAAATGTTGAAAAGCTCTCAAGTAAGCTAAATGTAAAGCACCATTATCTGGAAGTAGAAATGGATGAAATTATCAAGAATTCACTGGAAGGGAGATTCCATCCATGTGGAAAATGTTCTAAAGTGATAAAAGGAGCAGTTTTAGATTATGCAAAAGAAATAGATGTGCCTTTTATAATATATGGAGATTTATTAACAACTGGAACTAATTCAATTGTTAATGAAGAAGGAATTATAAAAATGAACATACCTGCGATGCTTTCATTGAGCAAGGGTGAAATTAAACAAATCGCTTCAAAATACGATATTTTAAGTAAAGGAGGATACGGTTGCCCCTTAATCAATGAAGTACATAAAAAGTATCCACATATGAGAAAGTACTCCATTCAAAGAGTTTTAAGAGAGACACGTGCAGGGATACTTGAACCCGGTGAAGCTCTGGATATGATTATGAAATCAATTTAATTGAAAAATAAAAAATAAATCAGTTAATGGTTTCAGCTAGATAGTCTATTTAATGACTTCTAATATCCCATAAGCTATAAGGAAAATTCCAACAAGGTATCCTACAAGCTGCGGATAAATAATCATCAAAATACCAATTAAAATAGCAATTATTCCTATTAACTGGGGTGTTGAATCGCTTCTCATGTCTAATATATTTTGTAATAGATCATATATAAAATTTATGAGGATTTAAAATCTATTAAAAAACAAAAACTAAATTAAAAATCGTTTTGAATTAAATAAGCTAATAAAAAAGGTTGAATGAAAAAATAATTATTTTTCTTCATCCAGAAAAATCTTTAAATTATTAATTGCACCTTGAACTGCTTGAGGGGAACATCCACCAATTACCGTTCTGGCCTTAATATTTTCATAAGGATCAAGTGCTTTTTTTATAGTTTCCTCATCCAGATCAAGTGATTTACCCATAACTTCGATGGCCACGTTATCTAAAAACTTCGAGTCAATATCATCAAGAGAAACATTGTTCTCCAGTGCTTCCGTTACCATTCTTCCAACTATTTGATGGGCAGTCCTAAAAGGCATGTCTTTTTCACGAACCAGTATATCTGCTAACTCGGTTGCGGTGGCAAAATTAGACTTTGCAAGTTCTGCAGCACGTTCCTTATTTACAGAAATTGTTGATAACATAACAGTCATCATGCTGAGTATTGATTTAGCAGTATCTACAGAATTCCAAAGATGGGGAGTTATTTCCTGCAAATCTTTATTATAACTGTAAGGTAATGCTTTTAAAATTGTCATAATGGTCATTAATTCTCCAGTGAGAATAGCACCTTTTGCTCTTGCAAGTTCTGCAATATCAGGATTCTTTTTTTGAGGCATGATTGATGAAGTTGATGAATATTCATAAGCAATTTCAACTACTCCAAATTCATAAGTGCTCCAATTTATAAGCTCTTCACATATTTTACTGATTGTAGAAGTGAGCATTGAAAGTGAAAATACAGTTTCTGCTATAAAATCTCTTGAACTTACACCATCGATTGAATTTTCCATAATTCTACTAAATCCTAGTAATTCAGTAGTCATTTCCCTGTCAATTGGGAAACTGGTGGTAGTCAAAGCCGCAGAACCAAGTGGATTCATATCAACTCGTTTATATGCATCCATAAGTCTTTCATAATCCCTTCTAAGTGCATTAGCATAAGCAAGTAGATGGTGAGCAAAAGTAGTTGGTTGGGCATGTTGCAGATGTGTATATCCTACAAAAATAGTTTCTTTATGTTCATCTGCCATTAGAATTATTTCTTCAATAAAATTAAGTATGGAATATCCAATTATTTTTATTTCTTTCTTTAAAACAAGTCTAAGATCTGTTGCAACCTGATCATTTCTTGATTTAGCTGTGTGCATATAACCTGCTTCAGCACCTATTTTTGAAGTTACATAATTTTCAATGGCCATATGTATATCTTCAACAGAAAGATCGAGGTTAAGAGCTTCAATGCCTTCTTCTTTAAGGTCATTGAGCGCCTTTAAAATGTTTTGCGCAGTTTCTTCAGCGATTATTCCCTTCTTTGCAAGCATAGTAGTATGTGCTGCATTAAGTTCAATATCTGCTTCAAAAATTCGTACATCAAATTCTAAAGAAGAGTTAAAAGATGCAGCTTCTTCGCTCATCTTTCCTTTAAGCCTTCCAGATCTTAAATTCAAGGTTTTCACCTTTAAAAAATATAATTATTCTTTACCTTTCCACTGTGTGTATCCGCATTTTCCACATGCATATCTGTCTCCATGATCAGCCATGAAAACACCGTGGGAGCATCTAACACACTCAGGATTTTTTCTTACAAGTTTGTTATCTTTAACTTCGTAAAGGTCACACTTCTTCATTATTTATTCCTCCTCGGATTCTTCCTCTTGAGGTTCTGTATTTTTATCTAGAACGTGTTTTTGTTCTATAGATTTTAAGCTTTCTTCTGAATCGTAAACTTTTGCATATCCTTCAGCTTTACCTTCTCCAAATTTAGGTAAAACCTTATCAACTACGAGAAGATTTTTATCTGCGTCAAGTAGTGCAACAAGTTTATTTTTAACATCTATGATTTTTGGAGTAGTTTCTCCAGTATATACGCAATCAAAGTGTACTTCAGTTCTGTTTAATAGTGGATTTTCATTTTTTTCTATAATTTCTATGTCCATTATTTTACCTCCAAAAAATTTAACATAATTTTTTGAGGTTCAGAAAATATTTTTAAATATTTTCTTCAACCTCCTTAAATTCCGTTAGCAATTCTTTTGCCATCTCTTTTACTTTATCAGTTTCAACAAGTACAACTCCTTCTCCAGGTTGTCCATATAATAATAACGACCCTTCAGGAGCTTTTAAAACACATGGAATAACTGCAAGATCCTCTTCACCATCTACAACAATTAAAATATTGGATTCCTTGCCAATATCAAAAGATTTGATTATTGCATTCCAAAGTTCATCAGTTATAGTTCCCGGAGGATTAACCACGTTCAGAGTAACTGCATTGTATTCTATATCGTGTTTTGAAGTTTGTCTTTCTATTATATTATCAATAATGCCAATTTTAGGGATTATATCAGCATTTAAAAGATTTTTTGTTGTTTCATCTCCAACGGAGATTATAAAATGATCTTCAAGTAATGATTTATTAATGTCATTTAAATCCGGATAAACTTTACCAAAAGGTTTTTTAAATTTTTTTCTGGATTCTTTTTTTAATAAAAACACGTTTTTACCTGAAAATCTTATAAATTTATCTAACTCTTAAAGCATATTCTCCAGGAAGACTGATATGAAGTTCTTGTGCAATACCTGAATTATCAGGGTCGATTACAATTAAAAAACCGCTCCAGTTTTTTGAAGTTGGAATATTGCATATAGCACATCTATCCTCATCCATGATTCTATGACATCTTGTACATGCTTTAGTAACCATTATTTCTTCTTCCCTTTCTTATTTTTCTTTTTCTCTTTTTCGATCCATTCATCTTTTCCAAGGCCGGGTTGCCTCATGGTGAGACCGATCTTAGTTTCTTTAGAGGATTTTCCTTTCAAACTCAGTGCAACAATCCTTGCACGGACTTTATTTCCTTCTTCAAGAGTCTTTTTAGACTCTTTACCAAGTAAGGCCCCTCTTTTTGAATCGTAATTTATATAATCATCTGTAACTTGAGAAACATGAACTAAACCATCCATTGGACCCATTCGTATAAATGCTCCAAATTCAGTTATTTCAATAACTTCTCCTTCAATAATTTCTTGAAGTTCAGGCTTGAAAAAGAGAGCTGTGAATGTAACATCATGGTATGCTGCTCCATCACCCATTATAACTCTACCAATACCTATCTCTTCTATTTCTTTTACTGTAACCATTAATCCCATCTTTTTATCGATTTTCCCAACGTAGTTTTCGTTTAAAAGTTCGAAAGCCACATCTTCTAATGGTTCTTCGAATAAAGACGGTGGGACTCTGACAGTATCTTCAATTTTTGATATTAAGTACAAATTAAACCCCTCTTGGTTTATTTATTAAAATTATTCTTTATATAATTCTATTGAATGTTTTATTGCTTCAAATGCTTTTTCTGCATTTTCCCATCCCAGAATTTCAGTAGTTTTACCTTCAAGGTGTTTGTATTCCTTGAAGAAATGCGTAATTTCATCTAATAAATGTTTAGGAACATCACTAATATCATTTATGTCCTTGAATCTTGGATCGTTAACTGGAACACCTAATATTTTATCATCGTTATCGCCGCCGTCAATCATTCTCATGATTCCAATAGGTCTTGTTTCTATTACACATCCTGGAAATGTTGGCTGTTCCATCAATACCATTACATCCATCGGATCTCCATCGTCATAAAGTGTTTGTGGAATTATTCCATATTCAGCAGGGTAAACAAATGGTGAGTAAAGTACTCTATCCAGTGCAAATGCTTCCATATCTTTATCATATTCGTATTTATTTCTAGATCCTTTTGGTATTTCAATTACTGCGTATATTACTTCTGGAACTGATGGTCCTGGTGCTAAATCCTTCCAAAGATTCATTCATAATCACTCCAAATTTTATCCAAAGTTATAATCCATGTAATTTAATATATTATTAAATGAGTATTAATATTTTATAAACCTAAATATCCGTCAACATCCAGATATTTCCTCTGGCGCAAATGTATAACGGTAATTCCTTTATTTCTTGCTCTTTTTTTCAGTCCAATATCATTTGTACATAGGACCTTTGAAATGCGGAGAAGAGCATCATCAACCCGCTCTTTTGGTTTTAAATCAATTTCGACTACATTGATTTCAGGGGCTTTGGCTATTTTAAGTGCAACAGATGCTGCAATTCTATCTTTACCCCTAGATCTATTCTTTATATTTTCAAGTTCTCTTATAACAAAAGAGGGAACTAAAAGCTTGTAATGCGGTATAATTTGCCCAAGTTCGGTTAATATATCAACATGAAATTGAGCAGGTATCATAAAAAATTTGCATCTAACACCGCTTCTCTATTTGATGATACCATATCCAATTAACCTCCATCTTGCGCCAACACGTCTGCTTAAAGCTACTCTTTGGCCAGACTCGGCACATACTGGTAATTTAAGTGTTACATCCGCAGTTTTTCCTCTAGCACTTGTAACAGTTCCAATGGTTGTTGCTGTTCCGATGTTTATCATTAAGAGTTCTGATGATTTAATTGGATCAACATCTTTTTCTTCCTTGGTTCCAACAACTCTTTCTAAAAGATTTGTTTCCATGGTGAAAGTGTGTAAAATTGGAGGTAATGTTCCTGGTTCTCCCGCAACTGATCCAGATAGTGAATCAGCTTTAGTTAGTGCAGGATCAAGTTTTGTTCCTACACCAATAAGTCCGCCAGGATTTACTTCCTCAACATGTTCACTGGCAGTATTTAGCCCTACAATTTCAGAGGTTAAACTCATCCATTCCATTTTACCTTTATTCTTAATCTGAATACCTGGTTTTATTTCAAGTTTGTCCCCTATTTTAAGTTTTCCTTGAATTAGAGAACCACCTATTACTCCACCAGCGATATTTTTAGGTTTACATCCCGGCTTATTAATGTCAAAGGATCTGGCCACATACATTCTTGCGGGCTTGTCCAGTAAACGTTCAGGAGTTTTAATCATTTCCTGAATCATTTCAATTAAAATATCTACATTTGCACCTTGTTGTGCGGATATAGGTATTATTGGGGCATCCTCTGCACATGTACCCTTTACAAATTCTTTTATTTCATTATAGCTCTCTATAGCCCTTTCTTTTGAAACTATGTCAATTTTATTTTGAACTACTATGACATCCTTAACGCCTATAACATCAAGCGCCATAAGGTGTTCTTTTGTCTGGGGCTGAGGGCATGGTTCATTAGCCGCTATTACAAGCACAGCACCATCCATTATTGCAGCACCTGAAAGCATTGTTGCCATAAGGGTTTCGTGCCCTGGAGAATCTACAAAGGATACTCTTCTTAATGTTTCAGTTTCTTTGCCGCATTGTTCACAAACAAGCGCTGTGGTGTAGCATTGAGGAGCAGGACATTCTGTACACTGCCTGAAGGTTATATCTGCATAACCCAGTCTTATTGATATTCCTCTTTTAGTCTCTTCACTGTGTGTATCAGTCCATATGCCCGATAGAGCCTTTGTTAGCGTAGTTTTTCCGTGATCAACGTGTCCTACAAGCCCTATATTTATTTCAGATTGTATCTTCACAATTACACCTAAATCTTATTTTAAGATATTTTAATTATTTAAATGATTTATTCTTCTGCTTCTTCTGCGCCTAAAAGTTCATCTATACTTTTTGCGCCTTTTTCTGTAACTATTGTACTAATTTGAACAATATCATCAGATATAGTGTTTCCACGGACAGTTTTTCTTCTTCTTTCTCCATCTCTTTGTGGTTTAAATCCAATACCACCGGAAACAAGGGTTCTTATTCTTCTTGGTCCATCAACATCTTTTTTCATTGGGAAACCGTTTTTATCGCTTCCACCAGTGATTTTTAGTTTGTAACCATTTAAGCCTACTAAAGAAGCATCTATTTCATCGCCTATTTTTAAACCGACTAACTGTTTTGTTTGTGCTTGGTCAACTTCAACCTGATGACTTTTTGCGCCTTCTGATATAACTAATTTAAATGCCAATCTATCTCCTCCATTTTAATATTGTTATCCTAGTTGATACTTTTTAGTTTAATATGGATTATTATAATTAAGGATTAATATAGTCCCCAGTTTGGGTTTTCCTTTCTTTTTATATCCACTATTTCATTTAATGTTTCAAATTCATCCTCATTAAGCTTATTTTTAAGCTCTGTTTCAAGGATTTTATAGTGATTTTCAGGTATATCCACGTATAGGACATCCCCTTCATCAAAGTTCTTGCCAAAGATTGCATCTTTTATGCTCATGGCAACTTTTTTACCCCTTGATGCTGTTTTTAAATTATCTCCCTTATCCTGCATTCCTTCAATTTTCCCAACTTTAGAACCGTCTCCCCTTATAAGACCATAGTCTTGTTTAACGGTACCACTTAGAACTTCAATACCTGCTATTGCAGGTTTACTGTTTCTAAAGACAAGTTTAGGGATAATTCTTATCTTTGCAGGTTTGATTATAGCATCAAGATACGCTTTCTTCTTTTTCTCTTCTGCAGCATCGATCCATTCCTGATAATCTTCAGTTAACTGATATATTACATTGGCAGAGAAAAGTTTAATTTCAGATGCCTTAATTTCTTCAGCAGCAGAAGGAAGAATCTTTACGTTGAAAGCAATTATAACCCCATAAAGAGGATCTTCTTTTTTAACGATGACAGCATCGACCACATCTCTTCTAGAGACATCACCAATATTTGCTGCTCTAATTGGAACTTCCATTCCTCTTAGCAGATTTACCAGTGCTTCAAGTGAACCCAGAGTATCTGCTTTAACTACAATACCCATCTCGTCAGTATCTATTTTTATGTCTTCAATTTCTTTTAAAATTTCTTCTTTTACATCTCCAAGATCCCCACGTGCAACACGTAATGGTGATCCTGAAACAGCATTTTCAATATTTGGAGCTACTACTTTAATACCAGCAGCAGCAACAACTTCATCAACCTTCTTGAATTTCTTTTTTGATTCTCTGATTTCTTCAAGAGGTCGTGGTTTTAGAAGTGAACGTATATTAGTAGTTATTACATCATCCTTAGTCATGATGGCAATAGTATCGTCTTTTTTGAGAATTCCGTCATAAATTATAGCATCTATGGTTACTCCAAGTCCAACTTCTTCTTTAACTTCAAGAATTGTTCCTTTTGCTGGTGCGTCTTCTTCAATCTTTAGCTGTTCTGATAGATATTGTTTGGCAAGTCCCATAAGCATTGCTAATAGTTCAGGCACGCCTTCACCAGTTCTAGCACTTATTGGTACTATACTTATTTGCCTTGCAAAATCACTTATTCTATCAAATCTTTCAGATTCAAAACCTTCATCATGCAGGATTCCAACAAGTTCATAAAGACCTGTATCTACTTTTTCCTGAACATTTTGAGGTTGTTTAGAAAAACTTTGAAGAAATGGTGCACCTTCAGTTGGTTGCCATCCAAATATTTTATCAATTTTATTTGCTGCAACTATAAAAGGAGTTTTATACATTTTAAGGATATTCAAAGCCTCATGAGTTTGGGGTTTGAAACCTTCATTAATATCTACAATTAATATTGCCAGATCAGCGAGTGCCCCTCCTCTTTTACGAAGAGTAGTGAATGCCTCGTGACCAGGAGTATCTATAAAGAAAAGTCCCGGGAGTGTTTCTTTGATAGCTAATTTTTTTAAGAATTCACCACCAATGCTTTCCACAACTTCCATTGGAATTTCTGTTGCTCCAATATGTTGTGTGATTCCGCCTGCTTCCTTTTTGGCAATAACACTACCTCTTATAAAATCTAAGAGGGTTGTTTTCCCATGATCCACGTGTCCTAGTACAGAAACTATTGGTGATCGAATTTTCAATTTTTAAACCTCATAAATTTCCTATTTATGTTGTTCAGAAAATACTGTGTATTTTCTTCAACCTTAAAAAAGTAAGATAAAAGAAATTATTGTTCGTATATTAAACTTTCATCCGGTAAAGTGTATTCACATATTTCAGATTCATCAAAGAATAATGCAATTTCTCTTTTTGCAGATTGTGGAGAATCTGAAGCATGAATTATATTTCTACCAGTATCTAAAGCATAATCTCCTCTTATAGTTCCAAGATCTGCTTCTTTAGGATTGGTAGCTCCTACCATTTTCCTTATAAGACTAATACATTCATCACCTTCAATTACCATTGCAAGCACCGGTGCGGATGTAATATAGTTTACAAGATCATCGAAAAATGGTTTTTCTTTGTGTTCTCCATAGTGCTCTTTTGCGAGATCTTCAGAGATTTCCATCATCTTTGCAGCGACTATTTTAAGTCCTCTTTCTTCAAATCTGGTCAATACTGTCCCCATTAGCCTCCTGAGTACGGCATCTGGTTTAAGCATCACAAAACTTCTTTCACTCATTGTTTAACCCACTTAACCTTTCTTGGAACTCTTCC
>JAEYSH010000067.1 GCA_023434825.1 Methanobacteriota archaeon | reverse complement strand
GCCATAAACAATGCCATTTCAATTGAGGATCAGATCCTTAAAAGGTATAATTCATTTGAAAATGCAATTCAAAAAGATCTATCCAGTTCCCAGAGCATGGGTAATGGAAAAGGATATGGACCAAATGAAAATGTAGATCGAAGCTACATGTAGTAAAACTTATGTAGTATAACCCCCAATACCAAAATACGCTATTATCTAATTTCAATTAAAAATAAACATGCCATAGCTGATACCATGAATCCATATTCTAATCACATGAGAAGAAACGGGGGAGAAGTTGTTTCTGAAGCACACAGCTATGACATGGATGAATCTATTTTAGAACGTTATGATTTTCCTGAGATGATAGAGGACTACCTTATTGAACTTGAGATAAGGAATTATTCTAGAAATACCATTAAAACGTATAAATCAATAGTTATTAATTTTTATGATTTTTTACTGGTTGAAAAGAACCTTACTGATGATAGAAGAGTTTTAAGGGCATTTAAAAAATATATAACCCATCTAAAACGTGACAAAAACGTTTCACAGAACTACATCTATCTTGTAACTGTTGTTGTAAAAAAGTTCTTTGAATTCGGGGGTATCCACATTTTAAAGGAGATTCAGACCCCTAAAAGGACTAAATCACTCCCTAAACATTTAAATGAAGAGGAAGTTAAAAACCTGATTCATGCCTTTGATGACATGGACAAAAACTTGTCCATATATGCCCAAACCAGAAATCTTAGAAATAAAGTAATTTTAGCTTTACTTTATTCATCAGGTCTCAGGGTTTCAGAACTGGTATATCTCCATACAGATAATGTTGATTTAACAGAAAGAACGCTAAGAATCCGTGGAAAAGGAGAAAAAGATAGAATTGTACTTTTTGATGGCAGGTCAAGGGTGCTAATTGAAGAATATATCGAAAAAAAAGATGATGAATGCGCATTTCTTTTTGTAAATCGGTCTGGAAATCATTTGACTCCAAGATATATCCAGATGATGATTAAAGACCATGCAAAGGCTGCAGGGATTAAGAAAAAGGTAACTCCACACATTTTAAGGCATTCATTTGCAACCCACCTTCTAAAGAATGGTGTTGATATCAGGGCTATTCAGCAGCTTTTAGGACACTCAAACCTGAGTACCACTCAGATTTATACCAGTGTAGACATGCAGACTTTGAAGAATGTCTATGATAGAGCTAAATCCGTTTATGAGAATTAAATTTTAGATTTAAACTTTAATCTACTTAATTACGATAATTTGATTTATTATTTTAAAAATTAATTCTTTTTTTCCGCAGCGAAGCGATGTCGTCGAAAAATCAAGGATTTTACGGGCCGCAGAACGAAGTTCTGCCGGATTTTTTGATCAGCCTTTTTTTAAAAAAAGTTGCATAAAAACCAAATACTTCTTTTATAATAATAAAAACATGGAAAATAATATTAAAAAAGTAGTATGTTCTGCAATACAGTCCAAGAAAATGATCCAGTTCAACTACGAAGATAGCACTCGCGTGGCTGAACCGTACTGTTATGGGCAAGGAAAATCAGATGATGAATTTTTAAGGGCTTTTCAAATTAAAGGGCACAGTAAATCAGGTAATCCTGTTGGTTGGAAACTTTTCAGGGCTTCTAAAATGGAAAATATAATAGTTACTGATGAATACTTCGCTATTGGACACCATTACGGTAAAGAACCTGTTATTAAGAATGTTTACTGCTGCATTGGATTGTAGAATTTATTCTAAATTTTGAACTTTTTTTGTAGTATAGCATGATTTTAAGCAGCTAAACTTACAAAATCTCAATACATTATGCAAACTCAACGTTTTAAGTAATGAATATAATTAATCGCCGAAAATTAAACGACTTCAATGCCAAAAATATTAAAATATACTGACCATATGATAAATACAGTCAAATTTAATTAAAATTAAAAAGAAAAAAGAATATTTAACTCTGAGTTTTTGAGTCTATTCTTTCTTCTTTATCTAAATCTCCATTTGGTTTTTCCTGTTCATGTATATATTTTTCACCTCTAAGTGCAGATAGTATGGCGGCTATAAGCGTTAATAGCGCACCTATATAGAATGATATTTGTAGTGCCGGCATGAATGCTTTTGCAAAAATGGTTGGGAACCATGTAGTGCCTGTTAAAGTGCTTAAAGTGGATGGTGGTATACTAGAGACGATTGGTGCAGGTAAACTTGTTAGTATTGTGCCAACTGGATTATAACCCAATAAACTTGAAAATAAAGCACCAGTTGCTGGAATATTACTAAGTAATGGTGCTAAGTTGCTAGCGCCTATACTGGTTAGTGAACTTGTTATTTCTCCGGGGAATCTTTGAGTTATTCCCACTATAACTATAGTGAAGAATACGGCCATACTAGCTGTAAAAGCTGTATTCATAAAAGTATAAATCATTCCAGAGGCCACTCCCCTTTCTTCTGCAGGAACAGAGTTCATTATAGAAGCATTGTTAGGTGAACCAAATGTTCCAAAACCTATTCCCATCATTAACAGTGCTAAACCGAATTCCATGTAACTGAAATTATAAGGTAGCGCAGCTAATACTATGAAAGCTACTGTGGAAATTACCATTCCCGTAGTGGCTATTAACCTGGATCCGTATTTATCAGATAACATACCTGATAATGGTCCCATAATACTCATTCCTACTATTAATGGTAACATGTAAACACCCGCCCAAAATGGAGTGGAATCGTAACTGTAACCATGTAACGGTAGCCAAATGCCTTGCAACATTATTACAAGCAGGAACATCACACCACCCCTACTTAGTGAACCTAGGAAACCTGCTAGATTTCCATATGTAAACATTCTAATTTTAAATAAATCCAATCTAAACATAGGGGATTCAACCCTATTTTCAATGAATGGGAATAAGATTAATGCAGCTAACCCCAGTATCATAGAGGTTATCACCCATGGATTATTCCAACCCATAGGATTGTTACCGTATGGCATTAGTCCATAAGTAACACCAATGA
>JAEYSH010000211.1 GCA_023434825.1 Methanobacteriota archaeon | reverse complement strand
GGATCTACTGTACTTGGAAAATCCAGTTGTGCAGTAGTATCATTAATTTCATTATCTGGGGTGGGTCTAAAAAGATCCTCTGGTTTCACCCATATTTCTGCAAAGTAATCATTTTTTGAATTTGGAGGTAAACCTAAAAGCTGTGCAACTCTTAATCGGGTATATTCTTTAGAAACAGGATGGGATTTAAAGAAATTTTTCAATTCGGGTACAACTGTTACCCATGTTTCTCCCCATGAAGTGGTTATATTTTGTCCAGCAGGATAACTGGAATAATATTTTGTCCATACAACTACTAAAACTCGTTTATCACTACCATTTCCCTGCCAGATTAAATTAGAATTGTTTTCGGTAATGGAAGTTAAATGAAAATCAATCTCTTCATGCTCAGCAATCATAGCATCATCGATTGCATTTGTATATGTCTGATTAAGATTAGTCAGGGCAAATGTCCCTGTAAAATAATCAGAATCCGTATTAATTGAAAAACCTATAGTTAAACCAATAGCAAAAATAGCTCCAATAAGTATATAGTCCCGATTTTTGTCCATTAAAACACCTAAAAAATATTTAAAGGTATTATAATATTAGTATTTAACTCTTAATAATATTTAGATGTATTTTATTCATTCAATTTAATAAAAAACTAATCATTTCATCTAAATCTGTGAAAATATCTTTATTATTGAGTTCTGGAATTTCGGGACGAATAACTAAAACTATTTGGATTCCAAGCTCAAGTGCAGCATTTATTTTAGATGAAGTGCCCCCAGTTTCCCCACTTTCTTTAGTTATAATTACAGAAACATCATATTCTTCCATTAAAGCCTTATTAAAGTCCTTAGAAAATGTTCCCTGCATTGCAATTATATTTTCTTGCTTTAATCCTAATTTCAGGCATCTTTCAATAGAGTCTAATGATGGAAGAACCCTGACCACTACTTTTGAAGCATCATTTTCCTGAATTATGGGTTCAAGGGTTAAAACCCCTGCTAAATGCAAAATTCTACTTTTATTTAATTCAAACGCCTTTAAAGCTGCTTCATCAAAAGAAAAAACTTTATGGATAAGATTACTTTCTATTAAACTTTCTCGGGGCCTTTCAAACCTTATATATTTTATTTTGGAATTTTCAGAAGATTTAATGGCATTTTTTGTTGCTACTGTGGCAAATGGGTGGGTTGCATCAACTAAAATACTAATATCCTTTTCTTTTAAAAGATTTATTAAATCACTAAGTTCCAATTTCCCTGAAAGAACTTCATCTGCCCCTGCTGTTTTTGCTATTTCTGCACCGTATTCTGTTGTGGTTGTGGCAAGTATTCTAAAGCTTCCAGAAGATTTAAGTTTTTTAATGATATTGGCGGCATCTTTAGTGCCGGCCATTACCATTAAATTTTTTGTATTGGGCATTTACGTAAAACCCCTTTAGCTTATTTTATAAACCTTGCAACCAGCCAATCACTGATTAAGATTGTACATGAAACTGCAAGGATAATTAACCAATCTATGGCAGATAGGGGGGTGGTTCTAAAGATTCCTTCAAAGAATGGAATGTAAATAACGCATAATTGTAGAATAAATGATATTCCAATAGCTATTAAAAGGAATTTATTAGAAAATCCTTTTTCTGATCTGCAGTTAAACACGTTAAATATCTGGAACATTACAAAAACGGTGAAGGCAATGGAAGTTGCTTTTAATTCACCAATTCCAAGACTTAGTTCGTATATATAAAGTGCAAGGGTACCTACAGTCATTACTAATCCTGCAAGAATAATTCTTATAAGATTTCTCTTTGGAATTATTTCTTCTTTATGCGGTGGACGTTCCATAACGTTTTTTTCTGGCGGTTCCACACCTAAAGACTGTGCAGGAGGCCCGTCCATTATGATATTTATCCAGAGAACCTGAATTGGGTTGAATGGAATGGGAAGGCTCATAATTGAGGCTGCAGTAATGGTGAGTATCGCCCCTACGTTGGTTGAAAGCTGGAATCTCACGAATCTTCTTATATTATCAAATATAGTACGCCCTTCTTTAACTGCTTTAACAATTGTAGCAAAGTTATCATCCTGTAAAAGCATGTCTGCGGACTCTTTTGCAACATCAGTACCGCTTCCCATGGCAACTCCAATAGCTGCTTTTTTAAGTGCTGGAGCGTCATTTACACCATCTCCAGTCATAGCAGTAATATCTCCTTTATCTTTAAGCGCTTCTACAATTCTAACTTTTTGCTCAGGGAAAACTCTTGCATAAACCTGAACATCTTCCACAATACGTTCAAATTCTGCATCAGAAAGTTTATCCAAATGGGAACCTGTGAGAACTTTTCCCTCAGTAAGTATCCCTATTTCTCTTCCAATAGCTGCTGCAGTGTCTTCATGATCACCAGTAATCATTACTACTTTAATTCCTGCTTTCTTACAGGTTGCAACTGCTTCTTTGGCCTCTTTTCTTGGTGGATCCATCATTCCCAACAAACCCACAAAGATAAGATTTTCTTCTAACTTGTCCTTGTGGATTGTATCAAATTTACTTTCTTCATATGGGATTTTTTTGTAAGCAAGGGCAAGAACACGAAGTGCTTTACCAGTCATATCTTTTAAATCATTTAATACGGATTCTCTGTCTTGTTTTGTAATTTTTTGCACTTTTTCATTCTTTTCAATCCACATACATCTATTTAAAACAATTTCTGGGGCCCCTTTAATAAGAACGTATTTTTCTCCATCTATTTCATTTACAGTGGTCATTCTTTTCCTAACACTGTCCAGTGGAATCTCATAAATCCTTGGATATCTTTTTTCAAGTTCTTTTTTTGAATATCCATTATCTTGAGCAAACATCAGGATTGCCCCATCAGTAGGGTCTCCTATAACTTTGCCTTCATTAATGCTTGAATTATTACATAATGCAGATATTTCAAAAGCTCTTTCAGGAGCAGTAATCTGAGTTTCTGTAACGGTCATTTTGTTTTTGGTAAGGGTACCTGTTTTATCAGTACATATGACGTTACATGAACCTAATGTTTCTACTGCAAGTAGTCTTCTAACTACTGCATTACTTTTAGCCATTCTCTGCATTCCAAGAGCAAGAGTTAATGTTAAAATTGCTGGAAGTCCTTCAGGAACAGATGCTACTGCTAATGAAATTGCAATAAGGAATGTTTCTACAATGGGAGTGCCCTGAAAGTACTCCAGTATAAATACAATTGAACAAACTCCTAATGCCAGAATTCCCAGATTTCTTCCAAGTCTTCCAATTTTCTGATGTAAAGGTGTTTCTTCCTCTTCTTCCTGAATCATTTCGGCTATTTTACCGATTTCAGTATCCATACCTATATCTGTAACCACACCTCGTCCTCTACCTGTGGAAACATCTGTTTCCATATAAATTATGTTACATGTGCTTTCTTCACCTGGCTCGAGGGCATCGCATATTTTTTCAACAGGAAGTGATTCTCCAGTAAGGGCGGATTCATTAATCTTCAAATCAGAAGTCTGGATTACTCTTAAATCTGCAGGAATATTATCTCCTTCTTCAACGATGACAATATCTCCAGGCACCAAATCCATTGCAGGAACTTTTTGTTCTTTTCCGTCACGAACTACAACTGCTTCACTTGTTATAAGTCCTTTAAGCTTTTCCATTGCTTTTTCTGCCCGGTATTCCTGTACAAATCCAACTACTGCATTTATAACTACTACAATAAGGATAACGATGGCGTCAATTACATCACCGACAAAATATGCAGCTATGGCTGCAAAAATTAGTATAATAATTAGTATTTCTTTAAATTGGCTTAAAAAAAGGCTTATTGGGCCTGGTTTCTCTTTTTCAACCAATTCGTTTTTTCCATATTTAAGCGAGCGCTCTTCCGCTTCTTTGGTTGTTAAACCTTTATCAGCATCTGTTTTTAGCTCTTTTAAGGTTTCTTCTACACTTAAGTTTTCCCATTTCATGGTTACACTTCTTAGAATTTAATTATTTGAATTAATAATAAAATTAAATTAATTTAATGGCTGACATTTTATAAAAACTGGTTTTCCTGTAATTTACAAGCTTCATTTTCTTAGAACTCACAAATTCTGTTGAAAACGGTTTAATAATTAAGTCTGCGCCAACATTTTCTGCAACTTTAATAATATATGGCTGTAATTCTGGTTGTGGTCGTATGGAATAAATAAGAGATGATCCCTTATATATTTTTAAGTTAGGATTACATATATCATCTTGAACTATTTTATTGGAAGAAGGTTTAATATCTGTCAAGACAATATTAGCTTTAAGGTTTTCATGGAGAATAGAACCAACTTTATGAAATTTTCCAACTCCAATTTCAACTATCTTATCTGCATCTTGATAATTATTGATTATATATTGAGCAAAATCGTTCCACATTTCTATCACGGGGATATTCATGATAATAAGAGAATTCACGCGTTCAGACATTAAAAGAGTTCTGGAAATAGAAACAGAAGCTTTTAAAGATCCTTATCCTCCCAGTATTCTTATTGATATTTATAATTTAGGAGCGGGATTTCTGGTAGCGCAACAAGATAATATTGTCGTGGGATATATTATATTTTGGATCAGGTATGAAGATGAGGGTCATATAATTTCTCTAGCTGTAGATAAAAAATACAGAAAGAAAGACATAGGGAAAGAACTGGTTGGCTATGCAATTAATATATTCTCAAAATGTAGTGTTAGGGAAATTAAGCTTGAAGTAAGGGTTGGAAATAGTGGCGCAAGGAAATTTTACAATAAAGTCGGATTTAAAGAAAAAGAAATCCTTGAAAATTATTATGAAGACGGTGAGGATGCTGTCATCATGAAAAAAGAAATTAATGAAAATTAGCAACTTCACTTAAAGATAAATACTTGAAAATCAAATGACATAAAGGAGATTATAGATTCCAATTTACTAATTATAATTTATATAAATATTTTAAGAACGAATTACGATTAACCACGGTGATTTAATGGTAAGAGAAGCAAAACTTGCTTTAGAAGACGGAACAATATTAAAAGGAGAAAGCTTTGGCTTTGAAACTACAAAAACTGGGGAAGTAGTTTTTGCAACAGGTATGACGGGTTATGTTGAGTCTTTAACAGATCCTTCATATAAAGGTCAGTTATTGATGAATACATATCCTCTGCAGGGTAATTATGGAATATCAGAAAAATGGTTCCAATCTGAAGGAATAAAAGCAGAAGGATTCATTGTAAGGGAAGAAAGTCAGCACCCATCCCACGCAAAATCAACTAAAAGTCTTACTGATTTTCTATCAGAATATGAGATTCCGGGAATTAGTGGAATTGATACCAGAGCTCTCACCATAAAAATAAGAGAACATGGAGCAATGAAAGGAGTTCTCTCAACAGAAGATATTGAAGATGAAGAAATACTGGAAATGGCTAAATCTCAACAAGGAATTGAAAATTTAGACCTTGTAGATCAGGTATGTGTTAAGGAACCAAAAATTTTTGGAGAAGACTTCAAGAAGAGGATAGCAGTACTTGATTGTGGTATAAAAAATAACAGTATAAAAGCATTGCTTAAAAGAGAAACGGGCGTTGTGGTTTTACCTTATAAAATGGATTATAAAGAAGTTCTTGATTTTGATCCAGATGGAATACTCGTGTCCAGCGGTCCCGGAAATCCAGAAAGAGTAAAAGAAGCGATTTCAAACGTGCAGAAGCTTTCAGAAAGACTTCCTATGTTTGGAATATGTCTGGGTCAACAGATAATTGGTCTTGCATTTGGAGCCAAAATATATAAAATGAAATTTGGTCACAGGGGAATAAATCAACCGATTAAAGACCTTAGAACTGATAAAGTTTCCATAACTTCTCAAAATCATGGATTTACAATTGATCCTTCCTCAATAGATGAAACTCCACTCAGAATGACTCAGATGAATCTAAATGATGGAACACCAGAAGGGATAGAACATAAGGAACTCCCAGTTTCAAGTGTGCAGTATCACCCAGAAGCAGGTCCAGGACCTCACGATACAGATTATACATTTGACCGATTCCTTAAAATTGTAAATAAATATTAATCACTTAAAAATAACGATAAAAATTATAATTTATGAACTAAAATCACAAATAAAAAAAATTACATACGGGGACTAAAAATGCCGAAGGATGACGACATAAAAAAAGTTCTTATCATTGGATCAGGGCCAATTCAAATAGGACAGGCTGCTGAATTTGATTATTCTGGCTCTCAAGCTTGTAAATCACTAAAAGATGAAGGAATAGAAACAATACTTGTAAATAGTAATCCTGCAACAATTCAAACAGATATGGATATGGCAGACAGCGTTTATGTTGAGCCATTAACTCCAGAAATTGTTGCAAAAATCATAGAAAAAGAAAAACCAGACGCTATTTTACCAACAATGGGTGGTCAAACTGGTTTAAATGTGGCTACTGGTCTTGAAAAGATAGGGGCACTTAAAGGGATTAAAGTAATAGGATCTTCTGTAGAAACAATCAGGAATGTAGAAGACCGTGATCTTTTCGACAGTTTCATGAAAGAGCTTAATGAGCCTGTACCAAAGGCAAGGGCAGTTAGTTCATTAGAAGATGCTTTAGAAGCAGTTGAACAGATTGGATATCCAGTTATTGTAAGGCCTGCATTTACATTGGGAGGTACTGGTGGTGGCGTAGCCTATAATGAAGAACAGCTTCGTGAGGTAGCTACACGAGGGCTTGATATGAGTTTTATTGGCCAGGTACTCATTGATGAATCAGTAATGGGCTGGAAAGAGTTCGAATACGAGGTAATGAGGGATAAAAACGATACCTGTATCATCGTTTGTAACATGGAAAATATTGACCCCCTGGGAATTCACACTGGAGAAAGTATAGTTGTAGCTCCTTCACAGACTTTAAGTGATGATGATAACCAGAGGCTCAGAGATGCTTCTATTAAGATTATACGGGCGCTTAAAATTCAGGGAGGATGTAACATACAATTTGCAGTTCACCCCATAACTGGAGAATATAAAGTAATTGAAGTTAATCCAAGGGTTAGTAGAAGTAGTGCGCTTGCTTCTAAGGCCACAGGATATCCAATAGCTAAAATATCATCCAAAATAGCAATTGGAATGACCCTTGATGAGATACAGAATGATATTACTAAAGAAACACCCGCATCTTTTGAACCTTCAATTGATTATGTTGTTGCTAAAATACCCCGATGGCCATTTGATAAATTTAAAGGTATAAATAAGCAAATTGGAGTTCAAATGAAATCTACTGGTGAAGTAATGTCCATTGGTAGAACCATTGAAGAATCACTCCATAAAGCAATTAGATCTCTTGATATTAAACGGTTTGGTTTTGATGATGTTGATTTTGATGAAGAAGCACTTGAAAAAGCCACAGATGAACGTATTTTCCAAGTTTACACCGCTTTGAAATCTGGAATGGATATTTATAAAATTAAAGAGATTACAAAAATCGACGAATTTTTCCTTTATAAAATATTGAATATTATTGATTTTGAAAATAAACTAAATAAAGAAACTATTTCTGACCCATTTATGCTTAGAAAAGCAAAGAGAATGGGATTCTCTGATAAAAAACTTGCAGAAATTTCAGGATTCAGCGAAGAAGAAATTAGAAATATGCGTAAAGAAAACGATATTTTGCCTACCTATAAAATGGTAGATACTTGCGCTGCTGAATTTGAAGCAAAAACACCTTATTATTATGGTACTTATGAACAATTCGATGAAGTGGAAGTTTCTGATAATAAAAAAGTTATAATTCTTGGTGCCGGGCCAATCCGGATCGGCCAGGGTATAGAATTTGATTATTGTTGTGTACATG
>JAEYSH010000170.1 GCA_023434825.1 Methanobacteriota archaeon | reverse complement strand
GTCTGTTCACCGTAGGTATATATCTCATTTACAAGGTCTCCGGAGTCAAAATCCCGGATTTCAATAACTGGTCTTGCTAGATCAGCTTCTATCATTCCACTAGGGACTTTTACTGTTAATGAAACATCATAGACTGCTGCAACACTACCATTATTTATAAAAACAGTTGTATCAACTATTGAAGGTATTATACCAAGTTCTACTCTTCCAATAACCCTTTGAATAGCATCTATAGGTCGAGTGGCGTGAACGACTCCTATCATTCCAACACCAGCTAACCTCATATCTGCAAATATTCTGAAATCTCTGGTTTTTCTTAATTCATCATAAATCGTGTAATCCGGACGTACGAGAAGTAATATATCCGCAGTTTTTTCCATACTGCGCTCTAATGGAGCATATTGAGTTATTTCAGCCCCAACCTGTAAATCACGAGGGGATTCCATTGTTTTTACTACAGAATTAAGGTCTTTACTGTAAAATTCTGCAATCGCCTGGGCAAATGTGGTTTTACCGGCTCCAGGAGGTCCTGAAATTAATATACCTTTAGCTCTTTCCCTTAACCTTTCAATAAGTTTGTCAGGAAGCCTATAATCACTTAAAGATACTTTTGCTACTGGCCTTACCACTGTAATTTCAAATCCATCTGAAAATGGAGGTCTGGCAATGGAAATACGGTATTCCCTGAATTGTACAACAGTAGCTCCTTCCCTTTCTATTTCAATAAAACTTTTAAAATCACTTTTAGCTCTTTCTACAATTTCTCGAGCCATACTTTCAATTTCAGCGTATGATAACGGTCTTTTACCTATCTTAGTTAATCTGATATTTCCCGGTGTTCCCTTTTTTGCCATTGGAACAACATCTTCCTTTAAATGGACAGACATGGTGCTTTCATCAAAATATTTTGTTATTTCAAGATCTTTATATTCCACCATTTCCTGTCTAAGGTACATAACTTCAAGTCCCTGAGCTTTTGCAACTTCTGTCTGAACTTTATCGCTTGTAATTAATGTAGCATCGTTATCCTGAGCCGTATCCCTTATCATAGCATCAATTTCTCCGCCCTTTGCCAGAGAAATCTGTTCAAGTGTTGGTCTTTTACCAACGTAAATTAGATCAATTTTACCATCAGTGTATAAGTCTTGTAAGTTTTTTAATTCTTCTAAACCGTTGAATCCTGTTTCTCTTCCCCGATTTGCTTGATTTTCTAATTCAGATACAACTGCTTCAGGGATTACTACTTCACAGCCTTTAAATTCTTCTTCCTGGACAATTTTAGTAATCCTACCATCTACAATTACGCTGGTATCTGGAACTATTCTCATTATTTTTCTCCCCATATATTTTTAAATATAAATTAAATAAATTCTAACTCTTATTATAAACTTCTTCCGGATCAAAAACCCTCTTTCCGATTATCTCTAATTTATCATCTTCTAATTTCCTGAAAAAGCATGATTCATATCCTTCATGGCAAGCTCCGCCTTTTTGGCTGATTTTTATAAGAACAGCGTCCTCATCACAGTCAACAAGTATTTCATGAACTTCCTGGAAGTTTCCTGAGCTTTCACCTTTAAGCCATATTTTTTGACGTGAAGTACTCCAGTAATGTGCTTTTTTTGTTTCTAATGTTTTCTGGAATGCTTCCCTATTCATATATGCTACCATAAGAACCTCAGAAGTTTTATAATCCTGTGCTATTGCTATTACAAGTTCCTGATCGCCTACTTTGTGCCTGAAGTTCAAATTACATTCTTCTGTCATTTAATCATCCGTTTTAAATTTATTAATTAATTCATCAATTTTATCCACAGCAATTAATTCCTGATCTCCAGATTCCATGTTTTTAACTGTGACATTTCCTGCTTCAATATCCCTTGCCCCAACTAAAACAACGTATTTTGCATCTAAATTATTTGCATAGGACAAAATTTTCTTTAATTTTCGCCTTGCAAGATCAACATCTGTTGAAATTCTATTTCTTCTTAATTCCTGTGTTATTTTAAAAGCATTTTCCCGCATATCTGCCGATAGCGGTGCTACAAACACATCTACATGTCCTTCAACTGGAATGGCTGCTTCCTGTATTCTAAGGGCTTCCATAACCCTATCAAATCCAAAAGCAAATCCTGTGGATTCCACTGGCTCGCCGCCAAATATCTCTATTAAATTATAGGTTCCCCCACCACTTATTTGTTTTTGTGCTCCTAATCCATGAACATATATTTCAAAAACAATTCCAGTGTAATAGTCTAATCCACGCGCAATTCCAAGATCTACAATGTAATTAGTGAATCCAAACGTTTCAAGAAGGTTTAAAAGCTCTTCAAGATCATCCAATGATTTAAAAGCACCTTCACAGTTTTTAATGATGTCTCTAACTTCATCTATCACTTCATTATGGCCTTTAATTTCAACTAATTTTAATAGAATCTCTTTAAGTG
Source organism: Methanobacteriota archaeon (assembly GCA_023434825.1). Taxonomy (GTDB): domain Archaea; phylum Methanobacteriota; class Methanobacteria; order Methanobacteriales; family Methanobacteriaceae; genus Methanobacterium_D. The sequence goes on along the minus strand of JAEYSH010000170.1, from coordinate 12,291 downwards.
ACTCAGATACATCAGAATTACTGAGCAAATTTTCAAGCTCTTTAACATCTCCTTTATCAATTAAACCCATTATCTGCTGCTGTTCATCTTCTGCGACTTCTGCATCTTTTAAAAGGCTTCTGATTATTCCAAGATTTCCAATATGGAATTTATAATCTTCCAGACCTAATTCTTCAAGCGCATGTGCCGCCATGGTTATAACTTCAGCTTCAGCTTCAGGAGATTTTCCACCGATTAATTCACATCCAAATTGCCAGAACTGTCTAAATCTACCTTTTTGAGGCCTTTCATACCTGAAACAGCTTCCAAAATAATACATTTTAATTGGTTTTGCACTTTTCTGTAATTCATTTAGATAAAGACGTGCTACAGGTGCTGTTAATTCTGGCCTAAGAGCTAAATCTCGATCTCCTTTGTCTTTAAAGTGATAAATTTCCTCTTTAATAGCATCTCCTGATTTTTCAGTGAAAAGTGTTAAATCTTCAAATATTGGAGTTTTAATTTCCCCATAACCATATCTTTCAAATACATTCCTTAATGTGTTTTCAACGTGCTTTCTTTCCTTCATATCTTTAAATAGAAAGTCACGTGTTCCTCTGGGTCTTGATATTTCCATGTTAAACCATCCTATCAAAATAAACTTTATTAATTTGTTAAATTAGAAAAGTGATATTTTTTAATACTCTTAAAATATTTATAAAAATCATTTAAAATAATTTTGGTTAATTTAAAGAAAATTTTTAAGATCAAAAATAATTCAAAGTTAATTTTTGGATTTCTTTAATAAGTCTAGCTACTCGTAGTGTTTTAAATATTCTCCAACCATTTTTGGAAATGATTTTGCACTTAAAAACCTCAATCCTAATCTTTCTGCCCAAACTTTAATGCCCTCATCGGCTGCTACAACTCCAGCGCCCAATTCTTTAGCAAGGAGTAAAACATCCAGATCAGGAGCACTATCAAGTGTACCTTTTCTTAAAGCTGCCCTGTATTTTTTTCTAAAATCTTTAATAGCATTTCCAACTATTTCTAACTCAATATCTGCTTTTTTATTCCCTTTTGATAACATAACCATTGATTCTACAGAAGCTTCCCAAAGTGCATTTTCAGATATTCTCATTCCTTTATTCATTCTTTCTCTCATATCCTGAACGTATTCATAAAATATTTCAGATGGAATTTTTGTCTCATATCTATCTGGGGTTTTTTTGACTACCCATGTCTCAGTTTTTATAAGTACCTCTTCAGGACATTCATATCGGGTTAAATAATTTACTAGTTCCTTATATGTTACTGGAGGCATGTGACAGCTCATATTAAGCTTTATCCGTGACTCTGCAATTAGATCAATTAAAAAGTTGGCTGTTTTAGCCAGTTCTCCATCTCCAAATTCATCTCTAAGCTGCGTATCTGTAAATGCAGTTGTATCCAGAACAAATCTTTGCTTTGCAGGCATCAAATTTCCCCTATAATTTCAAAACTTTATTAATCTTGTAATTTAACTACATCAATCTTTATTTAATCGGGTGAATATAAAATATTCTATTTAAAGAAAAATTTTACTAGATAATTACAAAGGATTATAGAAAATATCAATTTAAAAGATAATTCCAAAAATAGATGATAAAATGATAACTGGTAAAACTAACGTTGTAGGAATAATAGGAAATCCGGTAGAGCACAGTTTATCTCCATTAATGCATAATGCAGCTTTTAAACATTTAGGATTGGATTATATTTACGTTCCTTATCAGGTGGCTGAAAATAACCTTAAAGAAGCAATAAATGGTGCAAAATCGCTGAATATAAAAGGGCTTAATGTAACCATTCCCCATAAAACAGAAGTTATTAAGCACCTTGATTCTCTTGATAAAGCTGCTGAATTAATTGGGGCAGTTAATACAGTAAAATTTGATGATGATCATGCTAAAGGGTTTAATACTGATGGAATTGGTGCAGTAAAAGCTATTGAAGAAGTAAGTACTGTTAAAGACAAAAAAGTTGTTATATTAGGTGCTGGAGGGGCTGCAAGGGCAGTTGCATTCCAGATTTTAATTGATAGTGCTGGATCATTAGTTATTGCTAATAGAACTCCCGAAAATGCACTTAACCTTCAAAATGAATTAATTGAAAAGTTAAATGCTGATGTTAAAACTGCTGATTATGGAGAAAAACTTGAAAATGAGCTTTTAGATGCTGATATTCTAATTAATACTACTCCAATCGGAATGTATCCTAATGTAAATCAAGAGCCTCTGGTTAAAGCTCGAATGATACATTCACATCTTATTGTTAATGATCTAGTTTACAACCCTCTTAAAACATGTTTACTTAAAGAATGCGAGAAAGCACAGGCTGAAGCGATATCTGGAATTAAAATGTTAATTTATCAGGGAATGGAATCCTTTAAAATTTGGACCGGAGTTTATCCACCCCTTGAAATTTTTGAAAATTCGCTAAAGGAACATAGAGAGAAAATTAATAAATAGGAGATAATTACATGGATGATATGATAATTACAGATAACCATATACATGTTGATTCAATAAATGGTGTTGGTCCGCTGGAAGTTGCTAAAATATTCGAGAGAGCTGGCGGGAAAGTAATGATCATTCCCAACAAACCAACTTGGACAGTCGGGCAATCATGTAACTTTGATGAAGCAATGGAACTGGTTATAAAATATGTAAATGAGATCAACGAGAATACCGACGTTAAGGCTTTTGCAGTTGTAGGTGCGCATCCTGCTGAACTTTCAAGACGTGTTGAAAATGGGCTTGAATTGGAAATGGCTGAAAAAATGATGCGAGGAACTTTTGAGTCAGCCCAGAAACTGGTAATGGAAGGTAAAGCCGTTGGAATTGGGGAGATCGGAAGGCCACATTATGAAGCTTCGCCTGAAGAAATGGAAGTTCACAACAGACTAATTTTATACGCAATGGAACTTGCTGCAGATGCTGATTGTCCAGTACAGCTCCATACTGAAAGTGCAGAAGAAAAACAATTTTTGGAATTTGCCCAAATGGCTGATGAAGCTGGACTTGAAAGATCAAAAGTCATTAAACATTTTTCTGGCCCATTGGTTAGTGAAAATGAAAATCATGGTTTGACACCATCTTTAATCGCTACAAAAAAAGTGGTAGTTGAAGGAATTAAAAAAGGGAATAATTTTTTAATGGAAACTGATTTTCTTGACATGAATGATAGACCGGGAGCAGTTTTAGGTCCAAAAACCGTTCCAAGACGAACAAAAGCTCTTTTAGAAAATGGAACTTTAACTGAAGAAGATGTTTACAAAATTCATGTTGAAAATGTAGAAAAAATATATGGAATTGATTTAGAATAATAATTCCATATTTAATTTATTTTTAATGGCTTCCACCTATTAAAAAAGATATTGCACTAATAGCTACGCCTATTAATACAATTTCTACTGAGGTTTTTAAAAGGCTTTCTCTGGATACTCTACCTAAATATATACCTAATATAACCAATGCAATGAAACATGCAACTAGTGTGGTTACTAAAGCTGTGATTCTATCTGCAATTAACAAAAAAGGTAAAACTGGGACGAATGCACCAATAAAACTTGAAAATCCATGTGTAAACATACTCATGTAAATTCTTCTTTTTGCTTGCTTGTGAATGATGGTATCATCAAGTTCTCCTTCGCTTAGCATCATTTTATCTTCAAGTTCTCTAAGTGTACGTGATTCTTCCGCACGTTCACCAATAAAAGAGCCAAATGCATTTGAAAGGGAAAGAGCAATACCCCCACTTAATCCAGTTAATCCAATGACATAGTTTTCAAGAGCAACGCCACCTGCCGCTGCAACTCCACTTGCAGCAAGGGTTACACCCATAACAGCTAATATTCCATCCATAGTACCTAGAGCAACATATCGGCTCATTTTAAGATATTCTTCAATGAATTCTTTTATATTCATTTCTTATTTTTCTCCTTCAAAAAAGTAATTAAGCCCTTCCTAAATCCTTATGAGCCCTAGCTAAATGTCCCGCAGCTAAAGCACCTAAAAGTGAAAGTTCTCCAGCAAGAACAGTTCCTGCAACAATTTCAGCGAATTTATGAACTTTCTCATTTCCATAACAATCCATTATCTCAAGAGATTCACGGGCTGTTTCAATGCTTGTTCCGCCCCCAATAGTTGCTACTGGAACATCTGGAAGTGTAACTGAGAAATAAAGGTCTCCATTTTCTTCTTCAGTTGCAGTGGTTATTCCAATACTTCCTTCAACTATATGGGCTTCATCCTGACCAGTTGCCAAAAATATAGCCCCAATCATATTTGCAAACTGTGCATTAAAACCCATACTTCCTGAAATTGCAGAACCAATCAAATTTTTAGATAAATTTACTTCAGCAATAGCTGCAGAAGTCGCTTTGAGTTTCTTTTCAACAATTTCTTTAGGAATTATAATTTCTGCAACAAAGCTTTTACCTCTTCCTTCCACAAGGTTTAAAGAAGACGGCTTTTTATCAACGCAAACATTTCCACTTAATGCAACTATATGTGCACCTGTTTTATGTGTTAAAAGATTTAAAGCTGCTTCAGTTGCTATTGTAACCATATTCATGCCCATACTATCCCCAGTTGTGTAAACAAACCTTGGGTAAACATACCTACCAACTACAAGTATTGGGTCAATTTTTATTAGTTTTCCATGCCTTGTGGTTACTTCTGCTGCTTTTTTAAGCTCTTTAAAGTTTTCTTCAATCCATGTTTTAATTTCAAGCGCATCAGTTACAGATTTAGCTTTTATAACAGGCGCTCTTGTCATTTTATCAGCTATTATTTTAGTAGTAACGCCGCCTGCTTCAGCTATAACAGAAGAACCCCTGTTTACTGATGCTAAAAGTGCCCCTTCAGTTGTTGCAAGAGGAACATAAAATTCGCCCTTTGCATGATCCCCATTTACTTTTAAAGGACCTACAACTCCAATAGGAATTTGAATAGCACCTATTGGCTGTTCAATGTTCTTTTTAGAAGCAGCTTCCATATCAATGGAATAATTAGCTATATGTTCAATCTTGGAGTTACTTACTTCTTCTATGAATTTTCTCCTGATTGTTACTGCTTCATCAACATTATCCGTGTATTTCTCAATTTCACGAAGTTTAATATCGCCATTTTTTAATTTATCTATAATTTCTCTTTCATTTACCATAATACTCACGATATTGTTTTTAAAAAGTTAAAATCAGTTGATCATTATATAATTTGAAATAAAGTAATTTAAGGTATCTCATTAGTTTTATGAATTTAAGTTCTTTATTATTAAGAAATATTTCTATTAAGATATTTATTATTTAACTATATGAGATCCAAATGAAGTTATAACATGTTTTTAATAATTTCAGCAATTTCAGAAGGCCTGCTTGCAACTTCTACGCCTGCTGCTTTAAGTGCTTTCTTTTTACTTTCTGCAGTTCCACTATCTCCTTCAATGATAGCTCCAGCATGCCCCATTCTTTTACCTGGCGGAGCAGTAACTCCCGCAATATAAGCAACGACAGGTTTAGATATATTTTTTGCAATATATTCAGCAGCTTTTTCTTCTGCATTTCCACCGATTTCACCAATCATTACCATGGCATCGGTTCCATCATCTTCTTCAAATCTTTGAAGGACATCTGCAAAGTCCATTCCGACAACCGGGTCGCCGCCAATACCTAAACATGTGCTCTGACCCATTCCTGCATTTGTGATTTGATTTGCCATTTCATAGGTTAATGTTCCACTTCTGGAAACTATTCCAATATTTCCTGGTGAGAAAATATGAGTAGGCATAATCCCAAGCTTTCCAACGCCAGGAGAAATAATTCCCGGAGTATTTGGACCAATTAAAGTAGTGCCTTCTCTTTTAGCATATTCAACAATTTCCATGGTGTCATGGACTGGAATATGCTCAGTAATTACAATAACCGTATCAAGCTGTGAAATAGCCTCAAATGCAGCATCCTTTGCAAATGGTGCTGGAATAAAAATAATTGAAGCATTTATGTCCATTTCTTCCTTTGCTTCTTCAATAGAATTATATACATTTACATGGCCAAATTTCTGGCCTCCTTTTCCAGGGGATGTCCCTGCAACGATATTTGTATTGTATTGGAGCATCTGCTCGGTGTGGAAAGACCCTTGCTTTCCGGTAATTCCCTGTACTATACATCTTGTATTTTCATCAAGAATTATCATTTATATACGTCTCCTGAAACTCTCATTCTTTCTGATAAAGGTAAAGCTAAATCCATAACATTCCCATTCATAAATGCAGTAACTGACATTATGACGCCTCTTGGTATTAAATAAGAAGGTGTACCTCTCCTAACAAGGTGTACACGCGGATCACCCAGAGCTGCACCAGCCATAGCTCCTGCTACGATGCCTACACTATCAATATTATCTATTGTTGCAACTACCACAGGATCATCAGTTTGATTGGAAACATAACCTACACCCGGTATTTTTTGTGTTCCGGTTACTGCTCCTCCCCCAATATCATTTACATCATCCATACCCATTGCTGCTTTAATTGCAGCATCTGCAACATTTCCAACAAATTCTTCGCCACCGTATGTATCAAATGCGACAATTACAGCATCAGGATATCTGTCCTGTCTTACTTTCGCTTCAGCATAAGATATGCCTTCTCCTGCCTCTTGCGGAGAATCTGATATTCCGGCAACATCTCCAAGATTTTCAGCATTTTTCTTTAAAATTTCAATTATTCCCGCATTAACGGACTCAAGCATATCATCTTCGACAAAAGCACTTATAACCAAGTCATCTCCAGTTACGTTAGTTAAAGCTGCTTTGTAAGCACCATTATCTAATAAAATTGGAATGTCATTTTCTATACTGCAGATAAGAGACTTACTGCATGACACATCGTTTACTGAGATATCTGCACCAATTGCAGTTACTTTCAATTAATCACCTTTAATAATTAAACTATTAATAATACATAAGGATATTTCAATAAACTTCTTTTTATAGGTTTGCGATTTTCATAAAATTTAATAATTAATATTGAAATAGGATATAACTTAAGCTATTTAATAGTTCATTATCCATAAAATTAATTTAGATCAATTTATAAATAAATCAAAAGATATCAATGATGTTTAAAAAACCAATGATTTGTGCTCCAATTCTAGAAAAAGAATTAGAATCCGTAATAAAATCTGCAAAAAAAGCTATTGATTTAGGGGCAGATATCCTTGAATTCAGGATTGATGGATTAAAAAATCCGGATTTAGATGAGGTTCAAAGAGTTATTAAAGAGATTAACTATCCTTTAATTGCTACTAACCGAATTAAAACTGAAGGTGGGTTTTTCAATGGATCCGAAGAAGATAGGATCAATATTTTAATAACTGCGGCAGAATATGCAAATATTGTTGATATAGAACTTCAAACAGAAGAAAACCTTCGAAATGAAGTAATAGAAGCATCAAAATCTACAATTATATCTTATCACGATTTCAAAAAGACCCCTTCTTACGAAGAGCTTTTAAAAGTGGTAAAAGAAGAAAAAGAACTGGGAGATATTGCTAAATTTGCAGTAATGCCCAATGATAATAAAGATACATTAACTGTTTTAAAGGTGTTATCTGAAGTTCCAAACACTATTGGGATTGCAATGGGAGAAATAGGGAGATATACAAGACTGGTAGCTCCAATTTTTGGATCACCAATAACATTTGCTTCCATTAATCAGGAATCAGCACCAGGGCAGTTAGATATTGAAACTACTAAATATATTTTAAAGAAATTAGCGGTGATAAATTGAAATCACGTTCATGGTTAATTATAGGAATAATTGTAATTGGAATTATAGCAAGTTCTTCATTCTTAATGCAGAACTTGGGTAATGTTAGTGTAACCATTGATACTAATGGTACTGATACTACTGTCCATACATTCTATATTTTTGGTACACCTCAACAAATGACGGCTGAAATGCAAAATAAAGTTGAAAGCCAAATAACAGAACCAAATAGTACCGTAGAAAGCATTAGTAATGATATGAAAGCTATTGCCAAAAAATATAATTATACTGCAACTGTTACAATTAAATCTCAGTTTGGAACTAATCAACTCACTATGCCTGCTACTGTAAGTGGTACATCCATGGTTCCAACATTAAAAGATGGTCAACAAATAGTTGTACTTAAAACTAAAGATTATAAGGTTGATGACATAGTAGTAGCTATACATCCAGATTATGGTTTAATTGTAAAGAGGTTAAAAGTAATAGAACTAGAGAAAGTCTATTTAATGAGTGATAATCACCAGGTAGAATATTACACAACTCAAAAGGATTTGGGTAACGGACTTGTGGAAGTCGATACTTACAAAAAGACTCCTCTAAACACATGGTTACCTCGGCAAAATATTGTTGGTGTGGTAAAGATTTATTAAGTGGATTATTAATCCACAAATTCATTATTTTGAAGTGTTTTAAATGAATGGTAAAAATAGAAAAGATATATCTAATGGAATTGAAGTTTATATTGTTTTAAAGAAAGATCAGCGCACAGGAAAGCAAACAAGAGGAAAAGTTAAGGATATACTAACTAATTCTTCATTTCATCCCTATGGAATTAAAGTACGGCTTACTGATGGAAAAGTAGGCAGAGTAAAATCTATTATAAAAGATAAATAGTTATTATTTTTTAAATCCGCGTAATAACTCATTTATATCTCCCACAAACTCCAAACCACCGTTTCTACCAGTTCCAGAAAATAAAAGTTCATTTTTATTCTTATTTTTTTTATAGAACTTTAAATTAATTCTTGAATTTAATGATTCATTAACCTTCGATGTCATTTCTCCAAGGGACGGTGCTGGAAGGTCAACTCCTTCTTCTCTTTTTGCGCTAATTTCAAGAATATATTTCTTATTTCTTACAGTAACATCAATTATATCCTCATTAACCAGTAGTTTATCTACTTTAGCTCCATTATAAATTGTAAACCTGTAAATTTTGCCTTTATAGAGTAATCCAAAAATATAGCCAGTGAAATAGTTTCTAAGCCATGGAATATTTGCAATAGAGCCGAATAAAGATATTCCTTCCTCTTCAAAATGATTGGTCTGCATCCATATCCATGAAGAAGGCATTGAAGTCCCCCAATCCTTCTCCATATAACCTTTACCACCATTAAAGCCCTTTTTATCACCATTTATTTCCATATATCCTTTAATACGGTGATCAAAGCTTAAAACTCCATGATAACATTCCATTTTAGGTATAAATGCGTACCACCCCATTACTCCGGGAGAAAGTAATTTCACAGGCCATGAAATAATATTACTGAATTTTAAGTCGGCTTTTATCTTATTTTGACCATCATCAATGTCTAAATAGATACCCTCAAGACTAAAATAGTTTTTATTAATTTTAATTTCGAAATATTCCCCATTTGCCCAAAAATCACTTATAGAATAAGTAAAATAATACATTTTATGATTTCTTGCATCTAAAAGCATTATAAACGCGTGAGATTTTTCAGAATCTCTTGAAAGTGAAATTCCAGGAATTATAGAATATGCAGTCTTTTCATCTTTATCTATTGATTTAAAATACCATCCTTCAAAATAGTCTTTTTTCTTGCCTCTTCCTTGAAATACTTCAGGTTTCCACAGGTTAGACATATTTACTCCAAAAATATAAGAATATGAGTAATTAACTCATTTCAGCAAGTCTTTTAATCCTTTTTACCATATTTGGATGAGTTGAAAATACTTCCATTAATTTAGCACCAGTACCCACCCTTGCTTTTGTATATTTAATCTGGGCAAGTTCGCTTTCGCTTATGGAACCATCCATATCTAAATCCATAGCTTTAAGACTGTCTATTTCATTTTTGGCATCAGAAATATCATTTGCAAAAAATGCTTTTACTCCTTCTACCCGTTTTATTTCATCACTATCAATTCTTGCTGAACCGTAAACCAGTTTATATAGGGCACTTGCCAGATGATTTGGCTGATTTCCCAATTCCACACTTCCCTCATCGGCATAATATTCTCTTACACGAGATACAAATAGAACTATTAGATTACCAATGAAATAAGCAATTAATGCGCCAAATCCAATTATTGCAGCTCCACTATCATTATCTCCATTTGAAAAGAGAGTGCTGATAAATATGTAGTAACATATTAGAGGCACAACACTTATTACAGTCATGACAATCATATCACTGTGGTTTATGTGCGACATTTCATGGCCTAAAACCGCTTTAAGCTCCTGATCATTTAATAAATTTAGAATACCTCTTGTTACACAAATTCTGCCGTCTTTTTTGGTTTTTCCAAATGCAAATGCGTTAGGTATGCTTGTTTCAGAGATTCCAATTCTTGGCTTTGGAACACCCGCTTTTTCTGCTAAATCTTCCACCATTTGATGTAATTTAGGGGCTTCTGCTTCAGAAACATATCTTACCCCCATTGTAACCTCCACCATTTTAGGGCCAATCAGGTATTGAATTAGAATAATTACTAACGCAAAAATTGCAAATGCAAATGGACCTCTAAATCCTAAAAGATATCCAACTACTGTTATTAATGCGTAAAGTAGGCCAAAAAGCAATATAAATGCTAACCATAACCTTAATTTTAATTTCCATGAACCTGAACCATTCAATTTAACACCACACTAATTTATTAATTTTGTTCAATCTCATTAAATAATATTGTAATTTATAATAGAACTATTTTTAGAATTATAAAAATTTAATCCATTAAAAGGGTTTATTAAATCCATTAACTAAAGCCTATTTTATCCATATTACAAATGAAACTTAATGAATTTTATTGATAAAAAAATACTTAAAATAGTAATATTACAATCACTAATACAAAGTTTACGTTCAAATGTGAACTATTTTAGATAAAAAAAATCAATTCAAATGAACTTAAAACAGTTCAAATCGTTAATTTAAATTGATGATTAAATCTAGCAAAATGCCTGTTTACTGGCTATTCAATAATTTATCAACTAAAGTGATCTTGTGAACCAGTTCATCCAATTTAAAAAAGACGTGCCGTTTAAATATTACAAAATACTCGCTTTGATTTATTTTGTCATTTATTTATTTGCCATAATTTTTCTAAATAATAATTATAATCACGTGGAAGTTGAGGACATATTAGAAATATTAATCAATTTTACTGCAGCATTTAGCCTATTTTACGCTGCATATTACTCCAAGATTTATGGAAAACACATTTATTATGCATGGCTACTGCTTGCCATTGCACAGCTTTTTTACGCAGCAGGAGATGTTGTATGGGCAGTTATGGAAGTTTCTTTGAATATTTCTCCATTTCCATCAGTAGCTGATGATTTATATCTTTTATATTATGTTTTATTTGCAGTAGGACTTATATTACTTTCAAGGCCTATAAATAATCGTGAGAATTTGCATAAAACTATTCTGGACATGAGTATAATCATTATATCTGCAATTTTAATTTTTTGGACTACTCTATTTTCATTAAATACTAATAATTTATTACCTTTATCCTTATCTTTATATTATGTAATTAGAGATTTTGTCCTTTTTTTCCTCATATTAAACTTAATTTTTAAGTATAAAACAAAAGAAGCAAGAACTCCATTTATATTACTCTTAGGAGGAGTTGCAGCATATATAGTTACAGATTCGGCATTTGGTTTTACTTTTTTAAATGAAATTTATGCCTCAAATGATTTTATAGCTATTGGATGGGTAATTTCGTTTATTTTAATTGGTCTTGCAGGGATCTCACAGGGAAAAACAGCCAAACGAAAGTTTGAAACACTTGAAATGCCTGGTGAAAGTTCAAAACCCATATTAGCTTCAATCATACCCCTACTGTGGATAAGTGTAGCTGTTTTCATGCTAGTTTGGAGTTTTTACAATTTACCTCCTGCAAATTTCGCCAATAGTGAAATTAAATTTGTAATTTTTATATTACTTGTTTTTATTAGATATTTACTCCATATTATAAGAAAAAAAGGATATTTAAGATAGTTAGGTGATCTTAAAGTGAAAAATATGTAATAATATTTAATTATTATTTGTTACATATAAACAAACATAACTAATATGGTCATCTAATGGTAGGAGATATCTTAAAATATTTAATTTATTTCATTTTAGGCGGATCAATCGTTGTTTTAGCTACTTATTTCGGAAGTGAGAAAAAAGGAATTATAGCTGCTTTTTTCGCCATGTTTCCATTTGTTACAGCTTTTACAATGTATACAATATATAC
>JAEYSH010000071.1 GCA_023434825.1 Methanobacteriota archaeon | reverse complement strand
AAATCTGTAGCACTGGCAATAATTCCGGGATTTCCAGCTTCAGCTTCAATTTCAAGGGTTCCAAAGCCCAGATCTCTAGCCACATTTTTAACAAGCGGCCCTGCAGGTGTAATATTAGCAAATATTTTAGCTAGTTGTTCATCTTCAAGTATTATATCCACTGTGGCTTTAATACTCCTTCTATCAACATTTGTGGCTCTTGCAAGGGCAACATCACTTATTTCAATATCTCCACAGTATATTTTGCCGTTGTCTCCTACACGAAGCCCATATTCAACAATTTTCCGTGCAACATCCATTCTTGCCGGGTATTTTTCAAATTTATGCTTTATTTTTTCCCACATAAAAATCAATCGACTTTATTTTATCAATTTCTCATTACGTTTTTGTATAAAATCAATCATTAATGTATAAAATAAAACATATAAATTTTTTCAAAACTAATGTTTATCTAAAAATAATATGGATATAAATCAAATTCATAAATTAAATTTGGACTTATCTATTAACAATAAGAACTGTTGTTAGTTTAGGCTTAAACATCTTTTAAATAGAATTTTTAACGATTTCTATTAATTTAAAAATCATAATTTTTTCTATTTTCCCATTATACCTTCCATCAATTTAGAAATAAATCCCTTTTTATCAATTGCAAATGGGATATAATTTTCACCTACAATATCTGCAGCTAATTGCATTATAGAATCATATGTGCGAGAATGAAGATTCTTTAAAATGAAAGGTATTGCATAAGCTGCTGATCGACTAATTTCAGGATCTTCTGGTATTGTAGCTATAATTGGAAGCTTCATGATAATCTCAATTTCTTTAGCAGTAATAAAAGTTTCATCATCGTTTTCACGATTAACTACAATTCCTAGAGTTTCTACTCCCAATTTATCAGCTATAATCCTTGTTTTGAGGGCATCGCTAATAGAGGGAACTTCTGGCGTTGTAATAAGAATCATTTCCGGTGCAACATCAATAGCAGCTAAAGCATCTTTTTCTAGCCCTGCAGGTGCATCAATAAGAATAATATCTGCATATGAAGATAATAATTCCACTGCTTTTGCTAAACGCTCCAGTTTAACCTTTCGAAGAGCATACAACGAAAGTCCTGCTGGAACGACTCTTAAATTTCCAGGCCCATTATAAATAGCTTCATGAATATCAGCATTACCAGATAGAACATCATTTAAAGTTATAGATTTTCCTTCCATACCTGTTATCAATTCTAAATTAGCCATGGAAACATCTGCATCTAATAAAATAACATTTTCACCATAGCTTGCTAAAGCTATTCCTAAGTTACAAGTCAATGTAGTTTTACCTACTCCTCCTTTTCCAGAAGCAATAGTAATTATTCTAGTAATTTTTAACCCTCCCATCAAGTTTTTTTAGACAAAATTGTATTAAAAAATGATATTTGCCTAATTTTTTTATTTTCCCTATTTAATTGTCATAATACGTATCAACCTTTTTAATCTCCCAAATACCCACTAAACTAACAAAGAAAATTAATTTTTTAATAATAACATCTTATAATATAATAATTTCATATTATAATATTATTAGTTATTACTATTAATACTTTTGGATTTTAGGTTAATAAGAATATAAAATATAAAATATACTGTAACTTTCTCTTAAATATAATATTATAAATTATTAAAATTAAATTTAAAATGAAATAGAATATTAAATACTAATTAATGATAATTTTAATCGTTTTAAAGTAAAATAAATCACTTATATCGCATATACAAAAATATAGATAAAATATATGATGTAAAATTATTTTTAACAGATTTATTGATTTAACCGCTTAAATTATAATAATTTTTTTTAAAATTCAATTTAGTATTGGAATATAAACTTCTATAATGTATATATTTGTACTATAAAGCTTTAAATAGTACTTTATAGTATATATTGATTTGTAAGATATACACGGTGACAAATATGAAAGGCAGTGAATGTTTTTGGCGATATTAAACTAAAAAAACCTAAAAATATCAAATTGGACTTCGATTCTCCATTTGAGTTATTTACAAATATTTATAGAAATTATGAAAGCGCATTTCTACTTGAATCTATGGAAAGCGACAGCGGACTTTCCAGGTTTTCAGTTCTGGGTTTTAAACCCGCAGCAATACTGAAAGCAAAAGGAAACATTTTAGAAATCGAAAGAAATGGAGAAAAAGAAGAAATAGAAACAGAAAATCCATTTTCTCTCATAAAAGGACTTAAAATTAATAACATTAACGAAAAAGGATTCAACGCAGGCTTGGTTGGATACATTTCATATGAAGCTGCAGGACATTTTGAAAATTTAAAGTTCTGCGATTCAATATATCCTGATTTTCAATTTGGCCTATTTTTAGATTCCATAGTGTTTGACCGGATAAACAATAAATGTGAATATGTAACCTATGGGGAAAATAGAGTTCAAGAAATTATTGAAATTGCAAAAAAATCCTATGATTTATCCAATATTGAATATAAGTTCAAAAATCACCATTATACCAAAGAAGAATATGAAAAAATGGTGATTGCTGCTAAAGAAAAAATTAAAGCGGGTGAAATTTTCCAAAGCGTCGTTTCCAATGCCCGTGAATATGAAATCACTGGCGACAAACTTTCCGTTTATAAAACTCTCCGGGAAATGAACCCTTCACCCTACATGTATCATTTAAAGCTTAATGAACTTGAAATCATCGGTTCAAGCCCAGAAATGCTTGTAAGGGTAGAAGGAAAAAATGTTGAAACATATCCTATAGCTGGAACACGGAAAAGAGGCAGAACTGAAGAGGAAGACAAAAAACTGGAAATAGAACTTCTTAAAGATGAAAAAGAGCTTGCAGAACACTTGATGCTCGTGGATTTGGCAAGAAACGATGTTGGGAAAGTAAGTGAATTTGATTCAGTACAAGTTCCAGAATACATGACAGTTAAAAAATTCTCCCATGTACAACACATCGTTTCACATGTAACTGGAAAATTAAGGGATGATTTAACAGCAGTGGATGCATTCGGCTCTATATTTCCAGCAGGGACTTTAAGCGGCGCCCCTAAAATCAGAGCAATGGAAATAATCAATGATTTAGAAGGAATCGCAAGAGGGCCTTACGGTGGAGCTTTAGGATACTTTTCAGTTAATGGAAATGCTGATTTTGCAATTGTTATACGTACTTTAATCTGTAACGGCACTCATGCCAAAATACAGGCTGGAGCAGGTATTGTTCATGATTCTATTCCTGAAAATGAATATTATGAATGTAAAAACAAAGCTCAAGCTATTATAAATGCTTTAGAAGTTGCAAGTAAAATAAATTCCAAAAAGGAGGAATAATTATGATTCTTATAATTGATAACTACGATTCATTTACCTATAACCTATATCAGTTAATAGGAGAAATTAATCCAGATATTATCGTTAAAAGGAATGATGCATTAACCATTGAAGAAATAAAGCATCTAAATCCTGATAGAATAGTTATATCCCCCGGACCCGGAAATCCAACCAATAAAAAGGATTTTGGAATTTGTAACGAGGTTATAATTGAATTTAAAGACAAAATTCCTATTTTAGGAGTATGTTTAGGACATCAGGGCATATTTGCTGCATTCGGTGGAAAAATCAGAAGATCTGAACCATTACACGGTAAACTCAGTAAAATAATTCATACTGACCAGGGAATCTTTAAAGGTGTTGAAAATTCCCTTGAAGCAGCCAGATATCATTCTCTAATTTGCGACGAAGAGAGCTTACCAGACTGCATAGAAATAACTGCTAAAACAGAAGATGGAATTATAATGGGAATAAAACACTGCGAAAGCCCTTTATACGGCCTCCAATTCCATCCAGAATCTATAGGCACTAAACAGGGGTTAAAGATAATCAAAAACTTCCTTGGAACAGATAATTTTGAGGTTGAGGGAGCAACATGATCAATTTTGATGATATAATCGCAAGGAGAAAAAAGACTCTCCAAAGGGAAATGAAATATCGGCCTTTACGTGAATTAAAAGATAATATCGGCAACACAAAAGTAAGAGCAGATTTTAAAAAAGCAATTGAAAATAAGGGCGAAGTTTCCTTAATATGCGAATATAAACCAGCTTCACCTTCAAAAGGTGACATTTCTGACCAGCTTGTGGAAGATATTGTTCCATTATATGAAAATGGAGGAGCTAGTGCAATTTCTGTGTTAACTGAAGAATGCTTCTTTAAAAGTAACATCAAAAATCTGAGTATTGCTTCAAAATCAACAAAGCTTCCACTTCTTAGAAAAGACTTTATAATTGATGAATATCAGATTTATGAAGCCAGATCATGCGGAGCAAGTGCTGTTTTATTAATGGTAGATTTATACAAAGATCTACAAGTAGGTATAGACTTATGTAAATATTTGGACATGATTGCACTTGTAGAATGTAAAAACAGGGAAGAAATTGAAAAAGCTGTAAAAGCTGGGGCTGAAATCATTGGAATAAACAATAGAAGCTTTAAAGATTTCAGTATTGACCTCAAAAGAACTGAAAAATTAGCAAAATATGTGCCAGAAAACACAATTCTTGTGTCTGAAAGTGGAGTTGAAACTGGCGAGGATATTAAGCTTTTAGGTAGTTTCGGTGCAGATACAGCTCTAGTTGGCTCCAGTATAATGAGTTCATCAAATATATCTGAAAAGGTAAATGAACTGGTTAAAGCTGGCAAAGATGTAGGGTTGGGTTAAAATGCAGGTTAAAATATGTGGAATTACAAATGATGAAGACCT
>JAEYSH010000001.1 GCA_023434825.1 Methanobacteriota archaeon | reverse complement strand
ACTTGGAACAGGTCAACCAATTGAAAAATCTAAGGTATTCGGCGCAGCAACAACACCAGAAATGGCAGAATCATTAAAAGAGCGCAATGTAACTTTAAGATCTGCTGATGGTGGAATTATTGGGGCTTCCGGTCTTCTCTTAGGTATGGGTATGCTTAGAGGAATGAACGGAGCATGCTTAATGGGTGAAACACCAGGATATTTCATCGATGCAGAGGCATCAAAAGCAGTTTTAACAGTTCTACTCGATATTCTTGGAATGGAAGTGGATATTGCTAAATTAGAAGAAAGAGCTGAAGAAACTCGGAAAATGATATCCAAAGCCCAGCAAATGGAGCAGGAAATGGCTGAAAGAATGCAAATTGCTCCCGGCGAAGAAGATTTAAGATACATCGGGTAAATAATTATTTTTTTTTAAATCCCGATTTTAATTTGTTTTTTATAGTGATTTGATGATTATTCGATCAGATCTACATATTCACAGCCTTTATTCGATGGCTACTTCAAAAAACATGGTAATAGATGTAATCGCATCACAATCCAAGCTTAAAGGACTTGAATTAGTTGGTACGGGGGATGCATTTCATCCAAAATGGCTAAAAATTATAGAAAATAGTACTGAACCTTCAGATACTGGAATTTATTCTATTAAAGATTGTGATGCTGACGCGCAGACACGTCTTTTAAAAACTGTGGAAAATCCAGAAACTGAAAAAGAGCACTGTAAATTTATTTTGACGGTAGAAGTTGAGGATAAAAACAGAGTTCACCAGTTAATTGTTTTACCTTCCATTGAATCAGCATATGAAATTAGAGAACAGCTTCCTTCTAAAAATATAGATACTGAAGGGCGGCCACGTGTTAATATGGATGGCGCAGAGTTAATGGATTTAATTAGAAGTTACGACGGATTAATCGGGCCATCTCATGCTTTTACTCCCTGGACAAGTATTTATAAAGAATTTGATAGTATTTATGATTGTTATAATGACACTCCTGATTTTTTAGAGCTTGGACTCTCTGCGGATACAGATATGGCTGATAGAATTGAAGAACTTCAGGATATTCCTTTTTTATCAAACTCAGATGCACATTCTCCATGGCCTCACAGGCTTGGAAGAGAATTTAATGAAATTGAAATTAAAGAAATGACATTTGATGCATTTAAAGATGCAATTAATGCCAAAAAAGTTGTTGGAAATTATGGATTTGATCCAAGACTTGGTAAATATCATGAAACTGGTTGTGTAAGGTGTTATCAGACATTTACAATTGAAAAAGCCAGAGAAAGGAATATGCGATGTCCATGTGGTGGAATTATAAAAATAGGCGTTAAAGATAGAATTTCTGACATGGCAACATGGGATGAACCTCATCATCCAGACTTCAGACCAAAATATACACATATTCTTCCACTTGCTGAAATAATAAGTCTCGTGTATGGGAAAGGAGTTACTACTGTTTTTGTTCAAAATATATGGAAACAACTTGTAGAAGAAGCAGGTAGTGAAATTGGGGTATTGATTTACGCGCCTCTTGAGGAGATTTCCAAAACTGATTCAAAATTAGCTGAGGTTATTGGGTCATTTAGAGATAACAAGCTCAAGATCCAACCCGGCGCCGGCGGAATGTATGGTAAAATCCTTTTAGATTAAATAGTTCTTATGAAAAGTTCAAAATTATTTTTGGAGATTAAAAAGAAATTAAAACATTATGAATCAAGATTAAATCATAATCTGTATTTTGATGGAAATGAGGGTTCTATAGATTCAATGATGTCTAAATACAATCATGACATTTTTAATGAAATAATGAGCTCATCATCTGCCGAATTTAATGGCGAAATAGATGAAGAGAAAGTAAATGATTTCAAAAAGAGAATCGATTATTTTTTTAGTTTATATGCGCCAGATGATGAAGAATTTAAAGAATTTATTAAAGCAATCTCTTTATATTTGACTTTTATTGCTAAAAAACCGCTGCATCCTCATGGGATTAGATTTTCAAATGGAAAAGGTGTTTATAAAAAACAGACTATGTATTATTGTACTGGAAAAAACGAATTTATGAAAGATAAAATGTCTTTATGTAGATACTGCATTTGCAAGCAAGTAGATAAGTAAACATATGGATAAATTTGAAAGAATTAAAAATTGAGATATAAACTAAATTTTTATATTTTAAATAACAATGATTACATAGTATTCATTTTATAATTAATTCCTTTTAGTTGGGTGAAAACACAATGGCAATTTCAGATAGGAGAAAAAGAGAAAAAGAACATAGGCGACAATCTATTATTGACGCTGCTGAAAAGCTCTTTTTCCAAAAAGGTTATGATAATGTTTCTATGAATGATATTGCCAATGAAGTTGAACTGAATAGGGCTACACTTTATCTTTATTTTGAAAATAAAGAGGCTGTATGTTTTGCAGTTATTTTGCGCGGAATTAGACTATTAAATAAGATAGTCAAAGACAATGTTAGAAAAGCAGTTTTTGGTCAAAGAATAAATGCTATGGGAAGAGCTTATTATAATTTTTTTCAGATATATCCTCAATATTTCCAGGTTTACACTATTTTTCAATCAGGAAGATTTGATTTATCTCATTTAGATGACTATGAATATTCAGAATTCAAAAATGTCAGTGGAGATGTAAGAGAAATAATTCAGTTGCAAAAAGAAATATTCGATCTTTTACATTTACATATTAAGGATGAAATTAAAAGAGGAAAAGTTCTTTCAGATGTACCTGGAGTTAAAAGAACAGGAATTCGTCAAGATATAGATTCTTTTTATGCTACATGTTTGGTTTTATCAACAATAGAAAGTATGTTAAATCCTTCTCCAATCTTAAAAAAAGAGCTTAAAGATCGAGAAATTAATAAATATCAGTTTGAAGCACTTTTAATGCATTTTGTAACTAGATTACTTGTAATTAAAGATTAAAAGTTATTATAACTCAACTATTCTTTTATTTTAACATTTTTATTTTCATTAATATAATTTCGATTTTGGCAGTTTTTATCAAAACCTTTATATAGAAAATAACACCATGTTATAAAATAACACAGTGTTAAAAAATAACAGCCTGTTAAAAATTTCAGGTAAACCATTGAGATCTCCATGACAAAAAAAAATCGATAAATCAAAAATGATGGAAATATTCATTTCTGTCCAAAGGAGGTAATATTAAATGCCAATAATTAAAGTAGGAGATATTAACATGTATTATGAAGTACTAGGTGAAGGTGAACCCCTTATTTTGATTGGAGGGTTAGGTTCGGAACTTAGTGTATGGAATTCAGTTGCATCTGGATTAGCTCAGAAATATCAAGTAATAAGCTTTGATAATCGCGGTGCTGGTAGGACTGACAAACCTGATATTCCTTATACGATGGAAATGATGGCAGAAGATACAATAGGGCTTATGGATGCACTTGGAATAAAAAATGCTCATTTGCTTGGTATTTCTATGGGCAGTTTTATAGCACAATTAATTTCAGTATCATTTCCTGAAAAAGTAAGGAGTTTAGTTTTAAACGTTGCATCAGCTCGTTTTTCAGATTCATTTAAATCAATTTCGGACGAAAAATTGCTTAATGATGCAGAAATCATGTTTACACAAAAATATCCTCCAACTTCTGAATCTTTCATCAGACAGCTCCAAGCAGAGAGAAATTTCGACATTAGAGATCAACTAAACAAAATTAATGCACCTACAATTATTATAAATGCTAAAGAAGATCCTATTTCTTCGATGGAGTATAGTATGGAGCTTGAATCAGGCATAGATGGTTCTAGATTAGTTATAGTTGAAGGGGACCATTTTTTTGCCATTATGGAACCGAAATTGCTGATTGACCCTGTTCTTGATTTTCTGGAAGGAATAGAATCTGATTAAAAGGCCAAATGTGTATTTTAAAAGGAGTGAATATAATGTCAAAAGTGAAAATAGGCGATATTAATATGTATTATGAAGTACTAGGTGATGGTGAGCCATTGGTAATCATTCAGGGGATGGGGGTTGAAATTACCTCGGCATACAGTGTTATAAACGAATTTGCAAAAAAATACAGGGTTATAGCCTTAGATAACAGGGGAGTAGGCAGAACTGATATGCCGGATATTCCTTATTCTATTGAAATGATGGCAGAAGATACAATAGGGCTATTGAACGAAATTGGAATAAAAAGTGCCCATTTCCTTGGTACTTCTATGGGGTCACGTATAGCACAGGTAATAGCTATTAAATATCCTGAAAAGGTCAAAAGCTTAATTTTAAATGTTGCTGCTGCGAATTTACCCGATTCACTTAAATCACTAACAGATACTTCACTGGAAAATCCTGATTTAAGGGAAAAAATGCTCCAGGAATCGGGAATAATATTTATGCAAAAATATCCTCCAAATCCAGAATCATTTCTTAGACAGGTCAAAGCAGTAAGAGATTTTGATGGTCGAAAACAGCTGAATCATATTAAAGTTCCGACTTTAATAGTGAATGGTACAAAAGACCAATTTGTACCAATGGAATTAACGGAAGAACTTGCAGCAGGAATAAAAGGATCAAAACTCATTCTTGTTGAAGAAGATCACTTTTTTTCAGCAATAAAGCCTGAATTACTTATTGGCCGGCACTTGAATTTCTGAAAGAAATTGATGCTAAGGGGGATATTCATGCCTACAGTGAAAGTAAATGATATAAACATGTATTACGGAGTACGGGTGAAGGTGCTATTGATAAAAAAATCAAATTTAATGATTAATTATAACATATAAGGGCTTCACCTTTTATAAAATTCAAAATAAGATGATTTTAAGAAACATATATATAACCATTTAACTATCAGTTAAAATTCAAAATTATAAGGAACAAAAAATGTCAGAAAACGTAATTGAAGTGAAATCACTGGTCAAAAAATACGGTGATTTCACTGCTGTAAATAATATATCATTTAACATCAGAAAAGGTGAAGTGTTTGCCTTTTTAGGTCCTAATGGCGCAGGAAAAACAACAACAGTGGAAATACTTGAATGTCTTAAAAGTTCCACTGCAGGATCTATAAAAATTCTGGGATATAACCTAAAAAAAGATGAAATGAAGATAAAAAAGAACATTGGTGTGCTTCCACAGGATTTCAGTGCTTTTGAATGGTTGACTGTCTACGAAAATATTGATTATTTTGCTCAAATGTATCCAAAACATATTGAAGTATGCGGCCTTGTTAATATGTTGGGATTGAAAGACAAACGAGACACATTGTTTAAAGATCTATCCGGTGGATTAAAACAACGTGTTGGAATAGCTATATCTCTTGTTAATGACCCTGAAATAGTTTTTCTAGATGAGCCCAGCACTGGACTTGATCCAAAGGCAAGGAGAGATGTATGGGATGCAGTAAGGGAACTAAAAGATAAAGGTAAGACAGTTTTCCTTACAACTCACTATATGGATGAAGCATATTATCTCGCCGATCATGTATGTGTTCTGCATAAAGGGAAAATCATTGCTGAAGGAACTTCTGAAGACTTGATTAACCGTTTTGGTGGAGGAAACACACTGATTATTAGAGAATGTAGTTCAAGCGCAATAGATGAGCTAGTTGCTGAAATTCCTGATTGCACAATCAGGGGAAACGACATATTTGCTAAACTGCCTGAAGGAGATGGAATGAAAAGTATATCTCAGGCTGTAAGTATAATCAACGCGGGTGAATTCACATGTAAAGAACTTTATGTGGAAAAAGCAACTCTGGAAGATGTATTTTTGAATTTAACTGGTGAAAAACTAGTCAATGGAGGAAAATAAATGGCGGGGGTTACTACTGATATTAGGTACACTTTGAAACAATACTTCCGTAACAAGCCAGTGGCATTCTGGATATTTGTCTTTCCAATCATTCTATTTCTATTGTTTGGATACATCTTTGGGGGGCAATCCAGCGATATAACCCTTTATTATGTGGATAATGATGCATCGCAGGCCTCTAATTCATTAATTCAAGCTATTAATTCCACAGGAGCAGTTGAACTTAAGGATGGGTCAGATAAGGATCTTCCGCAGATGTTAAAAGATGGTAAAATACCTGCTTACCTGGAAATACCTCCAGAATTCGCAAAAAATGTTGCTACAGCAACCTTAGGCAGTAATTCCAGCGCGGGGGTGTCAATCTATTACGATAAATCTAAATCTTCATCAATGGCTGCAATATCAATTGTACAGCAAGTTATTGATACTTTTAACTTGAAAATAGCTAATGCAAAAGAAGTTATCACAGTAACTTCACAAGAAACTGCTTCATCTGGAATGAGCTATTTTGACTTCCTTCTTCCAGGAATCCTGGCTATTGCTATCATGTCTGCAATTAACATGGCAGTAGCATCTATAACTACGCTTAGAGATAATGGAGTTTTTCGAAAACTGGCCACTACTCCATTTTCTAATATGAAATGGATTGGTGCTCGAATAATCACATGGACTATTATTGTAATTCTTACACTGGCTTTAGCTATGTTTGTAGCATGGTTAGTATTTGGTATTAATCCAAATATTGACATTATAACGGTGTTATTGGTGATTACAGGAACTGCTCTCTTTGCAGGTTTGGGTATAATCATTGCTAATTATGCTAAGGATGGTGAATCGGCTATAAACGCCACTATGGCCATAAATTTCCCGTTAATGTTTGTATCAAACACTTTCATACCGGTAGATAATTTGCCATGGTTTTTACAGTATTTAGCTGCTGTTTCTCCATTAACTTATCTAAGTGAAGGCCTTAGGAGCTCTATGATTACAGGTAATACTGGGGATGCTCTTACTAACCTTGCTATTATTGGTGGACTTGGAATCTTACTGTTTGGTGTTGGAGTAGCAACATTTAACTGGAAGGAGGATTAAGTTTTTCCCTTATAAATGAGATTTTTGAGCTTATCTTGGAGGGTGGGCAATTTTTGTTCCTTTATGGGGATTATTTCAACCGCCTCCTTTAGGGATTATGTATTTGGGTAAGATAAGCCTGAGAATAACATGAAAAGTATTATTATCATTTAAAAATCAATGTATAGGAAAATGGTAGGTGAAGATATGAATTCTTTGGAAAAATTTTTAGAAAATAAAGCAATTGATGAAAAACGCCTGGAAGAAGAAGCTCTTGATCTTTATAATGGATTTATGGAAATGGCAAGCTATTATTATAAAGATGGAGCTTTGAGTATAAAATATAAATGGATAATGAGTGTTACGGCAGCTATAGCTACTAAATGTGTTCCTTGTATGGTTCTTTCTATAAATAATGCTATTTCTGCGGGAGCTACAAGAGAAGAAATCATAGAAGCCGCGAGTATCGGAATAAAATTTGGAGGAGCACCATCATACACAATAGTCCGGAATAACCTTTTAAAATGCTTAGATGAGATAGAAAATGAAAAATCTGCTTAAAAAGCTATTTGATGCTTAAAAATATATTTATCAAACTAAACTGGTTTATAATTTAGTCATGAGTTGATATCTATAGGATAAAATAGTGAAATTGAAATTCTTGAATTTTGAATGTGTTTGGAGGTAAAAAAATGCAAGAAATAGAAGATTATAAATTTTTAGAGAAATTGACTTTAGAGATGGGGCATAGGGGAGCAAAAATTATCCCTGCAGGTGAAGTAGTTTTAGAGGACAGGGTGCGTCTAAAATGTATGACGGGATGTCCTCATTATGGGCAATGTCTTAGATGCCCTCCATATGCTCCAAGTGTAGATGAATTTCGAAAGATGTTAAATGACTACAAATTTGCCATGATTATTAAAGTTAAGCCTTTGGATATGTCTGAAGAGTTAAAATTGAAATATAAAATGGAAAATAAAGGAAAAAAGTCAGTTAGATTATGGAATAATTATCAGGATGTTGATAAAATATCATCAATGGTTTTTCAAGATTTTTCAGATCATTATAAAAATTCTTTAATGGATCTCTTAGAACTTGAAAGAGCCGCTTTTAATAGGGGATATGCATTAGCTACGGCATTTTTTGGCGGAAAATGCATGCTTTGTGAAGAATGCGATGTAAAAACAGGTATATGCCGTAATCCCATGATAGCACGTTTTGCTGCTGAAGCTGTGGGTATAAATTTAATAAAAACAGCAGAAAATGCAGGAATGGAACTAAAATTTAACTCTGAAAGTGATCCTACTCCAATGGCTATATTGTTAATTGATTAAGAAATAGAATCTAAAATGAGGATGTTTAATATAAAAAATTTTCATCATTTGCAAAATGTCAGCAAAAATTAGTAAGATGAATGGAATAATATTTATAAAAAGAATCGATAAGGTGATCTAATGTCTGAGATAAATTTAGATATAACTCACGTGGATGACGTTTTAACTCAAAATAATTACATTCCTGATGATAATATAATTACAGTAGTTTTTTTAGCTCTTTCACTTAAAAAACCAATATTAATTGAAGGTCCGCCCGGAACCGGTAAAACGGAATTATCAAAAGCAATTTCAAAGGCATTTGAAAGAGATTTTTTCAGAATACAATGTTATGAAGGGATTACTTTTGAACAAATTGTTGGTGAATGGAATTATCAAAAGCAGCTTTTAAGTCTTGAAATGTCCAAAATAAAGAAAAGTGAAGATGACGTTTTCAGGGAAGATTTTTTCATTAAAAGACCGCTCTTATCTGCTTTTATGAATGAAAAACCATCAGTAATATTAATTGATGAAATTGACAAGGCTGATGAAGAAGTAGAGAGTTTCCTGCTTCAAGCACTCGGAGAGAAACAAATAACAGTAAATGATCTTGGAACATTTGAATTAAATAATGATTTAATGGTCATAATGACTTCAAATTCCCAAAGACAGCTCCTTGATGAAACAAAAGATCGTTGTTTATATTTATTCATAGATTATCCTGCATTTGAAAGAGAAGTAGAAATTGTAAAATCCCATGTTCCTGATGCATCTTTAAATCTTGTTAAAAGCGTTGTTAAGGCAATACAGAAAATAAGAAACCTTAATATTACTAAAAATCCATCAATTAGAGCCACTGTGGACTGGGTTAGAAGCTTAATGATATTCAATAAGGATGAACTGGATACAGATTCTCTTAAACAGACTATAAATGTAGTCATTAAAAATGAAGATGATAGAAAGAAAGTTCTGGATAATTTAAAGCTAAAATAAGATTTAAATGATAAATGAAATAGTTAAATTTTCTGGAATTCTCCGGGAAAATGGAATCCCTGCAAGCATTAGAAGCACTCAATTAGCATGTGAAGCAACTCCTTTGATTAAAAATAATAATGGAAACTTAAAAGAAGCATTAGCTTCTATTTATTTAAAAGATCAACGCCAGAGAAAAAAATTTGACCAGTTGTATGATAAAGCATTCGTTGATAAAGGTAAAGAAGAAAAAGAGCTTCCATCCAGTTCAGGATACAGAGCAGCATTTCCTAAAAAGTATAATGTATCTATAACAACCAAAAAAGTATCTGATTTTGATTCTGGCGATAAAGGACAGCAATATAAAATAGATTACCTTAAAAATACACTAAATGATATAAGTGATAATGCTAACAGAAAAGGAAATTCGGAACTTTTAAAAAGCAATCTTGCTACATTAAATACTCTTCAACCGGAATTAGTAGATCTTTGCCAGAAACTTGGAAAAAAAATAGCTACAAAGAGAGTTAGGCGATATAAACAGGCTAAAAAACAAAGACCGGATATTAGAAGAAGCATCAGGAAAAATATGAAACATGGTGGAAC
>JAEYSH010000229.1 GCA_023434825.1 Methanobacteriota archaeon | reverse complement strand
ATACCTGTGTATTATTTTGTGAATCATTTTGTACAATTTTTATTGGTATTCCACCCTTTATATTCACATAAAATCCAAAAGGATCGGTTTGAGTAATATTTATATCACTAGATTTAAATGTATTATTAGTATAATTATTTATGAGTATGCCATTTATGTATATCTGCCTTCCTGTTTGATTTTGGATTTGTATACAAGATGTAATCACATTTTGGTTTAATATAGGCAAAATGTTGGCAGTAATATTATTTTTACTCGTACCACTTGCAAAAAATGGATTTGTACTATTTACATTGCTACTATCTATCACTTTCCTAGTTGCATTATAAGCTGCATTTCTTCCTGCATCTGAACCTGCCTTTTCTATAGTTGAGATAATATTCGCCACTGCAGAGTGAGTAACATCTCCACCCATGGCTATTGCAGCTATTGAATTAGCTTCTTCAACAATTCCATTAAAGCTGACTCCAATTATAATAATTGGTATAAAAAGTAAAAATACCAATGGAGTAAAAGTATATCCTTTCTCATCCATTATAATCCCTCAATATCTCCATAGTTCCAGTCTCACTGGAATAGAATTAGGTAAATCACCAGTATATAATGCTTCAGTACGGATTAAATTAGGATCTGGAGTGATTCCCGATGAAGTTAACCTATTAATTAATTCTTGACGAGCCTGCTCTTTTGCAGCTTCAGGATCACTCGAATACGATGTTGACCACATATTCTGTAAGAATTCAGGATATAAAACAGAAACTCTTGTCCCTGAAAATATTTCTGAATATGAATCACCAGATTCCCATGCATTTGGAGAGCTTGTTATTGTAACTCTTGTTCGGTAATTCTGTCCAGATTTTATTGTGTAACTTCCTGAAGTCCCATTTGTAAATACTTTTCCATTTTGAACATCCAATTGTGCTAAATTCAAATAATATGGAATAATATTACTATTATATAGAGTATACCATGTGGTTCCTGAAGGTGCACTAACTTCAACTTTTATATTTCGAGTATCCAGACCTGTTCCTAAGAATAAATAAACTTCTCTTGCATTTGCTTCTGTTGAAAAAGTACGGGTCGAAGTTTGAGTATTAGAAGAGCTTTGAAAATTATTATATGCAAAGTTTTCCCATCTTAGGGGTAATCGAGAATAAGTAACATGAGTATAACAATCAACAAGCCCTACCATATCATAATCACTGCTTGGAACTTGATCCCAAACTGTTATTCTGACTTTATTATTTCCTGTTTTTAGTTTATCCCCAATATATAATATACCTGGTATATTACCATATCCATCACTAACCGCACTATAATCAGTATTTAAAGATGAAGAGGGAGTTTCTTTAAAATCAAATGAACAAAATACTGTTCGCCACTGTGAGCCGTTCCAAACTTCAACTAAAGCATTATCCACTGCCCCATATGGATTTAAAACCGTATATGCATCGAGAATTCTGACGTTGTCTGTAGGTATATTAACATCTTGGACAACACTTACAGCAGATCCATCTTCACCATTCACATTATCAATGACAAATGGAACCCCATCATCATAATTATCTAATGTATTTCTATTATTTGCATAAGTATTCCAATCCATAACTCTTCTATCATAAAAAGAAGCTACAGAACCACTATTTAAGTTGAATATTCTTCCATAAGCATTTGTTCCACTACCATCCAGATTCTGTGGATCTGGTACTGCAACTCCTGCCGCATCATTAAAATTAAATCTGCTATTTAAAACTCCCTGTGGAACTTTAAATGAAGTTGTGTAATTACCTATAATCGAAAACCATGCAAGATCATAGCGAGCTCTATCATCCCTATCATTAACATTTCCATTTGAGTACATGTCCCAAAATTTAACTGTATAAGTATTTAGGCCTGTTTTTAACCCACTAACGTTACCATAAAAGTTATACATTCTTTCATTTGTTTCTGGCCTATTATTCAAAAATGTAAAATTATTCCATTTTGCTTGATTGTTTATGCCATTAACAGTTAAATTTGCGCTATATGAAGTGCCCCCGCTCTTATTAGTAGATCCAACTAAATATTTCACATTATTTATTGTAGCACCACTAGGTACAGAAAATTGTATATTCTGAGGAACGGTTCCACCACCCCAATAAGGTTGTTGATATAAACCACCAGAATATTTATCAGGATCCCACCATCCTCCACCAGGTGTTCGAACTATCTGCCATGGAGCAAAATTAGTTAACCAGTTGTGGAAATTCCATAAAGTGGTAATAGCATTAGTAGGCTGATCTACAAATTCAGCTTTCTCTACTTTATACCACGCTCTTCCCATCCAACCTTCTCTTGGTCCTGATATAACATCTGTCCGTATTGCAACATCATTAGCATATAGAATTCCCCTATTATTTTCTACCGATGGATATTGTGCTAATGTTATTCTATATCCTGTATTTTGAGGTATTAAGACAGATAATGCCGAGTTTAATGTATTTTGAGCTGCTGTAGCATTTCCATTAGCGTATTGTGAAGAAGCTACATAAAGTGTACCATCCTGTTGCATGATTCTAAGAGCATCGGCTGCTAATCTTTCCAGATGTTCATGATCATCGCCCATATAACTTGGAAGCGCATAGTAAGTAATAAATGATGTGGTGAAAATCATGAATATAGCCAGAGCAAGTGTAGCATCCGCTGTGAAAATAAAACCTTTTTCATCCATTTATTTCACCCATACATAAAATTGGAATAATGCTTGTCTTAATTTAAAACCATCGAGACTAATTTCGCTTGCAGGAGTACCTTTAGGAGCAGAAACAACATAAACATCCATATTATTTCCAGGAGTACTTTCTCCTCTTACAGTAACTATATTATTTAATAAATTAGTTTGATTTTTTAAATAAGTATCATTTATTTGCTCTTTATATTCTGTAATATCATGTTTAATCTCATTATGATCTATAACAGGATCATCATTAACATCTACACTTGCTGAATCATATCCCCTATTTATTACTATAACCCAGTAATCATAAGACTGAACATAAATATTATTGGTAGGAAAAGTTGTTGTATATGTTTTAGGCTGCCCTGTGGCCCTAATTAAACCTTCTAAAGATGCTTCTAACTGAAGACTTGATGTAACTACCAATCGCTCTACTTTGATTATATTTTGAGCGCTATTATTATATGTCCCCAACGTTCTAATTGTAACCACTTTATTATCAGCTCTTGTTATATTCATGTAAAATCCATATTCTGGACCTAATAAATTCTGGACATCCTCAGGTTGTAAAGCATTGAGTTTATATGGAGATAAATAATTTTGAATGGGTATTTTTTTATTAGTATCATACTTAGCAAGGCCTACAACAGAACTATTGTCATTTAACAATTCCCAATTATAAGGTGTTCCTGAGGTTTCAATAAGTGTATTTACAGTATCTCCAGCAACTCTTTCAGTTGAACTCTGAAAAACAGTGCCTTGAACTAAATAGAGCATATTATCCATACTTGTAGCCGCTAAACCTATTATCAAAACAAGAGGAATAAGTGCAAGTAAAAGATCAATTGAAAAAATTTGACCATCAGAATCTTTTCTTAATAATCTCAAGTATATCCCTCAAATTTATAAATATACTTTATAATCAACATTTGGTACCCATAGACTATTGTTAGTTAGTTATTGCTGCATAATACATATATATGTTTGTAAAGTCTTATTATTTATAAAAAAAATATTAAAAATGAAAATTCATTTGATCTAAAAAATCATAAACATAATCAATCATAGCAAAGAATATAAATCCAGAGAAGAAAAAATAATAATGATAAAAATGGATCAAAGAGGACAAATTTCAATAGAATTTGTACTTGTTATTGCTTTCATGCTTGTAATAGTTATTTTAGTTGGATCATATGCCAGTGAACAAAATGAGATAAGTTCAATTACAGCAGCAGCAAGAACCGGTGCTACAGATGCTATAACTATTATAGCCATTACTAATAAGAACTTAAATCCAACACGAATTAATGAAATTCGAATGAATGGTAGTGGTCAAAACTTAACATTATTATTAAATATATCTGGACCTATTTCTATTGAGGCTAACAGAACTGTATTCAATGCAACAATACAATCAATGGCAAAGGTAGGTAATTACGGTATTAATACAAATAATAATACAAACTTATTTGATGATGTTGTGGTAACGGGTAGACATAATTATGGAGTTATAATTGTCTAATTGTTCTTTAATAATATTTCTATATTCTAATTATTAAAAAGAGCTATTTTAGAATTTCAATTATGGAGCTAGGTTTATTTCCTTTCATACTTAAAATTTTTTCATCAATTTGAAGTTTAACCTTATCTCCATCACTTGCACCAAAATTATTGTCTACAATATAAATATCTGGTTTTACATTAGAACAAATATCATAATCTACTTTAACATAAGCTGTTTTTTTACCACTCTCAATTACAATACCATAAGTAAAATTTCTATGATATCTAATTCTAAAAATCAAAAATACTGCAATAACGGCTATTACTGCAAAGATCAAAACTGAAAGGGAAGGTAAAAATTCAAAAGAGTATGACATGAAAAATGCAGGATTAGTGCCAACTAATATCAATAAAATACCAACTGCAATATACATTAAAAAGAAATCACGATATGCTTTAAAATCAGATTTATACATACTGCTGATTTTTGAAAAAAGAGTATAAAGTATATAAGCTATTAGAACAACTCCTAAAATTCCATATATAATTAAAGATAAGAAATTAAATATAAAAAGCATTGATACTACCAAGAACGCTGCTGCCACGATTTGAAGTAAGAAAACTGTCCGTTCTTTCTCTTCTGATGAATACTTTTCTGAAATTTCAACAAGAATATCTGAATCAAAAGTTTCAATATTTTCATTAATTGTTTGGTTATGAAGCGTTTCTGTAACTCTAATTTTAGATAGATTATTCTGAATCCTGCTATCATTTTTAATTTTAGATATATTTTCCTTAATAGAGTCTGTATCAACTTTTTCTTTGATATTATTAGTATCTATGCCTCTTAACCTATTAGGAATGTTAGGGATCTCTATAATTAACATTCCAACAAAATTAAACATTTTAATAATAATATCTCCAAATAATGTAAAAAATTTCATGTTATCTTCCAAATAATAGATTAGGTCTTAGTTAAATTAACATTTACAAAAGTTTTTCCAAAGTCCCAATAAACGATGGCTTTATACCATCCTTTATTTAGTGTATTTGTATTAAGAGACACATTAGCATTTACTGTAGCATTAACTGGTTTTGCAATATTATTTTTTAAAATTAAACTACTTGAATTATATTGAATATCCATTCCATTTTTAGGAATATTTACATCTAATGATTTTTTAGCCCCTGGACCATTAGCATAAACAATATTCACCGCGTTTGCAATACTTTCAACTACAACTTTTGCATCTGAAGCCTGTGAAACGTTATTACTTGCATCAATTGATTCTCCCATTAATGGGATAGTTACAAAACTTAAAATAACTAAAATAACAACTATTAACAACAAGTATTCAGCCGATATTTGCCCTCTATCATCCATTTTCTTCACTATCTTATAAATTATGTTTTTCACTATATAAATTTTGGGTAAATCAAAATTTATTAAAATTATGAATCATTTGTTTTTTAATTAAAAATTAAGTAATAATAAAAATATCTATTTCATGTAAATAAAAAATAAAGTAATTGCTGGAGCATAACTGCAAGATCTCCAATAAATAGAGAAATTAAAAGACCAATTAAAATTGATGGTGCAAAAGGAACTCCTTTTTTAATTTTAAACCTCTCAGATATCTTATTTTCATTATACAATCCTTTTAGAAGTTTTATATTCTCTTTTGTTAATCCTGCAGCCATATTACTAACTAAAAGCTTACCTTTCGGTTTTGACACACTTGTAGGATCAGCACTTTTAACTGCATCCTTTATTTTAGAAAATAACCCTTTTTTATCAAAGTAGACCTCATCATCTCTTTGATATAAATTATAAGCAGGAATCATCCCTTCTTTTAAATCATTGATATTAAAATCATCCTGCAATGCTTTCTTGTTAACTTTAGTAAGTAGCACTTTAACAATTTCAGTTACATTTATTAGAATAAATAGTACAGCAATACTACTTAAAGTCAAATATATGTTAGTATAAAGAGCATAAACTGTTAAAACAGATACTAAAACTGCTTTAATCCTATCTGGTATTTTTGAAATAGTTAATGTTAAAATGTAAATTAAAATTAAAGAAACTAGTATTATCTGAAATGGAAGATAAGGAGTTATAATAATAGTCAAAGTTACTGCTGAGGTAATTACCAGAGTCAAAACAATGTTTTTACGGTAATTTTTTATTGGTTTTGTTAATTCATCCATAAGATATTTTTTCTTCCTTAAAACAATGTAAAAAATAAATATCAGTAAAAATGGAAGTATTGCCAGAATACTGTTTATTATTATAGTTAAGGGGAATAGATAAGAAGCATTAATTGGGAACTGAATACCTAAAATACTATAATTAACAATATTTGGGTAAAAAGGAAGTAATGCAGCCAAAGCGGTGAATAATTTAACATCTCCACCTGCCCATGCTCCCATTTTCCATAATAAATATCCAAAAACAAAAATTCCAGCAGTAAAAATTAATGCATAAACTATTAACAAGATATTACCGATAGTATAACCGTAGAACGCATTAAGAGCTAATCCTATCCCAATTAAAGGAAAAGTTAATTTATTTTGAATAATTCCTGATTTTAAATCAGTGAAACTTGCATAAATACATGCTATAATTGCTATTATTGTACAAAGTAATGGTATCTCTGGTATCATAGAATCACTTGTGGCTGAATTTTAATCGTTTTCTCTTTTATTCTCAAATGCGGCCTTCATGAATGAAACAAAAATTGGATGTGCATTATTTGGTCTTGATTTAAATTCAGGGTGGAATTGACATCCTAAAAACCATGGATGATCTTTAAGTTCAATCATTTCAACTAATAAGTAGTTAGGTGAAATACCTGAAATGATTAATCCTTTCTCCTGTAAAATCTCGCGGTATTCATTATTAAATTCAAATCTATGCCTGTGTCTTTCATCTACATTCTTTAATCCATACGCATCATATGCTAATGTATCTTTTTTGATATTACAAGGATAAGAACCAAGCCTCATTGTTCCGCCCATATATTCAACCTTAATTTGTTCAGGCATTATATCAATTACTGGATTTTTTGTGTTAGGGTCAAATTCAGTACTATTAGCATCTTCAAATCCATTCATTCTGGCAAATTCAATAACCATTGCTTGCATTCCAAGGCAAATACCAAATAAAGGAACTTTATGTTCAATTGAATACCTGACTGCATCTAATTTACCTGAAATACCTCTTTCACCAAATCCACCAGGTATTAATATTGCATTTAACCCTTCAAGTTTTTCTATGTCTATGGAATCTTCTGCGCTGATCCATTCAATATGAACCTTAACTCCTACTTCGGCAGCAGCATGTTTTAAAGATTCTCTAATACTTATATAGGCATCTTCAAGCTCAACATATTTCCCAATAATCCCAATGTTTACAATAGGTTCATCAATTTTAAGAGATTGTACAATTTTATCCCATTGGGTAAGATCAGGATGTTCACCGTCCATTTTCATACGCTTAAGAACATAATCACCAACATTTTCTTCATTTAAAATTAATGGAACTTCATAAATTGAATTAACATCGGGACAGTTTATAACAGCATCACGTTCAACATCACAAAAATGAGCTATTTTTTGCTTTAAAGGAGCATCTATTGGAAGTTCAGACCTGCAAATAATCATGTCAGGATTAATACCAGTACTTCTAAGCTCCTTTGTGCTGTGCTGAGTAGGTTTTGTTTTAAATTCTCCAGCAGCTCTTAAATAAGGTACATAAGTTACATGAACAAACATCACATTATCATGACCTTCTTCATTACGTAACTGTCTTACCGCTTCTAAAAATGGCTGGCTTTCAATATCCCCAACAGTTCCACCTATTTCAACAAGAACAACATCAGCTTCAGTTTTTTTAGCTATTTTTCTAATCATTGATTTAATCTGATCAGTAATATGAGGAATAATCTGAACGCATGAACCCAAATAATCTCCTTTCCTCTCTCTTTCAATAACAGATGAATAAACTTTACCAGTTGTTATATTAGAATCACCAGAAAGTTCTGTATCTAAAAATCTTTCGTAATGACCAAGATCAAGGTCTGTCTCCATACCATCTTCTGTTACAAACACTTCACCATGTTGATAAGGGTTAAGTGTCCCTGAATCCCAGTTTAAATAGGGATCTATCTTTATTGCAGTCACATCAATCCCATAAGATCTTAAAATTCGTCCTATTGATGCTGCTGTTATTCCTTTTCCTATTGAGCTTACTACTCCCCCTGTTACTACAATATATTTTGACAGATGAATCCTCTCCTCTTAAAAATCATTATTATCATTAAAATTTCAAATAGATTTTAAAATTATAATCTATAAAATATAATTTCGATTTATCCAGTATTATATAAATTATTTATGGATATAATCTTGAATAATTTTAAAAATTTAGTGGTAAAATTAAAAAAATTTTAATAATTCCACATATTAACTAGCTATATCTTAATTTACAGCATTTTTAGAAAATTTCAAAAAATTATTCATAAATTTATGCCCTTCTATTGTTCCAAGTGAACCTCTTTTTGCAGATACTTCATTATATTGACTCGCATCATCCCTATTATTATTTGTAGAGCACATAGCGTAAGGAACAGGTTCCATAGTATGTGTTTTAACATAAATTGGTGTTGCATGGTCCGGAAGTATTGAAATAGCATAATCATCATATTTAGGGAGTTCATCAAGAACTTTTCCCACAATTTTATGGTCAATACTTTCTATGGCTTTGATTTTTTCTTCAATATCGCCAGCATGTCCCGCTTCATCAGGGGCTTCAATATGAATAAATATTAAATCGTGGTCATCAAGAGCATCAATTGCATATTCTGCCTTTTGTTTATAGTCTGTATCGAAGTATCCTGTTGCTCCAGGAACATCAATATTATTAAGTCCAAGATATATTCCAAGACCTTTAATTAAGTCTACTCCAGTGATTGTAGCGCCTTTTAATCCATATTTATCTTTAAATGCTGGCATTTGCGGTCTAACACCTTGTCCCCACAACCAGATCATATTTGCAGGATTTTTCCCTGATTTAATTCTTTCTTTATTAACATGATGGTTTTCAAGCAATTCAGTTGATTCATTCATCATATTATTTAATAATTCTGCATTTTTATCGCCATAGGGCTTTAATAAACTCTCTTCAATCTTATCACCAACAATATCATGTGGAGGTAATGATTTAAGAGATGCAGAATCTTCATCATTAAATACAAACAAATTTCGGTAACTTACGCCAAGATAAAATTTTCCTATATCTCCAAATTCATCATTAAGTGTTTTAATAAGCTTTTCTGATTCATCAGTAGAAATATGGTTTGCATTAAAATCAGCTAAAATACCTTCTTTTTCTGTAATAAAATTACATCTGAATGCCACTTCTCCATCTTGAATATTTGCACCAATACTTGCAGCTTCAAGAGGGCCTCTACCTGTATAAAATTCCTCAGGATCATATCCCATAATAGCAAGATTTGCAACATCAGAGCCCGGGTCCATATTATCCGGAATTGTTTTTAAAAATCCATTTACACCATTAGACGCTATATAATCCATATTAGGAATTACTGATGCTTGAAGTGGTGTTTTATTATTTAATTCTTTTAAGGGATAATCTGCCATCCCATCGCCTATTATTACTACATACTTCATGCTTTATAATCTCCAAAAAACATCAAAATATCAATAAAATTATTTAGATTTATAAATACTTAAAATATCACTTAAAATAGCAGATGCTGTTTCAATAGACCCTGCTCCTTTTCCAACAACAGTTACATCATCTGCAAGGTCAGTTTTTAGGGAAGCAACATTTAATGTTCCTTCAACTGCAAAAGGAGAACCTTCTTTTACAAGCCTAGGAGCAACTTCCAGAGATTCAGGAGAAACTTCACCAATTAATTTAATTAAATAACCCTCTTTTTGCGCAAGTGATATAGCTTCTGGTGTAATTTTAGATATTCCAGTTATTTCAACATCTTTTAAATTTACATCCATGTTCATAAGTGAATTTGCAAGAATAACTACTTTACAAGCCGCATCTAAACCTTCAACATCTTGAGCTGGATTAGTTTCAGCAATTCCAAGTTCTTGAGATTCTTTTAATATCTGTTCATACGAAGAACCTTCCTTAGCCATTCTTGAAAGAATATAATTAGTAGTACCATTTAAAATACCTAAAATTGATTCTATATCATTACCAGACAAAGTTTCATGGGCAAAATTTATTATAGGCATTGCACCACCCACAGAAGCTTCAAATTTAAATTGAACACCATTATCTTTAGCTGAAATAGCCAGTTCTTTAAAGGACAACGCAAGAGGTCCTTTATTAGATGTAACAACATCTTTTTTATCGCTGAATGCTTTTAAGATATGACTTTTTGCTGGTTCACCATCTTCTATGTCTGTTGGTGTAACTTCCACAAGGCAGTCATAATCAGCTTTATCCAGTACTTCTAAATTTGAAATTCCGGCAATACCATATTCTGGATAATTTGAAACCTTTCCAGTTTTTTCTTTCACAGATAATAATAAATCAGGATCTAAACCTTCATCAGATATTGCAGCTCCCGATGTATCAGTAACAGCAGAAATTATAAGATTTATACCATACTTTTCTTTAACTTCCTCTTTTTTCATGGAAAAGACTTTTGCTACCCCATTTCCTACTGCACCAAAACCTAATATACATATTTTCATCTAATTCACTCCAGAAAGAAAATTTAAACCTCATTTATAACTAAAAAACCTTTAGAAGTTCCAACTTCTTTAATTTTTTTCATTACTATCTTTCTTTTGCCTTGTTCCGCCTCAATTATGAATTTTGAAGCTGATTTTTCTGGATTTTCTGACATTTTTAAATTAAAGTCAATGACATTTACTCCTTCAACTTCATTGAATGTTTTGAGCGCATCCTTAACGTCTTTATCCACAATGTCCCCAATTAAAATAGTAGTTATTGTTTCTTTCCTTAAAACACCATCTATTTCCATTATTTGAATATTTTGAGCTTCAAGAGTCTTAATAACTTTATCTAACGTTTCTTCATCACCTTCAATAGTAATTTGAACAGGAACTGTCCCTCTTTCTGTTTTTACATCTCTCTGGTGTATAACAGTTACAATGTTTGCACCAAGTCTTCCTACTGGCTCTAATGCATCCATTAATTGACCCGGTATATCTAAAAGCTCTAAAACAAGATTTAATCTCATTATATCTTCTCCAAGCAATTAAAATATTATTTCCATTTACTTTTTTCAGCAATAATATTCCCAGTTTCATCTACATGAGCATTTCTAAGAATTTTTTCAGGGTTTTTTTCTTCCCCACAATCCTCACGTGTTAAATTAATATTATCAACAATATAATGAGTTTCTTCAAGTTCTGGAATGTCTTCCAGTGCTTTTGAGAATTTTTTTAATATTTCTTCAGCTTCTTTTTCGATTTTCATATTAATACTTCCTGTAAAAATGATCAATAAAATTATAGTTTTCCTGGAGATCTTTATATTTTTCTTCCTTTAAAACTTTTTTTAGCATTTTATGAATGCCGGAGCCATACTGAGCTGCTTTTTTTGGCCTATTTACGATTTCTAATGGCACTCCAAGTTCAGCAGCGACTTCACGAAGAATGATTTTTCTTAAATTATCATCTTTTCCATTTATTTTATATTTCATAGGCGTATTCATTGCCGTTTTTATAATATCTAAATCAAGATACGGAACTCTTAACTCAACGCTATTAGCCATTGTAACAGCATCATCACGCTGTAAATTTACATGATATAAATTTAAAATATCTTTTTTTAAATCGTCCTGTGCTAATTCTCCTTTTTCTTCATAAATTCTTAAATAACGATTATATCCACCGAAAAGCTCATCAGCACCTTGTCCAGACAACATCACTTTTATACTATCTTTATGAGCCATTTCTGATGCAATGTATGCAGGCATTCCAACACCAATTTTCATAATATTAAATTCTTCAATTGCTTCAAGAACTGGAATTAGATAATGTTCAACATCTTTTATATCAATTATTTTTGTTTTAAGAGGAAGATTCATTTTTTGAGCAGTTTCTTCTGCATATTTAATATCAACAGAATTCTCATTCCCAATACAATAAAGAGTGACTTTAATTCCTAGATCCTGTACTATTTTAGCTAAAATTGTACTATCAACCCCTGCTGAAAACAATATTCCAACTTCATTAAGTCCTTTAACTCTTTTTTTCACTGATTTAATTAGATTTACCTTTAATTGCTCCCTTAAATCACTTTTAAATAGATGATAAGATTTGGAATTCTTTGATAATTTTAAATTTATGTTTGATTCCAAATTGTTTTTTAATTTCAATATTTCTTTATTGTAGATCATTGAATCTGGGGATAAAGTTTTTACATCTTTTATACCTATTTTCCATAAAGCCTTTCTTTCTGATGCAAAAGCAAATGTATTATCTTCTTTAATTTCTCCAAAATATAGAGGTTTTACACCTACAATATCCCTTACAACTGCAAAATTTTTCCCGTCATAAACTGCAAAAGCATAATCCCCATCTAAATAATTAATTGTCTCTTCTACGGCTTTCTTTAGATTACCTTGATTAAATCTATTAATTAGAGTTAATATTATTTCACAATCAGAATCTGTTCTAAATTCCTCATTAAATTCATTTTTAAGCTCACGGTAATTGTATATTTCACCATTACATACTAAAACAAGATTATCACGGATTAATGGTTGTGTTCCTTCACATCCCACAATTGAAAGTAAATTATGACCCATTCCAAAAATTTTTTTAATGAATAAATCAGATGAATCGGGCCCTCTATGTTTAATGGAAATAAGCATTTTTTCAATTTTTTTAGATATATTATTTCCATAAATTCCTACAATTCCACACATGATTAATTACCTGTACATTATTGAAATAATATAAATTTATACAATTTAAAAATAAAATACATTAATCAGTTATAGGCTTTTTAAACTACAAATACTATTTTAAATTGTTTAAAACTAATTTATATTATTTTTTTATGTTATATCTGTATATCTTTTTTTGCGTTATTAATTTACTTTTAGTTTCAATATTTTGATTTTAATTCTTTAAAATCATTTTCAATTAGTTTATGATTTTTAATTTATTAATTATTTTTTTAACAAGGGTCATTATCTAAAGAAATACATTATTTTTTTCATTATTTACTTTTTTTGTTCCTGGAATATTTATTAGGTATATAAATGTTATTACTTTCTTTATAATAGTTAATAATATATATAAGTAATACTATATTAGTATTAATGCATACTGACTTAAAGGAGGTGAAAATATGCAAAAACGTATGCAAAGAAGTATTGCAATGATTTTACTGATGCTTATGTTAACAGTCACAATTGCGGGATCCGCTATAGCAGCAGAATCCACATTTGATGATTCAGTAGATACAGACGCGTCAGAATTGCAAAATAATGAAGTAACATCAGAAGAGAATACTATTGCCACTGATAATAACCTAAATAATAATTTCAGAGACAATAACAATGATAATGAACAGTGCGATGACGATAATCAAGACAGAGACAATTCCAGAGACAATAACAATGATAATGAACAGTGCGATGACGATAACAAAGACAGAGATTGTGATGATAATAATAAACACTGTGACAATTCATCGATAGGAGATTTTGTTTGGGATGATCTAAACGCAAACGGTATTCAAGATCCTAATGAACCAGGATTAGCTGGAGTTACTGTAAATTTATGGAAAGGAAATGAAAATGGTCCTTTAGTAAAAACAGAGTATTCTACAGTAACTAATGCATCAGGTAATTACATATTCGAGAATTTAAAACGTGGTGTTTACTGGTTAGAGTTTATAGCTCCTAATTCCGTTGTAAAATGGATATTCAGCCCACAATACCAGGGAGATGATGGTGCAAAAAACAGTGATGCTAACGCTGGAGGGATCGTAGGTGCAATATGTCTAAAATGTAACGATGCTCAGCTAGACTGGGATGTTGGCCTTTATAAGCTTGCAGCAGTTGGTAATAGGGTTTGGGATGATATAAACCGAAATGGTATTCAAGATCCTACAGAACCAGGTGTTTCTGGAGTAATCGTTAACTTATGGACAGGTAATGCTACAGCGCCATTAGTAAAAACCATTTATTCAACAGTTACTGATATAAATGGAGATTACATGTTCACAAATCTGGTACCCGGTATTTACTGGTTACAGTTTGTACTTCCAGATAGAATTCCCCCATGGATCTTTACACTACAAAATGTTGGTACTAATCCTGCAATAGACAGCAATGCAAATGCTACTGGTATTGCTGGACCTATAGAACTAATATCTGGAGAAGTAGACTTGACTTGGGATGCAGGACTTGATCCTGGAGTAACCCCTACAAATGGCGGAGAAAATGGAGCTGCTGGTGGTGAAGAAAATGGAGCTGTTGAACCAATTTTAGAAGAAGTTTTCGCTGCTGGTGAAACTATTCCTCTCCAAGAAACTGGTGTTCCTATTGGTTTAATGGCAATGGCTGTTTTAATGCTTCTTGCTGGGCTCATTGTACCACGAAAATAAAAACACGTAAAAATATCCCTTTTTTATTTTTTTATTTATTTTTGAATTCTTTAGATTTTTTAAATAATATTTAATTTTAGATGACAATACAATTTATCCATTATATAATATTATTAAATTTTTGAAAAGTATTAAATATAATCATCAATAAAATAAACACATGGAGAATTATAATTCTGATTTTAATAATCCAAAAATTTTAATTGTAGAAGATGAGTGTTTAACTGCAATGGAACTTAAAAATAATTTAAAAGATTGTAACTATGATATATTAACACCATTATCATCAGGCGAAGAAGCTATTGAAGTCTCAAAGACTACTAAACCTAATTTAATTTTAATGGATATAATGCTAGCAGGAAAAATTAATGGTATAGAAGCATCTAAAGAAATAAAAAAATTTTTAGATATCCCTATAATTTATCTTACAGCATATGGAGACTATGAAACCCTTCAAAATGCTAAGTTTACTGAGCCTCATGCATATATACTAAAACCTTTTAATGAAAAGGAAATAAGGTATGCAATAGAAATAGCTCTTCATAAACACAAAATGGAGCTTAAAATTAAAGAAAAAGAAAAAAAATTCAGATTAATGTACTACAAATCCCCTTTAGCTTATCAATTACTGGATGAAGACGGTTACATAATAGATGTTAATCAAACATGGGTTAATGTTCTTGGTTATTCATTAGAAGAAGTGATAGGCCATAATTTTACAGAATTCTTATTATCTGCTGATAGTCTGGAATTTAAAGAAAAGTGGAAATATTATAAAGAAACAGGTATTCAAAGAAAAGAATTGATTTTGAGATGTAAAGATGGTAGTGATTTACCCATAGAATTAGAAATTAAACGAATTTATGATGACGATGCAGATTTTAAACATTTAGGAATATTCAATATCATATCTCACCATAAATACGAACAGGAAAAAGTTATGGAATCTCTAATTCAAAAAGAAATACTTCTTGAGGAAATTAGCAATCAACTTCAAAATAATTTTAATGAGGTCCATAATTTGATTAAATCAGAATCCAGTGAAATTTTAGGAAATATAGAACATAAAAATAATAAATCCCAAAATCAAACCTACAAAAACAAATTAGAAACATTAAAAGAAGAAATTACATTTGTTGATTTTGCTCAATATGTTGAAAGTTTAGTTGATGATTTAATATTCTCAAATAGTTTAGATGAGTCATTAGATATTAATTTAAACGTTGATAAGGTTATGCTGGATTTAGAAACTTCACTTTCATATGGATTAATATTAATTGAAATTTTAAAAGTTTCAATAAATAATCTTTTTTTAAACAAGAAAAAATGCATAAAAATCGATTTTCAATTATTTAACAATAGTTTTATCCTCAAAATTAACGATGACTTAGTTAATTATTCAAAAATAATGGAATCTAATAATTCAAGCTTTAAATTAATCAATACATTAGTTAAACAACATCAAGGTTCCATTGGGTTTGATAAAAATAATTTTTCTGAAATTCAAATTATTTTTGGAATAAAATAATGAATTAAAACAGGTAGTGATGAAATAAAAAATGAAATCAGTAATAATAAGCATAAAAAATCAAAAAAGAATCTAAAATATAATGAAAATATTTCCACACTGCATATTAACTCATATAATCCTCAAGAAAGCAATTTATATAATCGATTTTCATTTGAAAATAATACACATCTAAACGATGAAGATTTAAACATGGATAACGATTTTTATAATCTAACTCCAGCAGGATATTTCATTTTAGACAAAAAGGGTTTAATTTTAAATGTTAATTCTAAAGGCTCAGAGTTATTAGGCCATCCAAGATCAGCGATAATTAAAAATGAGCTAAAAAAATTTGTTGTTCCATTATTTTACCAGAAATATGAAAGTATGCTAAATAATACAATTATAACTAATTTAAAGCAAGTAAAAGAGCTTAAATTAATTAAAAATGGGAAAGAATTCTGGGCAGAATTAGAAGTAATATATAATTCAATTGATAACCTGTTTAAAATTTCAATTATTGATATTAATGAACACAAAGAAGTAGAAAGAGCGTTAATGGAAAGCGAAAGAAAATTTAGAATTTCTTTAGAGACGTTACTTGATGCATTTGCAATTTTATCAGCTATTAGAAAAAATAATAAAATCATTGATTTTAAATTTGAATATATTAATGAAGTTGGTTGTAGATTAAATCAGAAGGCATATGGTGAACAGGTTGGTTATAACATTTTAAAGATATTTCCTGAACTTAAATCATCTGAAATATTAAATGAATATATAAAAGTAGTGGAAACTGGTGAATCTCTGGTAGAAGAATCATTAATTTATGAAAATATGCAGGGTGAAAGAAAATTATCAAACGCATATGATATAAGAGCTGTAAAGTTAGGAGATGGATTAGCAATAACGTGGAGAGATGTAACTGAACTTAAAAAATCAGGAAAAATACTAAAAAAATCTCTAAAAGA
The DNA here is from genome assembly GCA_023434825.1 of Methanobacteriota archaeon. Classification (GTDB taxonomy): domain Archaea; phylum Methanobacteriota; class Methanobacteria; order Methanobacteriales; family Methanobacteriaceae; genus Methanobacterium_D. The sequence continues at coordinate 8,603 of JAEYSH010000229.1, read as the reverse complement.
AAAAGAAATTCTTTTAAAAGAAATTCATCACAGAATAAAAAACAACATGCAAATAATTTCTAGTTTACTTGGACTTCAATCAATGTATGTTAAAGACAAGAATAGTATCAGCATATTGAAGGAAAGTCAGGATAGAGTTAAATCCATGGCCATTGTTCATGAAAAATTATATGGTTCTAAAGATTTCACCAAAATTAACCTTAAAGAGTATATTAAAGATATTTCATTACATCTTTTTAATTCATTTGATACAAAGAACATTAAATTGGAAATAAATGGAGATGATTCATTTTTGGATTTAGATACAGCAATTCCATGTGGATTAATAATAAATGAATTAATTACAAATTCAATTAAATATGCATTTCCTATAAAATCAAACTATATTCTAAATGATGAACTTTTAGAACCATCTAAATCTATTTTTGAGAATAGTGGACGTATAATGGAAGTTAAATGGAAAATAAATATTGATTTGTATTCTGATGGGGAAAAAATAACTCTTAAAGTGGCAGATAATGGTATTGGAATTCCAGAAGATAAAAATCTAGAAGATAATGGAACTTTAGGATTTTTAATAGTAAATACGCTTGTAAATCAAATAAGTGGAAAAATTAATATATTTAATAATAATGGGACTACCTTTGAAATTATATTTCCCATTAGCCAAGCTATTGATTAACAATTTAAATTTAAGGAATATTTTCAGCTATTAAACTAACATCATACTTCTTAATTTTTTCTATTTCTGTTTTAGATGTTTTTCCTATTATAATATTCTTAAATAAATGTTTAAGAACCTTATCAGGAATATCGAGTTCCATAGCCTTAAGTTTTATTAACTCCCTCATATACTCATTATTATCAATATCTTCACCTTGTTTCATATATTCACTGTATTCCTTTTTTATTTCTTTAATTGATTTTGATAAATCCTCGCCAAATTTCATCTGAGCTTTTAATTCCATTACTTTTTTTCTCTGTTCATCAATTTCCTTTTTCCTCTCATCTTCTGTTTCTCTAAGCTCAAATAAAATTTTTAGACCTTTTTCAAATGCTTCACTGTAATTTATATGAAGTTCATCAGCTTTTTTTTTCATGTTGGGATCAATGGTTACCGAAGTAACAATTTTTTTTTCTTTTTTCATTATACCCCTAGCAAGTTATTAAATAAATAATATATTATAGTATTTTATTATACTTTAATTTTATCAATATTGAAAATTATTATTATGTCTTTATATTAATAGAATATAGATATATTAACCTTTAATGATAAAAAAGACACTTTTAATAGATTTTTGAATGTTCAGCTTGAAAATAACTATTAAATTAAATAATTTATGTATAAAAAAGCTAAAAGTAAAAAAGAAACTTCTGTTAAATATAAAAAATAAGTAAAAATAAAATATTATTTTCTAGCTCTAGCTACTTTTCTTGCAATAACAAGCTCACCAATAGCTATAAGGCCAACGAAAAATTTTTCAAGTCCACCAGTTGCCCAGATTGCCTCACCAAAGGTAGATTCCCTAATATTTTTCTCATATTCCTCCGGTTTAATCCTTTTACCTGTTCTTCTTCTTGTAATTATTGCTGCAGCTTCCATAAGCTCTTCCCAGCTTACTCCTTTAAGTTCTTCAGCCATAGCTTCAAATATCTTATAAACTTTGATTTCATATAGATGTGAAAGTGTTTCAACAATATCAAATGTCCTGATAACCCCAACAACAATATCATTATCATCAAGAACAGGTATACTTACTAATTTATGCTTTGAAGCTTCTAAAACTGCTAATCTTGCTGGATCATTTTCATGGACATGGACTATATCATCCTTAGAGTGCATTATATCAGATACTTTCTTATGACCTTCTCTAAACCCTCTAGCGACATCAAGAGAAGTTATCCAACCTATTAAACATTTTTCATTATCTACAACAGGCGTAGTAAACTTTCTCTTCTTTTCCATCATTAAAGATACTTCTACAATGTCTTGATCCGGAGATACGTATATATATTCCTTATCCATAATTTCCTTAACTTTCATTGGACAACCTCTCAAGTTTTAATGCACCAACAGGACATTTATTTGAACAAACTTCACATAAAATACATTTATCTTCTCTAAATACAATCTCATCATTTTCCAGCTTAATTGCTTCAACAGGACAGTTCTCTTCACATACCTGGCAGGAAACACATGCTTCCCTATCTATTGCCAGATTTTTCGTCTTAATTACTGGTCCTAAATCCCTTTCAAGCTTTACTGCACCTTCAGGACATACATTAGCACATGCACCACATCCGACGCATGCATCTGTATCTACTACTGCTGTATCTCCTTTAACTTTAATGGCTTCAGTAGGGCAGAATTTAACACATGTTTCGCATGCATCACATTTTTCTGCATCTACATTGATATTTTTCATCCTTAAAGTTCGATGAGGTATTTTAAGATCCCTTAAATGATATTTAACATCTTCTTCATTAACAAAAGATGTACTTTCTAATACATGTACGCTGTTAACAGGACAAGTTTGCGCACAAATTTCACATTTAACACAATTTTCAAGTACTTTTGCTTGCCTACTAGCTTTAGCGTCAGATATAGCACCTACTGGACATTCTTCAGCACACAAATTACATCTTACACATTTTGGAGAAATAGTGATAAATTTTCCTTCTAATTCACATTCTTCAATTTCTGGTTTATATTCATTGTCTTCCAAATCCATTGATTTGCGTATGACTTCGTCCTTTAGCACTTTTTTGTCCTTTTTAAATGTTATATCCATAATCACACCTTTAAACAGTGATATTATTTTTAGTTTAAATTATCGGGTAATCCTTTAATTGCTCCATACTCCTGTATACAGCAAGAAGCTACATAATTCCCTATCTGGCCAGATTCACTTATATTTTTATTTTTCAGGATTCCATATAAAAATCCAGCATTAAATGCGTCTCCAGCACCTGTTGTGTCAATGCATTTAACTTCATTAGGTTTTAAATCGTGAACTTGATTTCTGTTTGCTACATAAGCTCCTTTATTTCCCCTTTTTATTACCACATCACTTATACCTAATTCCAATAATAAATCTGCTCCCTCTTTAAATGTTTTATATTTGTCCTCAGTTAAATGTTTTAATTCTTCTTCATTAATAAGAATAATATTTGTTCTATTTAAAATATTTTTAAGATATTTGAATCCTCTTTCAGCATAAATCCTTCCAGGATCAAGACTGACAATTACATCGTCATCAATTTCTTTTAAAACTTTTTCCTGAGCCTTAAATGAATCTCCAACAAATGAAGTTAAATGTAATATCTTTGAATTGTTTATATAATCTATTTTGACTTCTCCATCCTCAATTAAATCATTAACTCCAGGATCTACATACAATGCCCTTTGTCCTTCGTTATCTACGAATCCAATGACATTTCCACTTCTTCCTTCAGGACTAAATATTATTCCCTCAGTATTTACTCCTTCTTTTTCAAGATTCCGGGATAGAAGATTTCCATCTGCATCCGCTGCTACTTTACCAACAAATCCAGTTTTTATTTCGAGTCTAGAAAGGCCAATAATTGTATTGGCTGCAGATCCACCACAAAATTGATTAAAATCTGTTATAAATGCTTCTTCATCTTCACATGCAATTTTATTTACATTATACAGTTTGTCAACATTTAATGCTCCAAACCCAATAACATCCAGTTTTTTCATTTAATACCCTTATAAATCATTTAAATAAATCTTGTAATCGCCTAATTGCCCGCCATAATTTCCGGCGGATACTTTTAAAACACCATCAACTTCCATTACTGCATCAATTCCTGATTTCATAGCTTTTTTTGTTATATCTAAATTGAGCCCATTTATGACGATTTCAGGAATATATTTAACATTTTCTGGAACCTTTGATTCTTCAGCAAGTGTTTTTTTAAGAGAAGGACAGTATGGATGATTAGTAGTTGGTCCTATCCATGGATAATTTGTTTCAGGTTTTGAGGCTGCAGAACAAATATCAAAAGGAGTAATTGCTCCTTCCACTTCACCAATAGCTTCAAGTGATTTTTTTCCAGCTTCAATTACAGCTTCTTTAGTACTGCACATATACCAGAAATTAGCACCCATTATTCCTTTCATATATCCAACATTACTTTCAATTTTAAAATCAGGGATTGCTATAGGGACAATAATCATTTCGCGGTCATAAAGTTCTTCTTTCCATTCATATCCGTCGCCACAGTGACCAACATTTTTCATCATGTCCATTTTTCCAACAGCTTCTTTTGAAGCATCGAATACTGAAGTAAATGGTTTTACAAGAATATCTTGCCGAATTCTGTAGGATAATTCTGTCATGAACTTTTCTATATCTTCTGTATTATACCAGAACTGTAAAATTGCTCCTTCCCTATTATCTGGAGTTTCATCAGCATTCAGCCATGCTTCAATTCCTCCTTCTACACGCCCTATAACTGTTCCCGGAGTTGAAGTAGCATCATAAGCTGCCCTTTGAAGTATTTCTTTATCATCTGCTGTTACAATCAATCTACAGCAAACTCCATCAAAAGCTTCGCAATATGTATCTTCTATTTTAATCATTTTATCAACCTAATGCTCCTATTGATTCTCCCCTTACAATATTACGGAAGGTTTTACTTTCATTAACAATGTTTTCAAAATTATCATCATTGATTAAAGCTATTTTAGGGAAAATAACATGCTTTATTGATTCTTTAAGTTCAGCATTTATATCAAATTTCTCAATTGCCTCTTTTGAGTTATCCATATAATGTTTAATGAATTTAATAACTTCATTTTTACCAGATTTATTAAATAAATCAGCGATAATTGATGTTATAACAGTATTATCAGCCATAATTGCAATTTCTGCCGCTCTTATAGCAAATTCATTGCCATTAAAGGAAATTGCAAGTCCACCATGTTCCTTTGCAAATCTCAAAGGTTCAACGTCAGTTATACTATCTCCTACGTACATTATATCTGACTTTTCAAATCCAAATTTATTTATAATGTCAATAACGGCTTCTTTTTTCCCTTCGCCGCCTACAGGGTTCACATTTTTCATGATTTCATGAATTTCTAACTTCAAAATGTCTTCCCAGAATATTTTATCAATAACTTCAAAATCAGGATCATCCATTATGATTTTTCTATATTCCATCAACTTTTGCTTATCTTCATCAGTAATTGAAAACCCATCTATATCAAGGCCTGTTGAATATGTATTTTCAAATGAAAAGCCTGTTAAATTACATAGAGCTTGAATATATTGGCTGTAACTTGTACTAACAATAAATGAAGGCATGATATCCTTTACAAATTGTAAAGTTTCTCCAGCACCGGGAATTAAAAGAACATTTTCCTCAGAATATTTTACTATTTCATTATTTGTAGCACCATAAGCCTTTAAAAATGGAACTATTAATTTTAAAGTACTGCCAGCATAATAACCTTTTCTTTTGACTTCATCGACTAATATATCATCATATTTACTTAAAATAGTAAAAAATTCTTCTCCTTCGTCGATATAATGACCTGCAAGTTCAAAAGCGTTATCATTAATTGATATCGGGCCTTCACAGTCAGAAATAAAAACTTTTTTGCCCAATTTATTTCCTCCTTCAAAAAATAATTAAATTAAATTAAATTTTTAATTTCACTGCATTTAGAGGGCATCTTGATTCACATGCACCGCATAATATGCATTTTTCTGCATCTACAATTACTCTATCATCGTCTACAGCCATTGCATCTACAGGGCATTTATTTACACAAACACCACATACCTGACAAGCGTCACTATCAACAATAACTTCACCAGTTCTTGGACCCTCTAAACTTTCTCTGATATAGAATATTTTATCTTCCCGAGCTTCAAAATATTCCTCTTTTAAGGAAATAGCTTCAAAAGGACAAGCGTCTACACATTTTCCACAGTAAACACATTCATCCCCAATATGTACTGGAGAAGGCATTTCAAGTTCAATTGTATTTGTTGGACAAACATTAATACAAGCAGAACATCCTATACAGTTTTCTTCAATAACTGTTGAAGTTCTTTTAGGAGATGTAGCCTCAATTATATCTTTTATATCATCAATATTCAAGTCTCCATCTACTATAAATTCAATATCCTCTTTTATCCTGTTAGTTACATCAATTTCAAATTCATCATCAGTATATCCATAACTAATATCAACAGAAATTTTATTTAAAATATTATCAATTTTACCAGCGTCACTTGCAAGTTTCTTTGTTTCTTTTTCCAAAAGTTCTGACACTATTTCCATTGTTTTAATCTTACCAAAATTCTGGTAGGCTCTTTTCCTTGATGAATACTTAATTGCTGCTGATGGGCAGACATCCATGCATTCTTCACATCTTGCACAATAAGATGGATCAATGAATGGTATTTTACTTACACTACCCACATTAATTGCTCCTTTAGACGGGCAAATTCTTGTACAAGTCATACAGCCAATACAGTTCTTTTGATCAACTACAACAGCTTTTCCACCGACAACAGACCTTGGTAAAATTTCTCCAAATTTTATAGCTTCAGTAGGACATACTCGAGAACAGTAGCCACATTTAACACATTTTTCTTCATCAATTTCACTATGAGCTTCTTCGTGACCTGAAGATACTAATTGAATAGCGCCAGTTCTACATGCATCTACACAAGCTCCACATCTTCTGCATAGTTTTGGATTAATGTTTGGTACATTTTCTCTAACTGGCTGGGATAATGTTGTTTCCATTTTAATGGCATCATATGGACAAGCTTCTCTGCAAAGTACACAGCCAAAACATTTATCATCTATCTCAATATTTTTATTTGGTGGAACTTCATGTACAGCTTCCACTGGACATGATTGAAGGCACGGCCTTTCTTTACACACTTCACATTTAGATCTATCTATTTCATAAGCTACTTCTACTTCTCTAATCGGTTTGTAGGATTTTTTATCAGATTTAGTGGTTGGAATAATATCAGCCCCTCACTGGTAATTGTGCTGGTTTAACTGTAATAAGAATTTCATTTTCTTTTAATTCTGTTTCAGTTAGTAAGAATCTTGCAACATAAGATCCTGCAACACCAAATGGACATGTCTGATAACATGTTGTACATCTAAGACATTTTTTAGAATCTCTCTGGACTCCACTTTCTTTATCATAAGTTATTGCACCTGAAGGACATTCATCAACACATAAACGACAGCTATTACATTTTGAATCGTCCCAGGTAATAATTCTAAGTTTAAGTCTATCTGTAACTCTTTCAATAATATCTCTAACGATATCTTCATCACCCAGAACTTCTCTGGCTTGTTTTAATATTTCATCAGCTGGAAATTCAAATTTAACAACCTGTTCTGGAGGCACATTCTTTAATTCATCCTGCCTTGATTCAATAAAGTCTTCTAATGCATGGACAACTGTATTAATAACTTCTTTTTGCCCTTCTACATTGGATATATAAATTCCTTTAATAGCACCCTTAACTGGACAGGTTTTGGCACAGTCACCACATGCAATACATTTGGATTGATCTACCATCACTTTTCCATCTTCTTCTACAATGGCACCATCAACTTTACATGATTTCATACATTTTTTACATCGAATGCAGAGATAATCATCAATTACAAACATTTTTTCTGCAGGTAATATGGTAAATTCTTCCCTGATCAAATGACTTTCGCCGGTTCTTAATGTTTTAGGGTCTGTTGGGCATACTTCTGCACAGAATCCACATCTTATGCATGCATCAGTGTTGATTATTGGATAAGTCATTCCTTCTCCATTTTCAGCATCTTTATCCTTGGTTCTTACAAGTTTAATAGCTGCCGGAGATGGACAAGCTGCAGTACACGCACCACATGCAATACATAGTTCTCTAATAACTTCAGGGAAATCTCTGAACCTATCTGGCGATTCAACTATTTCTGGATTTGTTGCAGCACCTGCAAAGTTTTCAATCCATCCTTTTCTTGCAAATTCGTATAAATACCATATTACTGAAGACATAACACCATCTTTAATGTTTTTTATATGTTTATGTGAATTTATTTCAAATTAATTTTTTTAATATTCTGTAATCCATCAACTTCATGAATCTTACCTGATTCTTCATCTATTATTGTAACTCTCTCAGTACAAGCTATGCATGGATCAACACTTGCATAAGTTGCTACAGCATCAGCAACTGTTGCAACATCTTTAAACATGTATCTAGCACATGCATCAATGTTCATTATACTTGGAGTCCTTATAGAAATGTTTTTAATTAAATTACCGTTAGTTTCAATCATATAGGCAACTTCGCCCCTTGGAGCTTCATTTCTGTTATCAGCGTATCCAGCAGGTATATCCACTTTAGTTCTAACTTTTCCTTCAGGAAGATTATTTATGCACTGTCTGATTATTTTTATAGATTCTGTAATTTCATCAAACCTATTCATATTTCTTGCAAAATTATCTCCTTCATCACGCCAGATTACATTGAAATCTAAATGATCTTTGTATACAGGCTTTTCTGTTCTTAAATCTTCAGTTATAGATGAAG
>JAEYSH010000204.1 GCA_023434825.1 Methanobacteriota archaeon | reverse complement strand
TCAGAATCTTTATTTAAGAGCTTTTCATTATATTTCTCTAAATCCTTGTATTTTTGACTTAAATCTTTAAAATCATTTTCTATTTCTTTTAATCTATTGTTTTCTTTGCTTAAATTAAAGCGTTCTTCAATATTGTTACTATGCTCAATTAATTTCTGATTTTGCCCTTCTAATTCTTTGTATTTGAGGTTTAGATCATTATAATCGTGTTCAATTTCTTGTAGCCTCATGCTATCCTGTTTTAACTCATTATTTTTAGATTCTAATCCACGATTATACTGCCTTAAATTTCCCAATTTAAACGATGTATGATTCAATTCCTTTTTCAATTCCGCATTTTCTTCTTCTAATTTCTTTAATTTTTGCTTTAACCTGGAATCAGAGCTATTCAATTTATTTGAATCATTATCTTTTAACTTTAAATTATTAGAAAACAAGGAATCATTTTTAGTTTTCTCAATTACATTCGAATTTTCTATTTCCAATCCACTATCATTATCTTTTAATTTAGAAAGCTGTTCTTGCGTTTCTTCATAATTTACAATTAAACTGGCGTTTTCACTTTCCAGTTTCGAATACCTGTCTTTAACTGAAGTTATTTCATCCTTTAATTCCACATTTTCATCTTCAACTTCAGCATTGATGTCCCTCAATTTTTCATGGAATTCTTTAAGTTCTCTAATTTCACCCTTAAGTTCCAAATTAATGTCTTTTAATTTAGAGTACTCCTCTTTAAGATCCCTATTTTTGCTTTCAAGCCGTTTATAACCTTTTTTAATGAGCAAATTCCCTTCATGATCACCAAAATTAGTTAAATTATAAAATTGATCTACAAAATCCCGTAAGGTTTCAAAATATTCAAAATTTCCACCGCAAAGGCATGTATCAAACTGCTCTGGTGATTCGGTATCCTGTAATTTATAAACATCATTACAAGTATCACATATTAAATAACTCATTATACCCTCTTATTTTTCGATATACCTATATTCAATTTATTATTTTCTAAGCTCTTAAAGAAAAGTTTATTAATTAATGCATTGAGATATTTTTATTAATTACTTTACATTTCTATCTTATATCTTCTTATTTAAAAAGTGAATGTCAATTTTATGGCGGTATTCATTCATGCAGCAAAAATTATCATCAACCACAGAAGGTTCAAAATACTGGATTTATAGAATAGATGAAGAATATTTAAGCAGTATTGATGAGCATAAAGTCTTAGGTATCAAAAATGAAGGATATAATAACATAAAATCTATTAAAGCTCAAGATAAGATATTATTTTTAATTCCTCTTTCAAATGAAAGAAGTATTTCATTTATAGGCTACGGCCCTGTAGAAAATACCTTTGATGATCCAGAATATCTTTTAGGTGTATTTAAATCTGAAAGAAAAGTGAAATTAAAGGGAATAAAATATTTCACCGAACCAATACCCGTAAAAGACATAGCAGACAATCTTAAGTTTATAAAGGACAAAGAAAATTTGCCTTATCCTTTTAAATTGGAATTTATGGAAATTCCAGAGGATGATTTTAATTACATTGTTCGCCAAATGAATTCAACTAAGACTTTTCCATGTTATTTTGAAAAAATTTCATTTACAATGGACATTTTTTTAAATAATTCAATTAAAAGTGTCTATGAAATGGTTAAAAACGCGGGAGAATCTAATCAAATCGAAATAAAGGAGTTTATTAAGCTTTTACATAAATTTGTAAATTTATATGGTGTTTCTAAAAGCTATGAAGACCTCCTTGAATATTATTCGCAGAATGTCTGGAAGTTAGGGTTCAAGCACAGCCCGTCAACAAATCCAGATAATCTGGTTAAGTTATACAGCCCCAGAGGCAACTCAAATAGATTTGGATATATAAAATTAATTTAGAGGGGTATTAAATTGGAAAACTATGAAGATATTATTCACGCTTTAAGAGAAGGTAACGTACCGCCAAAGGGAACTTCAGAAATTTGTGTTGGAAGGGAACTTGAAATAGAGGAGATGAAACACTTATTTGAAAAAATAAAGAGTGGTAAATCTGCAACAAAATTTCTTGAAGGAGATTACGGTGGAGGTAAATCATTCTTTTTAAAGATAATTGAGGAAATTGCTTTTAAAGATAACTTTGTAGTTTCTAAAATAACCATAACCCGTGATATTCCTTTCTATAAATTTGAAGAGGTATACAAGAACATAGTTCAGACTTTAAGGTGTAAAACAGGGACTTCATTAGAACACATTATTGAAAGGTGGCTTACTGGACTCCGCATGGTTGCAATGGAAGAAACCGATGATATTGATAGACAGAATGCCATTGTACGTGAAAATATGATTCAAGACCTTGAAGAAACTCGTAAATACGCTAATTCATTTGCAATTGCCATAGAAAAGTACCATGACGCTTTAATTTCTGGAGATATTGAAACTGCTAATTATGCTCAAGCATGGCTTCGTGGAGATTCTAATATTCCATTTGTAGTTAAGAAAAAATTCGGTGTTAAAGGCGATGTAACCAAAGAAAATGCATTCACATTCCTAGAAGCACTTTCAGCATTTTTAAGATCCCTCGGCTACAGTGGATTACTTATTTTAGTAGATGAAATTGAATATATCCGTTCTCTTCAAATGAGCAAGCTAAGAGATGGTGCGTATGATTATATCCGGTTTATATTTGACGAATGTAATATAGGGAACTTTGAAAGTACGTTATTTGTTTTTGCAGGAACAAACAACTTCTTTGAAGATCAAAAGAGAGGAGTGCCTTCTTATCAGGCATTATATGACCGGATAAAAGATGCATTGGATACATATCATAAAGACCTCAGAAAACCAATAATGAGACTTGAAGGATTTAAAAAAGAAGAATTAAAAGAATTAGCATCTAAAATAGTAGAAATGCATGCTAAAGTTTACAAATGGGATGCAGATTCTCGAATTAATTCTATTATTGAAGACCTTGTAGATATACATGAAAATAATGCAATCTTAACCGAAGGTAAAACCACTCCAAGAGAATTTGTAAGGACATTTTTATCCGTATTAGATACTATTCAACAAAATCCCAAGGAATTAGATTCTGATAAAGCTATTTTAAAGATATTTGAAGAAAGAGAAGTAGAGGAAGAGTGGTAGAATAACCCACGTTTTCAATACTTTAGATCCCAGACTTCAGAGGTTTATAGCAAACCGTATGAAATGGAAAGATTTAACAGATATCCAGAAATCCACAATACCTCGTTTTAGGGATAAAAAGGACATGCTGGTAATAGCCCCAACTGCTTCCGGCAAAACAGAATCCGTTTTAATACCCGTTTTTGATGATATTCTTAAAAATAATTTAGAACCTATGAACGTGCTTTTTGTATCTCCACTTAAAGCTCTTATTAATGATACTTATAATCGAGTTGAATTCTGGTGTAATCAGTTTGATTTAACTGTTACAAAATGGCATGGCGATGTGCAGGCGTCACAAAAATCATCATTCATTAAAAAACCCACCGATATACTTTTAATC
>JAEYSH010000168.1 GCA_023434825.1 Methanobacteriota archaeon | reverse complement strand
ATTTTAGATATATCTCCCCTATTTATCTCGTCTACGACTAATAAATAACCATTTCCTGATTGGGCTTTTTCAATAGTTCTTTTTAAAGGTCCAACATTATCAATAAAGGATAAATTAGCATTATTGGTATTAGGTATAATTCCTTCTACAAAGTCTTCATACATATATGAACTATGAAATTGTATTGTTTCAAAATTGTCGATTAATTCTTTTTCTTTTAATTTATTAGCTATTTCCTCAGTTAAATGTGTTTTACCAGTTCCTGGAGGGCCTTGTAATATAATATATTTCCTCGAGGTGATATGTTTAATTATTTCTTCTTCATTTGGGTATGTTCTCCAAATATCCATTAATTCTGGTAGAAGTTGATCATCAAGTATTTTCTTATATTTTTTTTTCATATACCAATCTCTAAATTTTCCATAGAGTAAAATTTGGCTCAAAAATGCCTCAGCAGAATTAGAATTATTTTCTATTACACAAGCAGAAGGCAGATATTTACCATATTATATTCCATAGAGAATCATATTCTGAAAAAGAATTTAATTCTTTAATTATTTCTTTTGGAAAGTCAGTCGATTCATCTGCCAAATCATCTTTTACAAAAAATCTTGTATTATTAGTTAACCAAGAGTGGTTATCTAAAAATCTTAATAAAGATTTAACGGATCTCTTAACCCCAGGTAAGCTTAATAGTTTTGCATCATCTGTAATTCCTCCAGTTCCAATCCCAAAACATAATAAGACCTTCTCTGATGGATCCTGATTATCTGGAAAGGTAACCAAAGAAAAGTTTTCATAAACTCCACTTGAAGATGCGCCATCATATAATAATCCCCAGTATTTAATGCTATCTTCTGAACCTTTAAGTGAATTATATCTAAGAATACCATTACTTTCTATATTATCACTAAATTTTTTACCAAATAGCTCCTCTAAAAGGTTTTTAGAATTTATTAATGCTTCATCTGGATTTTTATCGAGTATTGATTGAATTAGTTCTCCTGCAAGATTAATTTCTTTATTTCCAAACATTAAATCACTTTTTATCATTAAAATAATTATAATTCTATTAAGCATGTAAAAATATTTATTTATTATTAATTTTTCACGCAATTTTTTGTAATAAAAAAAATTTAAATGAAAATTAAGAATAAATTTATTCTTTTTATACTATCATGTCCAATATATCCACATGGAAAAGTGGATTAAACAGCCTCTAATCAAGGATCAAAAAATTGAATCACGGCTTTACCAGCAAATTTTAGCTGCAGACGTGCTCAAAAGTGGAAACACCATGATAGTAGCGCCTACTGCACTTGGAAAAACAATAGTAGCCGTTTTAGTAGCAGCAGAAAGGATCAAAAAACACGAGAATTCTAAAGTCCTGATTTTAGCGCCAAGTAAACCCCTGGTGGTTCAACACGAAGAAAGCTTTAGAGAATTCATGGCCACTTCTGTAACATCCCTAACTGGTGATATTAAACCAGAAGAAAGAGCTAAAAGATGGGATGAATATCAAATCATTTGCGCAACTCCCCAGACCATCGAATCAGACTTAATATCCTCAAGATACAGTTTAAAGGATGTTTCACTCATTGTTTTTGACGAATGCCACAGAGGAGTGGGATCTTATTCTTATGTTTATTTAGCTTCAAAATACCAGCAGGAAAGTGATAATCCACTTATATTAGGGCTTACAGCTTCTCCAGGCTCTGGTGAAGAAAAAATTAACGAAGTGTGCGACAATTTATTTATAAACGACGTTATCATTAAAAGCGAAGAAGACGCTGATGTAGTCCCTTATTTTAACCCTGTTGAAGTTAAATGGATCAAGCTCGAGCTCAATGAAGAGCTTAAAGAGATTAAATCATACATTGAAGCTACACTAAAGGCCCGGTTTGAAACTCTAAAAAGAGTCGGTGTAATAAAAACCGTTAACATGAACAAAAAAGATGTTTTAAAGGCCAAGGGCGCCGCTCAAAACAGAATAGCCAGAAGTAGTAATCCACCAAAAAAATGTTATATTGCTGTATCCACACTTACAGCCGTTATTAATGCAATGCACGCCCTGGAGCTCCTTGAAACCCAGGGAATACGTACTTTAAACAAATACTTTGAAAGGCTGCGCAAAAAAAAGACAAAAGCAGCTAAAAGTCTTTTAATGGATGAAAACTTTAAAAAAGCAATCAGCCTTACTAAAATAGCTCACGATCATGAAGTTGAACACCCTAAACTTGCAAAATTAGCGGGTATTCTCAAAAAGGAACTTAAAGATAATAAAGGCTCCAGGATAATTGTATTTACCCAGTTTAGAGATACCGTTGATAGAATTTACGAAGAGTGCCTTGAAAATGATATAAATGCCATAAGGTTCTTCGGGCAGGCCTCAAAAGAAGGAACTAAAGGATTAACCCAGAAAAAACAAAAAGAAGTAATTAAAGCCTTTAAAAATGGTACTTACGATGTTTTAATCTCCACAAGCGTGGCTGAAGAAGGTATTGATATCCCTTCGGTGGACCTTGTAATTCTCTATGAACCAGTTCCATCAGAAATCAGAATGATACAGCGCCGGGGAAGGACAGGGAGGAAATCACAGGGCCGAATGTATATTTTAATCACCAAAGGAACACGTGATGAAGCTTATTACTGGGCAAGCATCAACAAAGAACGCAGCATGAAAAAACAGCTCTCAAAGAGGGTTAAAAGAAATATTGCGCCTAAAGAAATTGTTAAAGTCATTCCAAGAGAAGGCGAAACTGCCGAAGAAATTAGACCCCTAATTTATGCTGATTCCAGGGAAGGTAATTCCCGGGTTTTAAGGGAACTGGATAAATTAAACAACGACATTAAAGTTCAAAGCCTTGCTGTTGCAGATTACCAGGTAAGTAATTCTGTAGGAATTGAAAGAAAAACTACAAAAGATTTTATCAGCTCAATTATCGATAAAAGGCTCTATAAACAGGCTAAAGAACTTGCAGAAAACTTTAGAAATCCGATCATAATATTAGAAGGAGAAGACCTTTATTCTTCATTAATTCATCCCAATGCTATTCGGGGTGCCCTGGCTTCACTTGCTGTAGATTTTAATATTCCAATAATTCCAACAAGGTCTGAAGAAGATACAGCAGCAATGATAACAAGAATTGCTATAAGAGAACAGCTCCAGGAGCGTTCTGATATTCAGATTCGTACAGAGAAAAAACCACTTACTCTATATGAACAGCAGCTCTACATTGTGGAATCATTGCCAAATATTGGGCCTGTAACTGCTAAAAAGCTTCTTGAAGAATTTAAATCAGTTGAAGGAGTTGTAAATGCTTCAGAAAGTGAGCTAAAAAAGATTGAAGGGATTGGAAATAAAATAGCACAGAAAATTAGAGAAGTGGTTACTTCTGGTTTTGGAGAAATTAAAGTTATAAAGACCAAAAAGCTAACTGAAATGGATGAAAACAGTAAATAAATCTTAAAATAATTGAATTTCGATAAAAATGAAAATTCCTCAAACTTCACTGATTAAAATTTATAGTGATTAATTAACTAAATGTAGATGAACTGCAAGCAATTTAAGAAAGTTTAGAGGATTATATGTTTAAATTAAATTCATGATTAAAAATTATTAGAGGAGTGGAAATATTGCGCATTATAATGGACGAGAAAGGCAGGAAATATGTCGCCAGAGAAGAAGAATTTCACACTAATTACGGTTTCATAACAGAAGAAGACATGAAAAATGGTAAGCCCGGTGATGTACTTAAAAGCCATTTAGGACATGATTTCAAGGTTTTAAAAGCTAATATAAATGATTATATAGATTTAATGGAAAGAAAATGCTCAATTATCTTACCTAAAGATATTGGAATTATCACCGCTTACACTGGAATGGGATCTGGCGATAAAGTGGTTGATGCTGGAACCGGCGCCGGCGCCACAGCACTTCATTTTGGAAATATTGTGGGAGATAAAGGTGAAGTTCATTCATATGAAATAAGAGAAGATTTCAGCGAAATAGCAGCGCGAAATGTAGAAAAATTTGGGCTTTCTAATGTTCAGGTTAAATGTAAAGATATCACTGAAGGAATTGAAGAAGAAGATGTCGATATTGTATTTTTAGACCTTCCAAAACCATGGGATGTCGCCGAAAGTGCTAAAGAATCCCTAAAAACTGGAGGTTTTATCGCAACTTATACTCCTTACATTGAACAGGTTCAAATACTTCATAGAGTGCTTAAAAAATTCGAATTTTCCGATTTAACTACCGTTGAATGTATCCTTCGTGAAATTGAAGTTAAAAATAAAGGTACCCGGCCAAAAACAAGAGGTGCAGGACATACCGGATATCTGACTTTCGCCAGAAATTTATAATAATGAATATGCATAATTAATTTAGAAAGCAAATATTTCAAGGTTAATTAAGTGGTTTAACTATTCATATTATAAATTTAAATAAATAAAAGGAATCACTTTAAATAAATTCAATGGTGTGTTTATGGGCTTCAATCAAACAGATATTATTTCAATAAGAGATTTTGATAAAAATGACATAGAGCATATTCTTAAAATTGCAAAAGAGATGGAACCAATTGCTAGGGGAGAGAAAACATCTAATATTTTATCCAGTAAGCTTTTAGGAATGCTCTTTTACGAACCATCAACCAGAACACGATTATCTTTTGAAGCTGCCATGAAAAGGCTTGCTGGAAGTACCATTGGATTTGCAGAGGCTGGAACAAGCTCCGCTACTAAAGGAGAAAACCTAAACGACACCGTTAGAATAGTAGGAGAATATTCTGATGCTCTTGTTATAAGGCATAATATGGAAGGAACTGCTCGATATGTGGCCAATATAGTAGATGTTCCAGTGATAAATGCTGGAGACGGTGCAGGACAGCACCCTACCCAGACTTTACTTGATCTCTACACCATGAAAAGAATTCTTGGGAAAATAGACGGTTTACACATTTCTTTACTTGGTGATCTTAAATATGGAAGGACCGTCCACTCACTTGCACATGCCCTGGCCCTTTTTGACGTTGAAGTAAGTTTTGTATCTCCAAAAGAACTTAAAATGCCGCGGGAAATACTCCATGACCTTGGAAAAAGTGGAGTTGAAGTACATGAAACAGAGAATGTTAATGAAGTCCTAAAAAAAACCGATGTACTTTATGTAACTAGAATTCAAAAAGAGAGATTTCCAGACCCTGCAGAATATTCTAAAATTAAAGGAGCATATACCATCAACTCAAAACTCTTAGAAGGCAGTGAAGCAATAGTAATGCACCCTTTACCCAGAGTTGGAGAAATAACACATGATGTAGATAATACTCCATACGGTAAATACTTTGAACAGGCTTTTTATGGAGTACCTGTTAGAATGGCACTCTTAAAAGCTTTAATAAAATAAAGTTATGAGTAATTGTTAAAATAGCACTCATAAAGCTTTTTATTTTTTTATTGAATTAAATAACTGATTTTAAAGAAAATTAACTGTAATAAATAATTAAAAATAAGTTTTTGTGGAATTAAGCACTCCACATTGCATCTTCAAGTAAATTAAGTTCACATTGGAGATCTATAATATTAGTTCGACCTTTTCCTCTGCCCCTGGAGATAGTTTTAGTTGAAATTAGGCCTAACATCTCAAGCTCATTTATAAAGTCAAATATTCTCCTGTAGGAAACAGAATCACCTTTAGAAACTTCTTTATACACTTCATAAAGCCTTCCTGATGTTATTTCTTCTTTTCGTTTGGTTAAATAAAGTAGAGACTCTAAAACTTTCTGCTGCTGGCTTGGTAAAGTCATTATAATATCTGTAACTTTATTGTGCTCAATATGGTCCTTAGCTTCCCTCACATAGTCCTCATGGACAATTTCAGAACCTTTTTCATCTGCCAGTTCGCCTGAAGTTCTTAATAGGTCCAGTGCATATCTCGCGTCTCCCTCTTCTTTTGCCGCCATGGCTGCACAAAGTGGGATTACATCATCATTTAAAACATTTTCACGGAATGACAATTCAGACCTTTCTTTTAATATATCAATGAGCTGTTGAGCATTGTATGGTGGGAAAACAATTTCTCGGTCCCTTAAACTACTTTTAACACGAGGTTTGATGAATTTTTTGAATTCGACATAGTTACTTATAGATGCAATGGCAACATTATCTGTCCTTGTTAAAGTATATAATAGACCATCACCGTCGTTTTTAAGCAATATATCAATTTCGTCAAGAAGAGCTATCAAAATAAGATCTTTTCCAAAAACATCCTTTTTAAAAAGATTTCTAAAAGAGTGAATAACTTCAGCCTTGGTCCAGCCTCTGTAAGGAACATTTTGCCCCATTTGCTGGCATAGATGAGCAATAACCTGGTATTCTGTCGTGTAATCTGTGCATCTAACATATTCTACACGTACATTAATATTTTTATCCTTTGCAACCTGTAACAACTGCTTCTTTGCAAATTTTGCCACTGCTGTTTTACCAGTTCCGGTTTTACCGTAAATAGTTATATCTGGCGGTGTAACATTCTTCAATGCTTCAATCCAGTATTTAGCTACAGATCGTATCTGTTCTTCCCTGTGAGGTAATTTATCAGGTAAAAACCGATGATCAAGAAATTTTTTACACTTGAAAACAGTGTTTTTTTCCCCAAGTTCTTCAAAGATATTCATTCAAATCACTCATCAATATTAAAATTAGTCTACAAATACAGGTAAACTTCATAGTTATAATTGAGAAACCAATGTTACACTTGCAATAATTTTACACTTGAAACACTTGAAATGTTTCTCTGTCTATATCATTGTTTTTAAACCATATAAATGTTCAAAGAGAGAGGTCAATTTCAAGTGTAAAAATAATAATTTTAATAAAATAATTATTATTATTTCAACAATAAGACATACATTGCAAGTGTAAAAAATCAAAAATCAATGAAAATTTTGATTTTGACCATGAGACATCAATTTCAAGTGTAATCAAATTTTATGGTGAAAAATTTCACTTTCAAGTAATATGAAAATTTTTATATATGATATTATAT
>JAEYSH010000142.1 GCA_023434825.1 Methanobacteriota archaeon | reverse complement strand
GGGTAAACTATTGTCCAAAATGCCATAAATACGGAACATTAAGCTTTACTCGGGGAGGGGGCTGCCCTGAAGGAATGCTATATTGTAATATGGCTAAAGGCGGATGTGATGCCGATTATTGTGCAGTTCATGGTAAAGAGCATATAAATAAGGGTGCAGATCACTTAATTCCTGCTTAAATCAATCCCTAAAATTAATTTTTTAAATTTTAATTAATTAGACACAAATTTAAATTAAATATCATTTTTTAGATTACTAAAAACTTATTCACAACCCATGTAAAGTTCTAATTTTAAACTATATTTTTAAATAACATCTAAACTTACTACATTATATGAGAATTGTCTTAGCAGGAACAGGAAGTGCAGTAGGAAAAACTACAATTGCAACAGGGATAATGAAAGCATTGTCAGAAGAGTATAAAATTCAACCCTATAAGGCTGGGCCGGACTATATTGATACATCTTATCATACCCTTGCAACACAAAATAGTTCAAGAAATTTAGATTCATTTTTCATGTCTGATGGGCAAATTAGAACCGCATTTGAAAGAGGGATAAAAACATCCAGAGCTGATTTTGGCATAATTGAAGGTGTAAGGGGGCTTTATGAAGGAATTAGCCCAACTGGAGATGTTGGAAATACTGCATCCATTGCAAAAGCGATTGATGCTCCTGTAATCCTTATTATTAACTCCAGAAGCCTGGTTAAAAGTGCTGCTGCCATTGTAATTGGATTTAAAACACTTGATCCAACTGTTAAGATTGAAGGTGTTATTTTAAACCAGGTAAAAAATAAAAGACATTATCTTAAAACTAAAGAGGCAGTTGAAAATCTTGCTAAAACTCCAGTAATTGGGGGAATTCAACGGGACGATTCAATTAAAGTAGAACAAAGACATCTTGGTCTTGTCCCTGCTGTTGAACGTGAAAACTTATTGAATTATATTGAAAAATGGGGAGAAATAATCAAGGATAATATTGATCTTGATGCCCTCATACAGATAATGAAAAATGCAGATAAGCTTCCAGAAGGTAGGGAAGATACATGGCTCAAGGAAAACAAGAAAAAAGTTAAAATTGGAGTTGCCATGGATGAAGTGTTTAATTTTTATTATATTGAAAATTTAGAGGCTTTAAAAGCAAATAATGCAGAAATTGTTTATTTCAGTCCGCTTAAAGACGAAGAAATTCCAGATGTGGATGGGCTTTATATTGGTGGGGGATATCCGGAGATTTTTGCAAAGGAACTTGAAAGCAATGAATCCATAAGAAAATCTATTTTTAAATTCCATAATAATGGAAATCCAATTTATGGGGAATGTGGAGGTTTAATGTACCTTACTAACTCCATTAACGGGAAAAAAATGTGTGGAATATTTAATTATGATTCTCAGATGACTAAAAAAGTCCAGGGATTAAGTTACGTTATTGCAGAGGCTAATAAAGATAATATCATCACCAAAAAAGGTGAACAATTTAGAGGACATGAATTCCATTACTCTAAAGTTTTATTAAATGGAAATGAGCCAGAATTTGCCTTTAAAATACTTAGAGGAAAAGGAATCACTGATGCAATGGATGGATTAATGGAAAAAAATACAGTTGCAAGTTATATACACACACATACTGCAGCATGCCCTCAATTTGCCTCAAATTTGACTAAAAGTGCATTAGAATAGTTTTATTAAGAGTATAAAGTGATTTAATGAAAATTGCAGTCATTGCTGAAATTGCTCCAGCCAAAGCATTTGTACCAGTGCTTGAAAAATTAGATGCGGAAATAATAGGATTAACACATGGGCCCGGTGCAGATGAATTATTAAAAGATTTTTGTACAGAAGTGCATTATATAGGTCAAGGAAGGGGTAAGGGTGCAGAAAAAAGGTCAAAGGCCAAAATAGCATCGCTTGTTTTAGAAGACACGATAAGCACAATAAAGGCGCTTCGCGGAAAGAATATAGATTTACTTTTAAACTGTGGAAATGCAGGAGATGTTAGAAAAGGGATTTCTGCAGCTAAATTTCTTAGAATACCTGATTTACATATAGAACAGGACTTTTACAATCCAATTGAAATGATTGCATTTTCAAATCTTATAACTGTGCCTTCAAAGCATTACCATGATTTTTTAGCAGAAAATTATGGGATATATAACTCTAAAGTCATTGGCGGATATCCAATGGCATCATATGTGAATCAAAGACAGCTTGAAGATGTGAATACTGTAAAAAAGAGATATGATGTTGAAGATTTCATTCTTCTTGTTTTTGGTGGAGATGTGCAGGGAAAAGATATTCCTGAAATAATAAAAACAATAGAAGAGCTTGATAAAACAGTTTTAATAGTTCCATTCCGTTTTGATGCAAGCTATGTAAAAAGTTTAGTAAAATCTCCTAAAATTAAGGTTTTGGATGGATTTGTAGACCTTTTAAGTCTTATGAATGCATCTTCAAGAATGATTTACGGGGCTGGAATGGGGCTTACTATTGAAGCTGGGGTTCTTGGTGTAAAATCACTTAAATTAGCTGGTTTTCACAGGCAACATGCTAGTGTAGACCTTGCAAATGAATTGGGCATTAAAGTGGCTGAAATTGATGAAATATATAAATATATCAATGGTTTAAAGGCCCCTAAGGGTAAATGGCTTGTCGAAGAAGGCGAAAAGTCAGTTTCTAATTTAGTGACAATGATAAATAATTTTGAGGGATTAAAAGGTAAAAGCGGTGGAATTAAAAGTTTCAGAAAAATTTGGAAAGCAAGATCTGAATTTAGATAAATTTTATAGAATATTTATTAAACGTGATTTTTGAGAGTAGTCTAAGTATATTTATTTCAGTGGGAGTTTATTGATAATAATTGTTTATTTCTGGCTTAGAAATGAATAATAGGCCAAATAAGAACAATAGAATTATTTTTTTATGCCTTGTTAGATAACAACTATAAAAACTTTATCCCAAAAAATTAAATCAAAAAATACTTATTAGATTAACAAAATAGCTTCAGACGGTGATATAATGGTTGTAAAAATAGGAATCATTAAATGTGGTAACATAGGTACCTC
>JAEYSH010000121.1 GCA_023434825.1 Methanobacteriota archaeon | reverse complement strand
GTAGTAAACGTGATGAAATCGAAATTCTAAGTAAATATCCCCATTATTTAGACACTAAGGACATGAGAAATGTATTTGAAAATGAACTAAAACTTGAAAAAGAAGATTTAATTTTTATAATTTTATATAATAACTCTCAAAAACATTTAATTGAAGATATTGTGGAGGATTCTTTAAAGATAATAATTAAAGAGAATCATGGTGTCTCTCCTAAAGAATTAAAAGATAAAATCAAAAAATATTTAGATATAAAAGGAGAAGAAAATGTTCAAATGTCAATTCTTCTTTTAAAAGTTAATTAATTCTTAAATTTTTAATATAAACAATTTTTAATTTATTTTAAAATGAAAATTATCTTTAAATATAAAAACAAAAAAAAAGGAATGTTTAATTTGTAAATTATGAAATTTTTTCAAATCTATATAAAAAAGAAAATAATATATATTTAAATCTAGAAATTGTATATATAGCTTCTAAATTATTTCGCGCTTTTGAATGCTATTTATAACTTATTATAACTTAAATCATTAAATTTAATGCTATGACTATGTTATTCATCTTTTAGTAAGGAGGAATTGAATTTGAGTAAAGTATTTATTACCTGTGCACTGCCTTATGCTAACGGCCCATGTCATTTAGGGCATTTAAGATCAACTTACATCCCTGCAGATATTTATGCTCGCTATAATCGGATGAAGGATGTTGATGTGCTTTTTGTTTGTGCAACTGACGAGCATGGGACTCCTATTGCTGTTAGAGCAGAACAGATAGGGAAATCACCTAAAAATATTGCCGATAAATTTAATAAAATGATTAAACACGACCTTGATGCGTGCAATATATCTTTTGATTACTTTTCAAGGACTACTGATCCTATTCACTATGAAATTGCCCAAAATTTCTTTTTAAAACTCTATGAAAAGGGTTATATTTACGAAAAAACAATAAAACAACCTTATTGTGAAGAATGTAAGAGATTTTTACCTGATAGATATGTTGAAGGAATATGTCCACATTGTGAAGCTGAAGGGGCAAGAGGAGACCACTGTGAATCTTGTGGAAGGCATTTAGAACCAATACAACTTGAAGAACCGGCATGCCTGATCTGTAGTTCTACACCTGAAATTAGAGAATCTACACAATATTTCTTTAAACTAAGTCATTTTGAAGAGCCTTTGAAAGAATGGATAACTCAAAATACTGAATTACCTCCGAATGTTAAAAATTACGCTCTTCAATGGATAAAAGAAGGATTAAAAGACTGGATTCTTACAAGAGATATGGAATGGGGAATTCCTGTTCCACTGGAAGGTGCAGAAGGTAAAATAATTTATGTATGGGGAGAAGCATTCCTTGGATACATTTCATCAGCTGCACAGTGGAGTAGAAAAGAAAATAAATCATGGGAAGATTACTGGAACGATAAAGCAATCCATTTCATAGGTAAAGATATTATATATCACCACTCAATATTCTGGCCAGCATTGCTCATGGCTTACGGTTGTAAACTTCCAACAAACGTAGTTGCAGGCGAATATTTATCACTTGAAGGTAAAAAGATGTCAACAAGTAAAGATTGGGTGATATGGGCATCTGAATTCCTTGAGAAATTTGAGTCAGATATATTAAGATATTATCTTGTTGTAAATGCTCCTCTTAACCGTGATACTGATTTTTCATGGGATGATTTCGGGAGGAGAGTTAATGATGAGCTTGCAGATGTTATAGGTAATTTTTTACACAGAACTTTTTCATTTACAAACAGATTCTTTGATGGAGAAATCCCCGAAGCTAAGGATATGGATGAATATGATGAAGAATTCAAAGAGAGAATCATTGCTATTCCAGATATAGTTTCAGAACTTATTGAGAATTATAAATTTAGAGAAGGCCTTATTGAAATAATTAGAACCGCTAAATTTGCAAACAAGTATTTCAATGATAAAGAACCATGGAAAGCAATAAAAGAAAATCCTCAACAGGCTGCAAACTGTTTATACCTTTCTAACCAGCTTGCTAAAACTCTTGCTGTAATATTAAAACCTTATATTCCAGTAAAAGCACCTCAAATAGCTGAAATAATGAATTTAGAAAATATTGATGAATTCAAATGGAAAAATGCCAGTGAATTTATCCCTTCAGGCCATAAAATCGGCAAACCCAAACCATTATTCAAAAAAATTGACGATGACATAATTAAAAAGGAAAAAGAAGCACTTTATAAAAATTTACAGGATGATGAAAATATGAAAAATATAATAAGTATTGAAGATTTTGCTAGAATTGATTTAAGAATTGGAGAAATAATAGACGCTGAACGTGTTGAAGGCTCCGAAAACTTATTAAAATTAAGAGTGAACGTTAAAGAAAAGAAATTACAGATTGTAGCGGGTCTTGCTAAAAAATATTCTCCAGAAGAAATAAAAGGCCAAAAAGTAGTTGTATTGGTTAATTTAAAGCCTGCTAAACTCTTTGGAATCAAATCTGAAGGAATGATTCTGGCAACTTCTGATAATCTAGGTGTTTTAACCGCAGAAGGCGCTGCAGTTGGCGAAAAAATTAAATGATTTTTTTAAAATTTTAAATAAAAAAATAGGAAAATAAAATGAACGAATCAGTTTTAATTGCACGGGCTGAGAAGTTTCTTGAGACTATAAAACGTCAAAGGATTCCTGTAGATAAAATAACGGACTTTGAAAGTTTTATTGTTACTTATCATTATCTTAAGGATAATATGGAAGAATTGTATGAGTTTAGAGACACCATGGAAATAAAAGGATATAAAGCACCATACCGGTCTCTAATCCGAGCTTCTCGTTCCATGACAACCGAATTAAAAGCTGATGAAGTTCACGATGTTTCGCGCCAAACCCAATTTTTCAGGATGAAGGCTGCAGCAAAAAAGAATATTTTAGATCGGGTAAAATCATCCATTGCATCTCATAAAATTGCTATAGGACATCTTGAAGAATATGCAACCATAAAATGCAATGTATGTAAAAAACAGTTTAAAAGACATGAAATTGAACTGGTTGAATCTAAAAAATGTACATGTGGCGCTACTGATCTGGAACTTGAAGAAAATAAAAATGGAGTATATAGATTAGATATTGTTAGATATTTGCCTTTATCTGGAGAGTATATGTTCAGAATGTCTGATTTACCTCCACTTGGAAGGGAAGCCTTTAGAAATATAGTTAGAGTCCTTAAACATGAAAAAAGGGGAATTGTTAAAACACTATCTCTGGTAGTTAAAGTTTTTGAGGACGGTAGATGGATCAGAAAGCGGGTAAATATGGACGCTGAAGACGATAAGAACTATGAACGTGAAATTAGGAAAGAATATGGTCCTAATGCACGAATTGAATTTTTACAATTTCACCGCAAAAAACCGGCAATAATAAATGATCGTCACGTTCAAACTGCGCTTTCAATAGCTTATGTTAAATCCGCTGCTTCTACGGCTAATAAAATCATTGGAAATGTTTTGGATGTTGTTTTAAAGAACAAAGAAAAAATTAAAATTTATGATGATGCACTTAAAACCGCAACAGAATTTGCTGATTCCATAGCTGCAGAAGCTGAAGATAGGGAAATACTAAAAGAAGATAAACTTAAAGAGATATTAACAGAAAATGACCTTTGCAATGGTAATTTACTTGATGAAGAGCTAAAAAAAGATATAGATACTCGATATGAAATTAAAAATAAGCTCTATATTGAATTGCCCCGAATACTTATTTTGTGGGATATAGCAAAGTACTATTTAACAACGTCATACGATAGAAGAAATAAATATTCCGGACCTTTCCCTAATCTAAGACCAAATCTTGATAGTAATCAATTAAAAGCTTTTGAAGACTATGATAAAGAGGTTATTGGATTCCTAAAAGATTATACTGATGAAAAAATTGTATACGTTCCTGATTTAAAAGAAGTTGTAAGTAAAAAGTTTGAGATAGAAAATAAGGTTAAAGGACTACATGTTAAGTCAAATCCAACTGCTTTAGGTGCTGCAATATTAAATATTACAGCTAACATACCTATTAAAGAAACAGCTTCTTTATTTTCAGTTAGTCCTTCAAAGGTTTCAAAAGAGAAGGATAAAATCCAAACATTTGAACAACCAACCTCTAAAAAGGCAAAGCAGTTTTTAGACCTTATTAAAAAATGATATATAAATTAAATTATTATTTTTTAATGACTTTTTTTAGTAAATTATAACTTGTTGTAATAGAAATTAATGATATGGTGGTATTTTGGACAATGAAATATATGTTAATAAACCATTATCCTCACAAGTAATTATGGAACTTCTGGATAAGCACCCTGATCTTAAAAAGATAAAATGTCCAAACAGCCTTTATTCACGAACTTCAAAGAAGTACCTTACAGCACTTAAAGAACTTGGAATTGAAGTTGAGCCAGTTTTAAAAAGGGGTAGGCCGAAAAAATATGGTGCTAAAGAAGCTGAATTAATTCATAATATGCTTGAAGAAGGATCTGAACCAAAAGAAATATCAGAAAAGCTTAATATTCCTTTAAAGACTGTTTACTATCTGAAAGACACTAAATTAAAAAGGGGAAGAAAGCCCAAATACTCCAAGGAAACAGAAGAAAAAATTAAGAAATTACATAATGATGGCTTTTCAGCAAAGGAAATATCAGAAAAGCTTAATATTCCTTTAAGAACAGTTTATTGTCTTATAAAGCGTTAATTTTTAGATCCATTTAACATCTGTTGTAGTAAAGACATATTTGCTGGAAAAAGATGGATTAAATGCCGCGTTACTTTGACTTGAAGTTCCAAAAGATTCGCTAATTTTCTTTCTTGCGTAATAATTAACTCTATCTCCCATTGGGTTTTGATCATCATCGTTTATTGTGGGGCAAGAAGCTGTAATTCGAAGTTGAATTCTTGTTTTATTATATGTTGCGTTAAATCCATAATTTTTATAATTTATATTAACAATTTTAACATTGCTTGGATTTAAAAGTCTCTGATGTTTATCAATATTATTTTTAAATGAATCTTCTGGATAAATTGCAAAAGAATCAATATTTGCCCCTTCAATTGCTCCAGATCGTGCTGCGGCCATTGCCTGATTTAATTCAGCATCATCTCCTATGTATGAAATCATTCCAATTACTAAAAGGAAACTAAAACCTACTATTAGGATAAATTCAAGTGAAAACTGACCTTTAACATCCATAAATCATTATAAGTAATTAAGATTAATATATTTATTCGTAATAAGCACCAACTAACATATAACTACTATTTTATTTCATTTATAACAATCCAGTTGTTTCCATTTGAATCTTCAACATTCTTAATAACATAATTATGATCAGCGTGCATTGAAACTGTACTTTCTTTTAAGTCATCACTGTTTGAAATTTTTTTAGGATTTATAGATGTTTTACCAATCATTCCATCAATTAAAACAAAAGTGCCAGAAAAATTTACTTTAATCCAGTAATCACTATCTGAAATACTGGGAAGATCCAAGACTATTTTATGGCCATTCCCACCGTTATATACTTTATTAATGGATTCTGCTAAATTTTTTGATATCATTCGTGCATTCCCAAGTTCTTTAGTACTTGAAACTGTATCCATTCTTTCAGATACAAGTGTTAAGATACCACTTGTAAGTATAAGAAATGCCATTGATGTTAATATAAATTCAACTGTGATAACGCCTTTC
>JAEYSH010000116.1 GCA_023434825.1 Methanobacteriota archaeon | reverse complement strand
TACGCATGGTATAGCAAATCCTTTACTGTGTCTTGTAACGATGTGGTTACCGTTAAAGATACCAGGTCCACCTCCACCATAGATGGAGTGACTGAAGAAGGAGAATCCTACTGCTACACCTTCAGCTCTACCGAAGTCTACACCAGGTAGACCAGTAGCAAATTCAAGAACATCGTTGTAGTATAATAATGTGGAGGATACACCTTGAGCAGCTCTTGCAGCACCTTGGTTAACCATTGTAGCTGCCATTTGTCCTGCTGCGTTGTATGCGTTCCATTTAGCCAGATCATCTGTTCCATATACTTTAAAGTCACCTAATGTTTTTTCGACACCGATGATACCGTCTTCTTCTGCTTTAGCAACTATATCGTTAATAACAGAACCGACAGTTCCTTCTTTACCGTTGTCTTTAACGAGGTTGAATACTAAGTTGTCTGCATTCATTCCCTGGTAAGCTAAACCGAGCAAGTGCATTCTTTCGAATCTTCCAGTTGCATCTCCCATTTCAAACATTGCTGTTTGTTCGAGAAGACTGGATAAAGCTGCTGCTTGCATGGTGTTTTTGAGGGTTGCTGCAACTACGTGGTTCACCATAATGTTTCTTAATGAGTAACCTGGGCCTTCTAATTTCTGAGGCACATCAAGCATGGTTGCAATGTTTCCGCCTGCGTACTCTACAGTTTGTGGGTATCTACCTAATACGGCAGCTTTTACCACGTTTGCATCATACATGCTGACATCAAATTGGTTAACAATAGCCTGGATAAATGCTGATGATGTGACTAATGATGTTGCAGAATATTCTGCTGCTGCATCTAGTCTTGCTGTTGGTATTTGAACTAATACCCTTTTACCACCTGCGAGAAGTTCGACGTTAGTGTCGTCACCTTCTTCTACAAGAATCATTTCTTTTGCTTCTTGTGCTATGGCTTCAGCATTTCCAACTATGTCTAGATCCATTTCTCTACCTAATATCTTTCCTCCAGCAACCTTTCCGGATTTTAGAGCATTTTCTATACCTTCAAGGTTTACTGCTATGGTCCTCTTGATACCTTGCACGATACTCTTGATCGCTGGGTTTCTCAATGGACTTAGGGCTTCTAGTGGAACTTGTTCTTCAACAAGATTGCCTCTGTCGTCGTACAAGTCGATCTTATCTTCAAATCTTGCCATTTTTTCCCTCCTGAGAAATTTTTGCATATCAATTTACAGTATCCATCATCCTAAGGGAATTGGTAAAACCAATGTTCACTTATAAGGAATCCTTTTAGGTACATATTGATATACGGAACTTCATTTGGGTTCTATATATTATTAAACTTTCTTCTTGATTCAATTAGAAAGATTTATAAAGCATAAGCAATCTATCTATTACTAATATTGATTATCATTTTTTTATGCACTTAATTCAAGTTTTCTTTAAAAATAGTTTATTTTATATCGTTTCCACATTTAAAAAATTTGGATATATTCTTGTTTATTTGTATCCTTTTAGCTAAAATCTGAATAATATGATTTTTTAAGCTTAAAAACATACAATTTTAACTTTTGAATTGAAAAAATCTGAAAAAATAATATAAAAAAATTATTCAAAATTAGGTATCATATATATAATAATACAATAAAAGATTCTATTAGAAAAAATATTTGTATTCGTTTTATAATTCTATAATATTTACGTTTGGTTACCCAAAATTCATATTAAAACAATATTAATTCCATAAACGCCGAAAGTATCCAAATAAAGAATTAAATTAAAAAATTAATATTTTAGTCCTCTTCAACTTCTATTGCTTCATTTGGACATACATCCATACATACTTCGCATAAGCTACATTCTTCTATGTTTTGAATAATTATTTTTTTCCCATTAATTACTAGAACTTCCATTGGGCAAGTATCTGCACATTCTCCACATTGTGCTCCATCACATTTATCATAATCAAGTGTTAATTTAACCATTTAATCACCATATCTATCTTTATAGCGCTTTATTGTCTTCGCCCCATTCCTCTTCCAGATCCTCTACCCCTTCCAGGGAATCCTCCAGATACTGAAGTTATTTCTTCCAATTTACCTTCTTTATATTGTTTCAAGTTATTTTCCACAGTTCCGGGGTTAATTTTATAAATTTTAACTCCATTATTTCTTAAAATACCAAAAGCAATATTACCTAATTCTCCTAAAATTAAAGCCCCAATACCCTGATCTACAATGAATTGTGCGGCTATACTTCCTGCTCCCATCTCATTCTTTGCACTATTGTCCATAGGTAAAACTTCAACAATTTCACCATCTTTAATCTCTGCAATTATAAAATAAGGGCTTCTTCCAAAAATAAGACTTACATCTGATTCTAAATTAAGTCCTGTTGATGTTATAGCTATTTTCATTTAATTCCTCCTAATGTTTCTTCACATCCATTTTTACAGAAATTTTCATCTGTAGCTGATAGAAATCCTACTTTCCATTCATTAATGACATCTTTAACTTTTCCCGATGCCCCTGAAAATACTTCTACTCCACCATCACACAATAAAGATACAGCTTTTGCGCCTAAACCTCCACAAATAAGTACATTCACTTTCAAATCCAATATAATATTCGCTGCTTCCCTGATACCGCCCATGTGTTTACCTGCATTTTCAATAACATTAATTTCTTTAATTTCACCATCCTCAATCTCAACTAAAGTAAAATATGGAGTTTTTCCAAAATGTATTGAAATACTGGATAATAGACCGCCCTCATCTTGAGTAGGTATGCAAATACAAGTTATTTTCATCAGCTCCTTTTAATTTGCACCACATAATGGTGTTCCACATTCTGGACATTTAGTATTTCTACAAGGATTTTCGGGTGTTTTAGGAGACTCATAACCGCACTGAGTACATTTACATAATCTTGGTGGGCCTGCACCAACTCCATTACCCCCAAATCTTCTACGCTGTCCCATTCCTTGCTGTAATGATGTTTCTTGATTTTCTTCTACAGTGCCTATTTTATAGATATACTCTGATTTGCAATCGGGACAAGTTTCATACTCTTTTTCAGGGCTGCTCCATTTAAAACCACAACTTTTACATTTATATTCATTTGTCATTATTATTCCTCCTTTAATTTTGATGATTTTACCTTCTATCAACGCCTTTGCAATTTTTCCCCTACCAGATGTTAAAATTCGGTGAAAAGTCGGCTGAGAAATATCCATTAAATCTGCTGCTTCGCTTTGTTTAATGCCTTTATAATCTCTTAGCCTTATCGATTCAAATTCGTCTAATGTAATCCCTATCGGCTTAATTTGCTCAATATCTTTTAAATCTGGTTTAAAACATCTAATTTGAGGTTCTTGAAGTATCTGTCTAAACCGTTTTGGTCTCACCATGTTATGAATATATATTCATAACTAAAATATAAAGTTTTTGATCATAAATAACAAAATATAAGGAAAATAATGGAATAAATTTAATTATAATAAAATTTAAGCTCTAATAAGGCTTATTGATATTATAGAAATCTTCAAATTTGAGGCGATATTGTTTAGAAATTTCATTAACGTTTAAAACGCCAGAATAATCTTCAGAATAATATAAAACCATTATTATCTCAGATTTACCGATTAAATCATTAAAATAAATTATAAAATCAATATTTTCAGCTTCACCTTTAAAATCATTTTCACTTAACTTTTCCCATATTTCTGGAATATCTTTTTCAGTTAGTTCATTATCAGTATAAGCTAAAATAAAGCTTTTAGGAACTGATATTTCAGTTTCACCAATTGATTCAACTGTATGTTTATCCATAATATCTTCTTTTATTTCTTCAAATTGTAACATAATAATCACATTTTTACTTTTCAGTTAAAAATAAAGATCTCTATTGAATTTTAATCTCAAATATCTTTTTATATCAGTTTTAATTACAAAAATATATAATTTTTTGAATATATATTCATATTGATATTATATTTAAAGTAATATTGAAACTTGCTTTAAATGAGGTTAAAATATGATAGAAACATATAAAATTATAATAATGGTTGTAGCTGTATGTTTAGTCTTCTATGCTTTAATTAAAGATCCATTAAAAAAAATATTGAGAGATAATATAAGAATAGTTTATCTGAAATAATAAATTTCATACTTTCCAAATATTTTTATGTAGTTTAAATACAAGTAGATACTATGCAAATTGTAGCAGATGTAGGTGGAATACCGGGCAAAGACTGCCGAGGGTTTTGTAAATATTGTTATTTTAGAAAAGTCAAAGGTACAACTGCTTTTGGATGTAAAAACTGCTCTTCAGGAAAAGTAGGATGCGATAGCTGCTCTTCAGGTGTTAGAGAAACATTAAATGAATTTCAACCGCCTTTTTTAGTGGTAAGTTCTGTTCAAAGTACTCTCATGCTTGGAAATTACCAGGATAAAGATCTTAAAGTAAATATTAGCGGTGGGGGAGATGTAAGTTGTTATCCTCATCTTACAGAAATTACATCAGCATTTTCAGACCTTGGTCTTCCTATGCATTTAGGATATACAAGCGGTAAGGGCATAGATGATGCCAAAATGGCTGAAGATCTTGTTTCAAAAGGGGTAGAAGAAGTTACATTCACTGTTTTTTCAACAAATCCAGATGTAAGAAAAGAATGGGTTAATGATAAAACTCCTGAAGAATCTCTGAATGCTCTTAAAATATTCTGTGAAACTTCAGAAGTACATGCTGCTTCAGTAATAGTTCCCGGAGTAAATGATGGAGAAGATTTATTACAAACATGTGCTACTTTAGAGGATTGGGGTGCAAAAGCTTTAATATTAATGCGATTTGCAAATTTCCGTAATCAGGGTTTGATACTTGGAAATGAGCCTATTTTAAAAGATGTAAATCCCCATAGCCTTGATGAATTTGAGGCACTTGTTCGGAAAATAAATGATGAATTCAGCTTTAAAGTTACTGGAACTCCAATATGCGATCCAGATAATGATTCTCCTTTTGCTATTTCTAAAGATAAAAATAGCGAATATCTGGAAATATTATCTCCAGTAAAGTCTGAAGCCACAATATTAACAAGTAATATCGCTGCCCCCTATATCGAAAATATAATCGGGAAAATCGGTGCAGATAGCCTTATTAATGTTGTTCCAGTAGATCAAGACATAGGTTGCCTTATTACACAAAAAGATCTTGAAGAAGTTGATATTAGCCAGTTAAAGGAAACTGTAATTATTCCCGGCCGTGCTTTTGTTCATGACAAAGTTGCAAATGAAGTTTTAAGCAGGGACGGGACAGATAGAATTGTCACCAGAGGTCCAGACAAACTCACAGTAGATGGAGAAATGAGCGGTACTCTTAGCCGTGAAGATATTTTAAAAACAGAATTAATTGCCTTTGAAGACCTAATAGGAGCTATAAACTTCTTTGGCGTTAGAAAATAAATTTTTTTATTTCCTTCATTTTTATTTATTTTATTAGAATTTTATTCGCTCGAGTTAATTTTTTGATCCTTTTTAAGTTTAATCTGTGTTATTTCATTCCTTGAACCAAATCTCATTGGAGGACCCCATGTTCCAGTCCCAGGAGAAACATAGACTTTTGTTCCATTAAATTCATAAAGACCATTGAAATAGGGAAATACTATTCTGCCTAAGAAATTAAAAGGGAAAAGTTGCCCTTTATGAGTATGTCCTGAAATTTGAAGATCGATACCCGCTTTATTTGCTGCTTCAGGTTTACCCGGCACATGATACATCAAAATTGAAGGTTTAGATGCATCAATATCTAATTTAGAAAGTACATCATCCAGATGATTTTTTTCATATGAATAATCTACTCCAATTATCTGAATATCCTGAGTTTCTACAAGTTCATCTCTTAATATGTGAATTTTAGTAGTTTTAAGTACCCTTAAAACATTTTCCAGTCCTTCATAAAACTCATGATTACCTAATATTAAAAATACAGGAGCTTTAAGATCATCTATAGACGCTAACATATGGGGATGTATTGGCGCACTTCCATCAATTGTATCTCCAGTTATTAAAATAATATCTGGATTTAAAGAATTTGTTTTTTCAACAATTTTCTTTATAAAACCAGAATTTCTCACCGAACCTATGTGTATATCACTTAATTGAACAATTTTCATATCTTTCTTTAAAGTGGGAATATTAATTTCAACATCCTTAATTTTAAGATCAATACCGTTTAATAGAGAGTATATGCTAATAACGGAAGCTATTATTATTAATCCTATTCCGGCCATATATTGGGGAATATAAACAAATAAATTCAATATTTCATATCCAATTATTAAAAATATAACTAAAACTGAAATGCCCATCCATATGGAGGTAATTGTATAAAATATTCTTGTTATTATGTGTGAAATTGACCTTTCAAGGGCTGTTGCTGCTGGAAAAGATATTGCAAATAAAAAAACCAGAGAATAAATTGTGGTACTGGATAAATCCAGCAAATCGCCCATGGTAAAGAAAATCACGTAATTAACGACAAGGAATATCATGAAAAATCCGGTCATGAATACAGCAAGCTGGATTATTCTTCTCATTATAAAGCTCCATTAAAAATAGATGTAACATTAATTTATTTATTAATTAAAGCATTTTAATTTTTCGTTACATAATATTTTAAAAATTAAAAAATCATCTAATTTAAATTATAGATGATTCAGGTAACAATTTAACTATAGTGTAATCATACATGAAAGACCTTTTAATTTCAGAAACATCTTTTAATAAATGATCATCGACTTTAACGTTACCAATTTCGTCTTTATATCTATCATAGTTAAGTTTAACTCTTACACCATCCAGTTGACTTGTTACAGGTAATGGAGAATAAACTTCTTTTATTGCAGGAATCTGATTTTCAATTTCAGTTTTCACGAGTATTGAAGGAACTATAGGAGGATCTTCAGAAATTTCCTTTCTTCTTTCATCTAAAATACCTTCAGTTACTTCTACAAGATTTTTGAGTGCCCTGATATTTTCTCCACGCTTTAATCTCCTTGGAATTCTTCCTAATCCACCAACATATGCTGCTGCCCCTGGAATTTCATCAACATTCATATCTGGAGCTCCTGTAACTACTACTGGTATTTCAATATCTTCAAAAAGGTGTAATTTATTTAAAATACATTCTCTGAAACTTCCAAGTGCAAAAACAGCCAGATCATGTTCTTCAATAAGATTTTTTTCATCTTCTGAGATTCTGGATATACCTTTTCCGGCTCCACGTGATAATCCAATCATATTATCTTTTGCGCCGAATCTTCGAAGATACTCTGAAATATCACAGGCTGAATGAGGGAGATGCTGCCTTGCAAGTGTTGGAGAAACTATTGCAATCTCTGTACCTGCCATTGGTGCGATTTTTATCGTTCCAAGGAGTTCTTTTGCCTTTTCTTCTACTCTATCCACATCTTCAATTGGGACAGCAAGTGTAATTACCAGATCCATTTGAGTTGTGTTTTCTTGAAGTACAAATCCTCCAAGATCTTCAATTAGCTCCGTTATCTCTTCATGCTTGTGAACTCCACCTGTATAAGTTAAGGTTTCATACATAATTCTTTCTCCAAGATATTATAACGTATTTTAGCCCTTTCTAATGGATTTAAGGGCACATTTTTGTGAGAAGGTATTTCAACTGCTTTTATATTATCTTCTATTTCATTTATTATTTTATCTTTCATATAATCTGGATAAACAACAAAATCATAATTATCATTAACCAGCGAAAAGCCCATATCTTCCACTATATCTTTTAAAAAATTTGAATAAACTCTTACTTTTATCTTTCGATTTTCTTCTTTTTTAAAATCAAATTTTTCAATTTTATAATTTGGAGATGTACAAAATCTCTTAGAGATTATATCTATACTTCTTTCAATTTGTGAGAATGTGTTTAATTTAATTTTTATTGACTCAGTTGATAGTTCTGTTTCAGATAGAACCACTGCAATATCCGCATTTGCATAATCTGGATTTTTTGTAATTATATAATGAGAAATACCTGCTATTTTCAATATTTCTTCACACATTGGAGTAGTTACAACTTTTAAGGAAGATTTCATGGTCTACCCTTAGTTTTAAAATATTTAAACTTGATGCTTTAGTTAATATAAACCTCTTTTTTGTAGTATTATAATGCACGCCGAATTTTTAATATATTACTAATAACATAATTAATATTACTATAAGATTATTTCAATTTATAAACAGCTATGGAAATTAAAAATAAATCCGTGAAAGTAGCAATATAAAGATTTTTAATTATAAGAAGGTGATTTAATATGAATATGGATGAGATTAAAGGTAAAGAAGTAATAGACAGTGATGGAAATAAAATTGGAGAAGTTAAAGACATTGATTTAGACTTTGGAAGCCGTAGGATAGAAGGTATTGTACTTAGAGAAGGCGGACTTTCTGCAAAAATAGGTTTAGGTGATAAAAAAACCATTCCATGCGAGATGATCGATAGAATTGGAGATAAAGTCCTGCTAAAAAGAACAGGGAAACTCAGCCAACATGATTTAGATGTTATTACTGGTGGAGAATAATTAAAATAATGATACAATAAACTAAATTTTTTCTTTTTAATTCATTTTATAAAATTATAATATATCTATTCCTTATTTTCATTGAATTTATATTCAATAAATGCTACAATAACCTTTCTAAAGAATTCTCTTTTATTTAAGTCTGATAATTCATCATAAATTGATAAAAGTTGATGTGTATCAAAAAGATGATTTTCTACTGCATTTTTAATAGCCAGAATCTCTAATTCCTCATCATGTTCTCCTTGCAGTTTATTACTGAAAAAAGAGCCACCAATACTCAATTTATACTCATCTAATATACATTTTAATTGTTTATCATCGTTTTTCATTGATTATTCCCCTGATTATAAATTTTTTTAAATTCCCGAAATATTTAAAGCCCCAAAAAAGATGAATAATATTTTTATATTCCTTGAATTAACTAATCTACAAAATAATATATTTAATTTTCTTTAATACAAACGTTTATATAATTAATCTGCAATAAATTTATACAAGACTATTTATATTTTGGTCGAAGGATGTGAATGAATTGTTCGGAACAGATCAAGGTCCAAAAACTGCCCCAATTGAAGAAGGGGAAGAATATGATGTTAAAATAGAAGATGTGGGTAAAGAAGGAGATGGAATTACCCGTATAGAAGGTTTTGTGGTATTTGTACCAGATACAAAAGCTGGAGATGAGGTTAGAGTCAAAATTGTTTCTGTTAGAAGGCGTTTTGGTTTTGCTGAAAAAGTTTAGTAAATCAAGAATTTATTTTTAATTAAATTACTTATTTTTGGTGCATTTTAATGCAGGTTACTTTGAGTTTTGAAAAATCTCTTTCTAGAGATGTTGCCATAATGGTTGACGTTTTAAGAGCAAGTACTACTATTACTGTTGCTCTGGATAATTTTAATCAAGTAATAGCGGTAAAAGATAAAGATAAAGCCATTGAGCTTGCAAAAAAATATGATGCAACCCTCGCTGGTGAAAGAAGAGGCGCTAAAATTGAAGGATTTGATACTGGAAATTCGCCGGTTGAAATAAAAAACTTCAATGGAGATTACCTTGTGCTTACTACTAGTAATGGTACAAGGATTCTTGAAGATATGAAAGCCAAAGCACTTATTGGATCTTTTGTAAATGCAAAAGCAGTAGCAAATAAAGCTTCTGAAATTGCAGATGACCATATAGAAATAGTAATGGCCGGAGTAAGAGGGAGATTTGCAATCGAGGATTTTTTAGGCGCGGGAGAAATTATATCTAACCTTAAAGATTATGAACTTGATGAAATGGCCCTTGCAGCATATATGGCTTCAAGAGATGAAGAACTGGTTAATAAAGCAATTGTAAATTCTTATTCTGCTTTGGGACTTAAAAAGCTGGGATATAATAAAGATATAAATTTTAGTATTAAGAAAGATATATATAATGTAGTCCCAATTTACAAAGACAGTATTATAAATCGCTCATGATCTATAGAGTGAAAATAGTAAAATTCTAAATATTACAATAATTTCAGGACAGTTAATTGCCAAATACTGAATATTCAAAATAAAAAAAATGTTAGCGTGAGATTTATCATGGATTCACAATCACTGGAAATAATCGGAACAGCACACGTTTCAGAAAAAAGTATAGAAAAAGTAAGAAATACTATTTTAGAGAAAAAACCAGACGTAGTTGCTGTTGAATTAGATATAAACCGTTATAATAACCTGATGAATGAAAAGCAGGGAATTGAAGAAAAAAAGGAATTCCAAATTAAAGAATTAATCAAAGGAAATAATTTAACCCTATTTTTAGTGAGCGGATTTCTTTCATATATGCAACGTAAAATAGGAGATGATGTTGGAGTAAAGCCAGGATCAGAAATGCTTGCTGCTATTGAAGCTGCAAATGAAATAGGAGCAAAAGTTGCATTAATTGATAGAGATATTTCCATTACGTTAAATAGAGCTATTAAAAAAATGAGCATTATTGAGAAAATGAAATTCCTATACGGAATTATAGCTTCATTTTTCGCTAAAGACGATGATTTAGAAGATATTGATAGTATAACTGAAGGAGATGCATTACAAGAAGTTATGGGATACTTCAAGGATATGTCACCAAAAGCATATGACGTCCTTGTAAATGAAAGAGATGCTTATATGGCAAAAATGCTTATGGGCATTAATGAAGAAAATGTAGTGGCAGTAGTAGGTGCAGGGCACCAGGATGGGATTAAAAGATACATAGATATCCCATCTAATCTACCATCATATGAAGAACTATTAAATGTCCAAAAATCAAAAATTTCCGCTGGAAAAATAATCTTATTTCTAATTCCTGTTGTTTTTATTGCTATATTTGTACTGGCTTTTTTTAATGGGATAAATATACAGACCAGTATTGTTCAATATATTCTTTTAACAAGCGGTCTCGCATTTGCTGGATGTATTTTGTCCGGTTCAAAAATCTATTCTGCAATAACTGCATTCATTGTTGCACCCCTAACAGTTTTACATCCTTTACTTGCTGCTGGA
This sequence comes from Methanobacteriota archaeon, assembly GCA_023434825.1. Taxonomy (GTDB): domain Archaea; phylum Methanobacteriota; class Methanobacteria; order Methanobacteriales; family Methanobacteriaceae; genus Methanobacterium_D. The sequence continues at coordinate 20,673 of JAEYSH010000116.1, read as the reverse complement.
TGGTTTTCAGGATTGGTTGAAGCTAAAACAAGGAAAGTAGGAATGGATGATTTAGCAGGGTTTAAAGAATGCGAAAGCCTAAGGGATTTTTGGGAAAATAACCTTTTTAGAGTGCTTCTGGTTGTTGTAGGAACTAATATTGGAGCTACAATAGCAACTTTTCTTACAATACCTAATGTTTTCTATCCCCTAATTAGCAAAATTTTTGGAGGATAAACTTTCTTAACTCCAATAACACTTATTTTAATATATATTGAAAAATTTAAATTAATTAAATGATACAAATTTAATAAAATTAAATGATTAATTCAAAACACTTTTAGCAAATTCGAAGTGATTTCATGTATATCATATTTAGATGCGATTGCGGACGTGCAATGTACTCCAAAGAAGGAGTTAAACAAAAAAAATGCGTCTGCGGCAAAACTTTTAAGGTAAAAAGTCGTAAAATTATTGCAAAAACTGAAGATGTAGGGTTAGCTTCAAAAAAAGTCCAGGAACTTCAGGAAGAAAAATACGGCGGAGCATATTTTACAACTGCAGATAAAATCTGAAATTAAATATCTAATAATAAGTTACTGAAAAACGACTTATAAGGACTGTTTAATTCATGACAAGCAGCATCTATGATTTCACTAAAAAAGGTGAAAGGAAAAATATTGAATTTAAAGAAAGCTTAAATAAATCATATCATCTCCAAAAAGATAGAAAACAGCGCCTTGCATCCCAAATGAAATATCGTATGGAGAAGGGAAATGGAGAAGCTATTTATTTTATTGGCGTTGCAGATAATGGTGATTTATTAGGCCTTAAAGACGATGAATTTGAAGAATCACTTTTTGTTTTAGAAAATATTGCAGGAGAAATTAATTCATTCATTTTAAATATTGAAAAATATCCCGCTTCCAATGGGCAGATTGCCAAAGTACTCATTGGAAAAAGAAATTATGATAAAAAGGATCATATGCTTGTTGGAGTTGCAGGACATGTTGATCATGGAAAAAGCACTCTTGTAGGTACATTAACCACTGGAAATCTTGATAACGGTACTGGCAGAACTCGAATATTTTTAGATCTGCAAAAACATGAAATAGAACGCGGACTTTCGGCGGATCTCTCTTTTGCAATATATGGATTCTGTAAAGGTAAACCAGTGCGTGTTAAAAATCCTTTAAATAAAAATCAAAAAGCAAAACTGGTTGAAGAATGTGATAAAGTTATATCTTTTGTAGATACTGTAGGCCATGAACCGTGGCTTAGAACCACAATTCGAGGAATTGTAGGCCAAAAACTTAATTACGGTCTAGTTACAGTTGATGCCACTGAAGGACCAACCCATATTACCAAAGAACATCTTGGGATCATTATGGCCATGGAAATACCAGTTATATTAGTAATTACCAAGACAGACCTTGTTGATGATGAAAAAATCAAAGAAGTGAAAAATAAAGTTTTTGAGCTCCTAAAACTGGTTGGTAGAATTCCTTACACGGTAAAAACTAATGAAAATGCTGAATTTGTTGCAAAAAATATGAATCAACATTTAGTTCCGGTATTAAATGTTTCATCTTTAACTGGGGAAGGTCTGGAATTACTGGATGATTTATTCTTAAATTTACCCGTTACTGATGAGGATAAAAATAAAGAAAATCCATTCATGATGTATATTGACAAAGTATACTCTGTTGTTGGTGTTGGAACAGTTGTTAGTGGTACTATAAGGCAAGGAAAAGTAAATAAAGGAGATAAATTACTTTTAGGTCCTGATGGTTCCGGAAGATTTACTGAAGTCGGAGTTAAGACTATAGAGATGCATCATTTTAAAAAGAATCATGCAGAAGCGGGTGAAGTTGTTGGAATTTCCATAACTGGTGTTGAAATGGATAATATAAAAAGAGGAATGATAATCTGTTCGCCAGATTATGATATGAATGCTGTCAGAGAATTTGAATCTGAAGTAGCCATACTAGTTCATCCAACTACCATTAAAGAAGGTTATGAGTGCATAACCCACATTGAAACAATAGCTGAAACAACTTCCTTTGAACCATTAGATCATGAGTACATGTCTGCCGGGGATAACGGCAAAGTTAAAATGAGGTTTAAATACAGACCTTATTGCATTAAGGAAGGCCAAAAAATTATATTTAGAGAAGGCAGAAGTAAAGGAATAGGTACAGTCACCAAGATTATTGAATAAAATGCACATAATACTCTAATTTCCTTATTTTTAAATAAAATTTGAATAAATAACAATATAATTAAGTTTTAAACTTATTAAAATGAATTTAGCGATTATTTTAAGCATTAATCAGATGTTTTCGGCTTAAAAATATCGTATAAATAGATTTCCATAATTTTTTTCCAAAAAGATTGGCTAATATGAAAAACATAATATCACAAAATGATTTTCAATTTATTGTTTATTTTTTTTTAAACCTCATTTCAGGACTATTTGAATTCATTATTCAGTTTAATATGTTTTAAACAAAAATAAATCTGAATAAATGGAATAAAATATAAAAAGGAGGAGGAATAATGAGAAGAATTATAGGAATTGCAGTGTGCTTTTTAATGATGTTTTCAGTAATAAACTCTACTTCAGCCACTTATCTTGGAGGAACTTCTTACGGATATGTAGAAAAATTTACCTATGGAAATCAAAGTTCAAATGACAATATTGCCATAATTACAGGTGTTCATCCATTAGAATCCGGATTTCATACAGCAATGTCTAATGCTGTCACAAAAAAGTCCAGCACAGCACATAAAAAGTATACTCTTTACAAAGTCCATGTAACTCAATATGCATCCGATTACACTAAAGGACGGATGAATGGACAATTATTAGCCCAAAAATTTGTCGTTCCTGACGTTGTAAATTACAAAAGAGATTTTGTATTTGATATACACGAAAACAGGTATACTCAAAGCGGATATGCATATCCAAGATTCTTATATCCAATTTCAAAAGACCAATATACGCTAGGTATTGCTAAATTTATAACTTACAGAATGCCTTTTTTAAAAATTTATTCTCCACCAAATCCAACCAGTACACAATATGTAACTCAGCCAATAGCAAATGCAAGGATACCCTCAGTAATTTACGAAACTTATATGTATGATTCTGCAACCAGAAAAGCAACTGATGCAAATACATTTGTAAATGTAATTGATAACATATTATTTTAGGGAATTAATCCCTATTTTTAATTATTTATTCATTTAAGGCCTATTTTTCACCAAAGCAAATTCAATTCATAATTGCAAACTATTTTTTGATATTCTGGCAAATTTTTGGGCTTATTGCTTTTTATAATGAATTTCACTTAATAAATTATTAGCAAAATTTTTAATTAATAGAACATATATAATATATTATTAATTTAATAATTATTATTACTATATATCCATTAAATTTTATATTCCTTTAGTTTTCAAATTCAATGGATTTTTATCTCTGTTTACACTTTTGAAATCTTAAAATAAAAATGGAGGTAAAAAAAATATGAATAAACTAATTGGAATTATTTTGTGCCTTTTAGTTATGTGTTTAACCATAAATACTGGTTTTGCTGCTGTTATAGGAACTACATCCTATGGATATGTAGAAAAATTCACCTATGGAAATCCAGATTCAAATACAAAAATAACTGTTATAACCGGAGTTCATCCATTAGAAAAAGAGTTTGGCTTTGACGTTGCAAATGTTATAAAAAACAGATCAAGTAGCCTTAATTACAGATATACTGTATATAAAATTCATGTAAATAAAAGTGCAACAGATTATACCCAAGGTAGAATAAACGGACAATTATTGGCCCAAAAATTCGTAACTCCAGATGTTATTAGAGCCAGCCCTACATTTGTATTTGATATTCATGAAAACAGGTTTGGTATAAATAATTATAGATTCCCCCGCTTTTTATTCCCCATATCTAAAGATGACTATACGCTGGGAATCGCTCGATTTATGACCAATAGAATAACTTTCCTTAGAATTTATACACCGCCAAGTACAACAAGCGTTAATAAAGTTACTCAACCAATTGCTAACCAAGGCATACCTACGGTAATTTATGAAACCAATCTATTTGATTCACCGACTAAAAAGCTATCAGATGCACGTTTATTTGTCAACGTAATTGATAATATACTCTATTAAACATCTATTCTTTATTTTTTTTAAATATTTTAAATAAAATCAGGGTCTAACTTCCTTTTTATATCTTCAATCATCTCACATGCTTTACATATGTTTAAAGATGAGGGTTCGCCACATTTTTCACATTCAAATAAATTTGCAGATTTTTTTTCAAATTGTAATGTTTTTTCAAAGGATTCAAGTATATTTGATTTGATCCCTTTTCTATTAGATTCCATTTTATTTAGAAATTCTTTCATTTTTGACCTTGCAGAAAGATGTGAATATGGACACTCGGCAAAATGAACTTCAACATCATTTAAAACTGCCCACATACCAACATCCTTTTCAGGCACATGCCAGAGAGGTTTAATCCGTGGGATAAGCTTTGGATGGATTGAATCAAGTTTTGGCCCAAATTTTGAAAATCTTCTAAAATCAGCACGTGCAAAGCTCATAATAAAGGACTGTATTTCATCGTCCATATTGTGACCAGTTGCAATTTTATTGGCCCCAACTTCATATGCAGTTTTGTTTAACAAATATCGCCTAAATACTCCACAAGGTATACATGCACTCTTGTAATTACTGTAGATCTCATCAAGTTTAAAATTAAACTCTTCAAAAAATGATTTCTCAATTAATTTAATCTCTGTTTCTTCTGCATTTTTCCTCGCAGCATCGACACCTTCATTTCTATATCCTGAAATTCCTTCATCAACAGTTATTGCTACCAAATCTAGATTATACTCATCTTTGAATTGTTTTAAAACGTGTAAAGTTAAAATACTATCTTTTCCACCAGAAAGAGCTACAGCTATCGTTTCATTTTCCTCAAATAACTTATATTTTTCAACTGTTTTTCTTACAGTGTTTTCAATATTTTTGTTAAATTCTTCTTTTTTAACCATTAATCAAAATTATTGCAGAATGTTTAAAAATAATTTATGCTATTTAATACTTTCTTTTAAATATTCAACTTAAAATGAGATTATGTATTTTATTAATCTTAATTTAAAATTATAAGTCATTAATGGCCTTTAAAATTCAAAGAAAAGGTTATATTAAATTATTCTAATTTTATGAATTAATATTTTATATTATTTCATACAAATTAATTATTATGATAACTGCAGAACTTACTGTAATTCCTATTGGAACAGGTGACACTAGCTTAAGTAAATATGTAGCCGTTGCAGTGTCCACTTTAGATAAAATGGGAATTAAATATCAAATAAATGGTGTAGGTACTCTAATTGAAACAGATGACGCTGAAAAACTATTTGATGCTGTTAAAGCTGTCCATGAAGCTATTTTCAATGAAGGTGCTATGCGTGTTTCAACTCATGTAAAAATTGACGATAGACGTGATGTTGAAAAAACAATGCAAGATAAAGTAAAATCTGTTGAAGAAAAACTCTAATGGATTTTCAACTAAAAAATGCCATTTACGATTATTTAGTTAATAAACCATATCCAAACTACATAATCCATGTTTCCAGATAGTTAAGTACAATGGAAAAATTTATTTTTAACCTTTTTTCAAATTTTCGGATGATTTATTACAAGATGTTACTATTTTAAACTATAAAAAAAATAAAATAAAATGTAATAAGAAATTAAATTCTTTTAAATTTACCCTCAGGCCCTTCTCTACCTTTTCTTTCATCCCTTTCCATTTCACCTCTAACTCTACCTTCTACTCCGCCCATTCCTTCTCCAGGTTCACGGAATTCTTCTCCTTCTCCTTCATTACCTCCACCAGCTTTGCTTTCAGCTTCTTTTGCTTTCTGGGCGACTTCACCAGCTTTACTTTCTCCAGTTTTTGCAGCTTTTCTTAGATAGTCTCTAACTATATCTATACCACCTACTCCGACTGCAACACCCATAGCTACTGCTATACCTGCAGCAACACCCCATGCTAATGGTACTAAGAAAGTATAGATAATTTGAGTATCAATTTGTAACTGATCAAGCGCAATTACTATTACAACTAGTGAAAGAAGTGCTTGTAATCCAGTAGTGATTATATTAGCGAATGCTACCTTCTGTTTTTGAAGTAATCCTTTCATCCATTCCATAATGTAGTTTATTCCTATCAAACCAACTACAAGTATCAGAATACCCGCAATTAAATTAGGAATATATAATACAATCTCATTTATAAAGTTAGAAAATACTGGTATGTTTAAAACACTTACTGCAGCCATTATAAAAATCAGGTATATAAACCATTTTACAACAGCACTAAATAAACTCGAAAATGTCATACCTGATCCAGATAAAGCTTCTCCTGCACCAGTTTTGCTAATAGCCCTATCAATATTGGCTTTTTCAAATAATCTGCGAGCAATACTCCCAGCAACACGCCCTATAATCCATCCAATCAATAGAAGTATAAGGGCCGCAATTATAACCGGTATATACGTTAATACCTGATTCAAAGAGTTTGTAATAGGTTCTACAATTATCACATTATAATCAACCATAATACTTACCTCCGTTTTTTTATTACTTTAATATATGAACCTCGTTCTATAAATATATAATACTTTTTTATTAAAAAGTATTATAATAAAAAAAGAATATTCTTAATTGATTCAAATTAAAAATAAATAGTAAAAATAAATAAGAATTAAAAATAGATTATTTAATTACCTAAAAACTTATCAGAAGCATCTTCAAGGACTGAAACTATTTTTCCAAGATCTTCAGCACTTAATGCAGGGTTTACTGGAATCGAAAGAACTTCTTCAGCAGCTTTTTCAGCCTCAGGGCAATCCCCAGTGATTCCTAAATCTTCATAAAGTTTTTGTTTATATATAGCCCTTGGATAATGTATTCCAGTTCCAATACCTTCATTATTCAAAAATTCTTTAAGATCATCTCTTTTACCATTAGAAACCCTAATTGTGTACTGATGAAATACATGCTTCACATTTTCCATTACAAATGGTGGTTCAATGCCGTCTATATATTTTATATGTTCACTAAGATATTCTGCATTTTCAATTCTTTTTTCATTGAATCCATCGAGCCTTTTTAGTTGAACTACTCCTATTGCTGCTGCAATATCAGTCATTCTAAAATTGTAACCTAAAATAACATGCTCATATCTTTCACTTTCGCCATGTGCTCTTAAAGCACGCGCATCATGATCAAAATCATTACTATTAGTGGTAATTATTCCTCCTTCACTGGTTGTAATGTTTTTTGTAGGATAGAAACTAAAGCATGCCATATCTCCCCATAAACCCACATTTATATTATTATAAACTGCACCATGAGCCTGTGCTGCATCTTCAATGACTTTTAATCCATGTTTTTCAGCTATTTTATTAATTTTACTCATATCTGCTGGTTGACCATAAAGATGGACCGGCATTATTGCTTTTGTTTTATCTGTAATTGCTTCTTCAATTAATTCAGGATTTATATTATACGTTTTTGGATCAATATCTACAAAAACCGGTTTTGCACCAGTATACAGGATACTATTTGCAGTTGCAGCAAATGAAAAAGGAGTTGTGATTACTTCATCATCCTTACCGATTCCTGCACAAAGAAGAGCAACATGCAAAGCAGTAGTTCCAGAGCTTGTAGCAATAGCATAACGAGTTCCAATATAATTTGCAAATTTTTCTTCAAATTCAGCCACTTTTGGCCCCTGAGCTATAAATCCAGATCTTAAAACAGATTCAACTTCCTTTATTTCTTCATCACCGATAAAAGGCTTGGCAATTGGTATCATAATTTCACCCATAAATTATAAAATTAAATTCAAGTAGAAAAATATTTTATATTTTATTATTTTATTGATATGATATAAATATCTTGATTCATTTTATAATTTAAATGAGAATAATTTTAATTAATAAAATAAAAAGTTCATATATTCGCCTATACATTAAATAAGCAGATATTAACACAATTTTGCATTTCATTTTCCCATTAAATTCAGTTCTCTATTAAAGTTCATTTTTTATTTTTAATTCATCTTTTTATGTTTATTTCTCTACCTCATTTCAGATCAGATAAGCCATAACATTATAAGATTAATTAGTCATAACAACATCGAAAACTGTATTTTAAATAAGCCGTATAAAACCTTTAATTTTAAATTAAGGTGTTTAAAATGGTTATTTTAATTATTTTTTTCCGAAAGATTTATATGCAATATTGCTAAATTAAGGGTACCCAGAAAAATAATCAAAATGGTTATTTTTATGATCGGGGATCGGAGGCGGTATAATTACGAAGAAACTGTTATTTGCAGTCTTCCTTATCGCTAGTTTATCACTAGGCGGTATTTCTAGCGCAAGCGCGGTAGAACAAGGGACTGTACAAACACAGGCTTACAATACCAACACTGAAAAAGCAAGTGTAAATACTCAAGTAAATGATGTAAATATTTCAAAAGAATCAGCCAAAACGCAAAAATCGGCTGAAAAAACAAATACAGAAAAAGCTACCACAACTAAAACGACTGAAAATCAAAAATCAGTAACTACAACTAAATCTACACTAAATACAGTGCAAGATACAGATACTGACACTGAAAAAACAGCTACAACAACATCTACAAAGTCTACAGAAAGTACACCAGTAACAACACAGAATACAATTACAGAAAATCAAACTGTAACTCCAACAACTAATACAACTTCACAATCACAGACTTTAACTCCAGAAACCAACACAATAGCTACAGAAACTCAAGCAAATCCAGTGAATAATACACCATCAACTACAAGTGATCAAAACACTACAACTGAACCAGCTACTCCAGTAACAACCACTACAGCCCAAAATCCTGTTAATGCTCAAGAGGAACCAGAAGCGGCAGCAGGAGACACATACACGGATGTAAATGGTATCTGGCTTAAAGCTGAAGATATAAGTAAAATTTCAGTAAATGAGCTCAAAAACGCAAATATCACAGATATATTTGTAAAGACTAATTTGCTGACTGCTCCAACTTATCAAACAGTGTTAAGTGAAGTTGCATCCAAGTTCCAGAATACTGGAATAAGGATACATGCATGGATTACCTGTTTTAAAGATGCTGATGGTAAGTGGGTTGACCCTGCAAACGCTACACAGCGTGCATTTTTATTAAATGCAATTACAAATATAGTAAAAAATTACAATATTGACGGAATTCATCTTGATTATGTTAGATATTCCGGTGTAGGTGATAACGCAGCTTACAAGCATGAAGGAGCTAGCGCTAACATTACATCTTTTATTAAGGATGTTTACAACACAGTGAAATCCATTAAACCGAAAATGGCAGTTTCAGCAGCAGTCATGCCTGAAGGATCATCAAATGCTAATCTCTATGGTCAAGATTACAAGGCAATAGCCCCTTATCTTGATTTCATTGTTCCTATGCTTTATAAGGGAAATTACAATGCAGATACAGCATGGATTGGTTCAGCAACAAAATATATTGTTGAACAGGCTGGCGGAACTCCTGTAATTGCAGGACTTCAAACATATGTATCAGACTATGATACAACCAAACTACCAGCAAGTGACCTCAATACAGACATTAAATCAGCGACTAACAACGGTGCATCAGGATACGTCCTATTTAGATATGGAACAATAAGCCAGGACTTTTTAAACCCTCCTAGCTTCACCATGAATGAAATTAGTGACGCAGCAAAAAGACTCAAATCATACGTCGATACAAACAAAAAGTTACCAAACTACGTAACAATTGGAACAACTCAGGTTTCAATGCCTGAAGTTCTAAAATTAATGGCAAAATATTTGGTACAGTTAAACAACAACATTAACACACCAATAAAGCTTATGGGTGTCTCTGGACCTCAAAAAGCTACAAGTACATTTACAACTGGAAACATTGGCAAATCAGAATATCTTGAACTTGCAAATAGAGTAAATTCATTTATTGATTCAAATAGTAAAGCTCCAGGTTATGCTACAAGCAGTTTGGGGAAAATAAACTATGAATCTCTGGTTTACTCATTTGCAAAAATAGCTGGCTATTACAACACTAATGGTAAATTACCAGCTTATGTTTCTATGAATTCAGCATTCAAGATTAAACAATCAACATTCAGCGGATCAACATTAACAGTATTCAATTTAGATCAGATTCAAAAAGCAGCGACAAATGTAAAAAAGTACATTGAAACAAACCATAAACTACCAAGTTACGTAACAGTAGGTACAACTCAAATAAAACCAGCAGATTTCCTTAGATTAATGCTTATAAGCACTATTGAAATCAATGACGGCGTTAAAATGCCAATTTCACTGAAAGCTGTTGGAATGCCAGGAACTCCTGGAGAAACAATAAAAAGTGGTAATTTAACAGAAGCAAGTTATTTAGATCTTGCTAAAAGGCTCAAGGCATTCATAGATGCAAACGGTAAACTACCAAATCATGCATCCACACCACTTGGTGAAATAAAATATGAATCCATGATGTTCCTGTTTGCAAAAATCCTTAGCTTTGAGGACACAAGCAGCAGATTACCAAGCTATGTATCAGTAACTCCTTGGAGTACAATTTCTACGCCAGCAAGTGACCCAGTACCTTCTAGTTTGCTGAAATATATTGCCGCAACTGCAAACTGTAATGTAAACAACGCTCAAATTAAAGCTCTTGCAGCTAAAATTACAAGCGGGAAAACAACAACCTATGCTAAAGCAGCAGCAATCTTCAACTGGGTAAGAAATAACTTAGGTTACTCATTCTACTATAACACCAAATATGGTGCAGTAGGTGCCTTAAATGCAGGGACAGGTAACTGTGTAGATACTGCTCATCTTATAATTGCTCTTGAACGTGCAGCAGGAATTCCTGCTAAATACGTGCACGGAACTGTCAGGTTCCCAAGTGGTAGTGTATACGGTCACGTTTGGGCTCAAGTATATGTAAACGGTAAATGGTACACAGCAGACGGTACAAGTTCCAGAAACACATTCGGTAATATGGTTGGAAGTGTATTAGCAATTAAAGGATATTATGCTTCATTGCCTTTCTAGGCAGCATATTTCCTTTATTTTTTATTTTTTTTAAATACAATAAGAAAAATCAACTTTATAAAGTCCTATTTTAATGTCATTAAATAATTTTGCTATATTTTCAGAACCTATTTTACTCTTTAAGATATTATAAGCATCTATTTTGATTAAATCCTCATTTAATAGTATTCTAAGATTAATATTTTCAATTCCGCCTTTTTTATACTTATCCAGTACTAAAATAATAATATTCTTAATTTCAGGGTCATTATGACTTATTTCATCAATATTTTCTTTAATATATTTTTCTGCTCTCTCATTTCTAGTGATAAGAGGAGTTTCAAATACCAGGTTAGCCATTACATCATATGTATCTGATTTTAACATTTCTTCAGTCTCTTTTATGAAACTAATGTCCAATTGCATTTCTTGAAGCATATCCATGAACTTTCGCCTTTTACTGTCATCAATCCATAATTCTAGAAGTTCATCAATATCATGAGCCTGTTTTTCAATGAATTTACGAATTATAGCCTTATATTCACGAAAAGTGATTATTTGCCCATTAAACTCAATTTCAATTTCATTAATGTCCATGAAATACCTCATTATCATTAAATTTGATAAGAATTATTTTCATTTTCAACTTCGTTTTTTGCATCTTTAAAACGGAATATACCCATCAATTGATCTTTTTTACCCCAAAATATTATTGCTAAAACTATTATAACTGCAATAATTGTTGTAATAACCCCGACATAAAGATCCGGAGTTGTTGATGGAGGTGTTGTAAATAAAGATGGTAATCCTCCGACTACTTCATCAGAAGAGCTTACTATTAAAAATGCGAACATATTATTTGCTATATGAATTCCCATGGCAGTTTCTATTCTATTTTCACCAATAGCAATGATACCAAGCATTAATCCCACTATTAATGTTTGAATCACGATGAAAATATTTACAATAAAATTAGTTCCATTAGCACCATGTAAAATCGCGAATATAATAGATGTTACTAAAAGAGGTATAATTGGCTTTTTACTTAATAAACCAATTCCCTGCATTAAATATCCTCTAAAAAATATTTCCTCAAATGATGCTTGAATTGGAATACCAATTATAACCATGATAAATAAAATAGCGAATGCAGACGGATTAAATGAAAATGTATAGATTCCCGGATTTAATACAAATGCAATTAAATTGAATGCACCTAAAATAAAGAACCATAAAACTGCACCTTTTATCATTTTAACCCAGGATATCTTTGAATCAATATTAATAAAAGAAATAAACTTTCTTCTATGAATAAAACGTGCACAAATATAAAAAACGATGAAACAGAAGACATAAAGGACTAACGTAAACAATAGCAATACAATAGGATTATAAATCAAATTATTTATCTGGGTTTGGACATCCATACTGCCAATATTACCACTTTGGACCAAATTCATTACAAAAAATATCATTAATATGATTCCAACAACAACTGTAGCTGTGAAACTTGTTACTATTGTTACCAAAATGGTAATGATATATCTCCACCAGTTATTTTTACCAGATTCTGCATTATATAAAAAAGGATAGTTTGAAATAGTCATTCCTCCTAACTTTGAGATCAATAGATTTATCTTTAAATATTAATAAGAATTGTTAAGCATTAAATTAATGATTAAATTACATTCATTTTATCAGGTTAAACTATGGAAATTAAAACTATTCAGGAAGGACTTGTAACAATAAAAACGCCGGAATTTGATAAAATATCATCAAAAGCCCCTGTATTTTACAATCCCGTGATGGAGCTAAATAGGGATCTATCCATACTTGCAATTAAGACATATCAAGAAAAATTAGGTAAAAATATAAGTGTTTGTGATTCCTTTGGAGGAAGCGGGATTAGGGGAGTAAGATATGCAAAAGAGATTGAAACAGTTGAAAATGTTGTAATAACTGACATAAATCCTCTTGCAGTCCAATATGCCCAAGAAAATATAGAATTAAATGGACTGGATAATGTTAAAGTTTATAAAGAAGATGCAAACATCATGCTCAGAAAATGCAGAGGAAAATTCGATGTTGTGGATATTGACCCTTTTGGTACGCCTTCACCGTTCATTGAATCTGCAGGGATAAGTTTGAAAGCAGGGGGAATGCTATGTGCAACTGCAACCGACACATCGGCATTATGCGGGACTTATAAAGAACCATGCATTAGAAAATATGGATCTATGCCTCTTAAAACTGAATACTGTCATGAAAATGGCATTAGAATTCTTGCAGGTTTTATTGCAAGGACACTCGCTAAATTTAAAAAATGTATTGAAATAAAATTCGCCCATAGCAGCGAACATTACATGAGAATCTATGCAACAGTGCAAAAAGGAGCTAAAATAACAGATGAATCCTTAAAAAATATGGGATACATTTTACATTGCCAGAATTGTCTTAACCGAATGGTAGTTAAAGGTATTACACCTAAAATTGGTGCAGATTGTCCTATATGTGGAAAAAAATTTAAAACTGCAGGGCCACTTTGGTGTGGTGATATTGCAGATACTGATTTTATAAATGGGATGATAGAAAATATAGAAAAAACAAGAATTAATCAGGAGAATAAAGCATTAAAACTCCTTAATTTTGTTTATGAAGAATCTAATGCCCCTCCAACTTTTTATGATCTCCATGAAATTAGCAGAAACTTAAAAATTAGTGCACCAAAACAAAATAATGTACTTGAAATTCTAAAAGAACAGGGTTATTTTGCTTCAAGGACACATTTCAAACCAACAGGTATAAAAACAGATGCTCCTGTTGATAAAATAAAAGAAATTTTTTTAGAATTTAATAAAAAAGAATAAAAACAGTTTATTTACTGTTTATTATTCGTAATTTATCATTCCGTGTGTATAATAATATTGAAGTTCTGAAGCGTGCTGCAATTCAAAGTTTCGGTATGGAAGACTGAAGTATGGGAATATCATTCCTTTTAATGTATAATAATATGCAGGAATTGTTCCATATTCATGCTGAGCTATATCAAAGTACAATGGGAATCCACATCCTTGAACAAGAATTGGATTTCCACTTCTTGCTGTCCCGTGCCATACCATTGGAATTGGTCCCCTTTGGCCATGTTCTTCGGCTAATTCATTAACATGCTCCATCATTTCATCGTAAGTGTTGTATATTTTTCCATCTGATTTATACTTATACCTGCCGTCAGGAATACCAAATAAAGCTACTTTAATCGAATCTAGCCAATTAACACTGTTATAAGATTGCGCAGTACCTTGAGTATCAATAAAAGCCACTTCTATTATATATACATCGCCCTCTTGATAACTACGGTAATTGGAACTTCCAGCAAAGTGCACAACCAAGGCACATTTAGAATTTTGTTCTTCTGCATATTTTGCTAACAGTTCTGAATGTGGATGTCCAGGATACATATCCGGGTTTGCTAATTTAACAAATCCAAGCCTTCCTAAAGGCTCAATACCACCATTTAAACTTGCGACGTAAATATAACCTCCCAATAATAGGAGTATGACTACAATAACTATTCCCCATCTCATTTATTCACCTAAACCGTAGGCATGATTTTTTAAAATACAATAAATTTCATAAAACCTAGTAATTTTTATTTATTTTTTTTCAATATATTTAATTAAAGATCGTTAAATATCATTTCACATCATAGTAATTAAATTTATTCCCAAATTATATAGCTAATCAAAAATTCTTTGAAACTTGATAGACTTAAAAAATTTCATCAAAATTTTTTAGATATAAATTTATATTCCTGCATTTATTTTATTGATTATAGATAATCAAAGGTATAACTAAAAGATAAAAATCATCTTCTAATTAATCTATACACCGTTAAAAAACTATTAAAATACTGTTAAATGTGTTAAATTAATTTTAATAAAAAAATCGGTTAATATCACTTAATATTAATTTTCACTTTTTATGTTCGATTCTTCTTCTTTAGTACAAGAATTTAAATAAAATAAATCCCATAAAAATGATAGGCTTATGCCTAAATAAAAAGGAGGTGGTTTCGCCATGGATATAGGTGAAATAATTGGAGATGCCGTTAGATATCCTTCACAAGACTGGAAGAAAGTGGTAATACTTGGAGTACTCTATATTTTAAATATCATTATTATTGGAGTACTATTCTGGCCTGGATATTTACTTAGAGTACTAAAAGCAACATTAGCTGGTTCAGATGAACTCCCTGAGTTTGACGATTGGGGCGGAATGGTCGTAGATAGTCTTAAATTAATAATAGTTACAATAATTTACTTTATAATACCTGCAGCGATAGCATTTATAGGTATATGGGCCTCAGTTGGATCTATGGTCGCAATGTCAAATGCAGGAATAGTTTCTCCAGCAGCATTTATGGGCTTGTTAACAGGAACAGTTTTAATTGCAGCGATAATAGGAATAATAATTGCCCTAATTTACTACATGGCAGTTGTAAATATGGCCTACAACGACAGTGAAATCGGAGCAGCGTTTAGATTCAGCGAAATAATGAATTTAATCTCTTCAATCGGATGGGCAGACTATATAATATGGTATATAGTTATGATCGTTGTTGGAATTGTTATAGGTATTATAGCAGGTATTTTAAGTATTATTCCGTTAATTGGATTTATTATAATACTATTAATTGTATACCCATACGCTTCTATGCTATATGCAAGATCCCTTGGATTACTCGCAACATCAGAAGAATAATAAAACTTCATTTTTTTCTTTTTTTTTTATTGAGATAACTTTTTATTGAAATATTCATTTTATAATTATATCCACAAATTAAATCATTAATTGTAAAATATATACAATGTACTTAAATATTAAGGCTAATATATAAACATTGTTCATAATTTACTTTTATAAATGCAGTGATAAAATGAATGACGAAGAATCAATCAAAATAGATGAAACCGATAAAAAAATTCTAAATTTACTTAGTGAAGATGGTAGGATGTCTTACCGGAAAATATCTAGAAAATTAGATATATCTGTAGGTACAGTTCACAATAGAGTTGACAAATTCACCAAAGCAGGCATTATTAAAAAGTTTGTTCCTCAAATTGACTATTCCATGCTTGGATACAAACTAACCACAATTATAGGTGTGAAAGTAAAAGGCGGAGTATTAAGAAATTGGGAAAACAAAACTGCATACCATAAAAATGTTATGGGAATTTACGACGTTACTGGAGAGTTCGACGCCATATTACTTGCTAAATTTAAGGATACTACTGAACTGGACTCTTTTATTAAAGAACTTCTTAAGGAACCAGATGTTCAAAGAACTTACACACAAACCGTTTTAAATATAGTAAAAGAAGAATTAGGCTCATCAGATATATTAACTGAAGATTAAATATTAATATATCAGTCCAATTCATCTTTAATTACATCAATAATTGATTCATTACCACTTTTTTCTGGATTTATTTTCTTAATTAATTCTTTTAAATTGATATCTTTTCCTTCTAAAGAAAAAACATATTCCCCAGAAGGTTCATCAATAGCTAAAGCAAAAGGAGATATTTCAGCCACAACAGATTTTTGCATTTTATTTTTAAGGACAAATGCATCGCTTAAAGTATAAATAGTCTTTTCTTGGATTTTAAACGGTTTTGCAACTATTGTTTTCATTTGTATTTTTTCCAAATTGCCCAATTTATATATACTATCTAAAACATTATCAGTATTTATTTCATTGGAGTCTCTATTTACAATATTTTTGAATAATCTAGATACTTCCATTAGCCTCTCACCCTTCTCATCTCAAACAGTAGAGATCTGACTGATTTATTAGTTATGGCCTTTATTGATGCTAAAGCTACCTTTAAAAGCTTTATTTTTATATCTATGATAAATGAACCATCAATACGTTCTTTAGTAAAATCAGGCTCTATAGAAAAATAGGTATTAGGAATAAGATTTATAAATGGAGCCACAGCCCACATATATCCACATATCTTTACTGTATCTACAAAATCATAAAGTCCAAGTATAGAATCAATTTCTATCCTTTTAATTTTAATAGATTTTAAAAATGCAAGGAATATATTAATTAGATATGGTAAAGATTCTTCAATAAGGATTATAATTTTAGGGATCCGATTAATATCAAATTTATTCTTTTTCTCTTTCTTTTTTTCTTTCGATTTGCCCGATTGCTTTAAATCTATTTTTCGATTTATTATTCTAATTCCAAGCCATTTAACTTTTAAATATCCCTGATTTATACTACCTTCCCTATATAACTTCATTGATACCTGAAATGGAATTACCAGAATCCCTATTATTATAATAATTAAAATAATAAGGATAATGGAGATCCATGTAACAACAGCCACTTAAGATCAACTCTTAAATTAAATTCTAGATTCTGAACCTGGACCTTTAGGCATTTCTCCAGAGCTGCCTCCACCCATTTCCTCTTTTTTCTTTTTTCCTTTCTCCATCATCTTTTTCGCCATTGGGCCTGCTTGTGCCATTACATGCGATAGAGTTGCTGCTGCACCTATAGTAATTACTTCAACACTTTCTGGGCCTTTCATGCCTTTATGTACAACAACTACAGCTTTAGCTTCCATTGCAGCTCCCCCACCAGCACCATGTCCTTTTCCTTCCTGGCCACGCATCATTCCACCACTGCCTGCACCTGTTCCAAATGCTAACCCTATTTTAGTTATGGGTATTATGACCTTATCATCTATTTCCATTGTTTCTCCAATTACGTTATCAGTAGCCAGTACCCTTAAAAGCTCATCAACTGTTACCTTAACCATATCATTCATATGTCCCATCATTTCTTCAGCCATTCTAATAAACCTCCTAAATATTTTCTACATTTAGGGTTCTAGTTCTATGAATTGATGATCTCTTAAAATTTGATTTTTAGATCTCAATCTAGTTTTGAAAAACCCAAAATGTTTACAAATGGTATTCTATTTTCAATATGTAATACAAATTATATATAATTTATTAATTATTAAATTAAAGTAATTAATTTAAACATTTATTTTTAATAATTGGATAAATAAGCAAATTTAATAAAAATAAAGCTCAAAATAACGTTAATTAATAAATGAATCTAAATTATATATTTTTAGGTTAAAAAAAGCTAAATATCCAAAAAACTTAAACCAAAAAATAGTAATAATATAATATATAAATGATATTAATAATAGAAATATATTGGGGCATCAAATGAATCAGGATCAGTTATCAAAAATCATAAAGATTGCAGAACTTCAATTCGTCTTTGGTGGATTCTTATATTTTACCTTTGGAGCTTTATTTGCGGTTTTACTGGGTTTTGAATTTAGTTTAGATAAATTTATTTTTGGATATTTTATCTTTTTCTTTGCTCATCTTTCTATGCAATTCAGTAATGAATATTTTGACATCGAATGTGATAAATTTGGTAGCCCCACACCTTTTTCTGGAGGTAGCGGAATCCTTGTTCAAAATCCAGAACTTAGAAAATTTTCAATACTTTTTTCAGTTACCTTAATGGCCACTTCTATTGCTTTAGCGGGAATTTTTATGTTTTTTTACTCTTATTCCTTTTTATTTTTACTTTTTGTAATTTTTGGTAATTTATTAGGATGGTTTTATGCTGCCCCACCAATAAAATTATCATATAGAGGATTGAGTGAAGTTGCTACTATTATAACTGGAATAATCTTTCCAGGGATGGGTTTTCTGGCATTAACAGGAATTTTAAATGTTCAATTTGCCATATTTGCAGTATCTATAATGCTCTATCAAACTCTTTTTATTCACTCTGTTCAAATTCCAGATATGGAAGTTGATAAAATGGGCGGTAAAAACACCATAATAGTTAAAAGAGGGCGTAAATTTGGTTTTACCTTAATAGGAATATCTGGACTACTAGCTACTCTATATTTCTTATTGCTCGGGCTAATGAATATTTATCCTGCCATAAATTTTTTCCCAGTTTTCCTGATTTCATTAATTCCATTAACTTTCGCTGTAATATCTTATTTAAAAAGGACAGAAGATAAAAATGCAGCTATAAATCTTGTAAACAGAAACTTATCATCATTATTCATTTTTGGAATATTAATAAATCTCTATTTTGTTTATTTGCTCTTTTAGGAAATTTTACTTAAAACTTCTTATAAACAAAGATAATATATTAATAAATCTCGATTATGTTGATCCCATGAAGTCTTTACAACCAAAGAATATTGTTTTAATTATTGTAGCGCTTGGAGCATTTTTAATACCATTTATGGGAACTTCGTTAAGTATTGCTTTACCATCCATAGGAATTGATTTTTCATTAAATGCCGTATTTTTAAGCTGGATATCTACTGCCTTTATTTTAGCTAACGCAGCATTAATACTTCCTTTTGGTAGAATAGCAGATATTCACGGGAGAAAAAAAATATTCACCTATGGTATTTTGATCTTTACAATTTCCTCATTTTTAGGGGCTATTTCACCTTCAGGAGTTTTTTTATTGGTTTCAAGCTTTTTACAGGGTGTCGGGTGCTCAATGATCTTTGGAACTGGAGTTGCATTACTTTCTTCAGTCTTTAATCCCGAAGAGCGAGGTAAATCCTATGGAATTTATGTTGGCGCAGTTTATGCCGGAATCTTTAGTGGATTATTGATAGGTGGCTTTTTAATCCAGAATTTTGGTTGGAGAACCATCTTTATATTTAATCTTCCCATTGGAATTTTTATACTATCCCTGCTTTTTACCAAAATTAAGACTGAATATGCTGGCTGTAAAGGAGAAAAATTCGATTTTATTGGTTCATTACTCTTTATTATTATAATTGTAACTTTATTACAGGGATTTTCTACCATTTTAACAGAAAATTATGGCAAATATTTACTTTTAATTGGATTTTTAACAAGCTTAATCTTTTTGAAATATGAAAGTAATAATTCAGATCCCCTAATTGCATTATCAATCTTTAAAAATCCCTTATTTACAGTTTCAGTCATATCTCTTTTAATAATAAATGTGGGAACCAGTTCTATGAATTATTTATTGAGTCTTTACTTCCAATACCTTAAATTACTACCAGCAAACACTGCCGGACTTATTTTAGTTTTACAACCTATTTTTGTGGCATTACTATCTCCCATTGCAGGTAGAGTATCTGATAAATATGATCCACGGTTATTCACGTCTTTAGGGATGTTAATCACCGCACTAGGACTCTTTATACTTATATTTTTAAATGAAAATACTCCTTTTTACGCCATAATACTCGGATTGATCCTTATTGGAATTGGAGTAGCACTTTTTGCATCTCCAGCAACAAATGCAGCTATGAGCACTGTTAACAGAAAGTTTTATGGTGTTGCATCAGCTACTGTATCAACCATGGTATTTAGCGGACAGCTTTTAAGTATGGCCATAGTTATACTAATTTTTGCATTTTATCTAGGAAATGTTCAAATAATTCCACAATATTATCCTTTATTCTTAA
>JAEYSH010000084.1 GCA_023434825.1 Methanobacteriota archaeon | reverse complement strand
TGTAGAGATAACAACAGATCCGTCCATGAAACATCCCGAACAGGTCAAGGATGTAGCATATCAAATTGGGCAGATTCTAAGAAGTACTAAAGTAAAAAGAGGATTAGGAACCATACGCCAGGATTTGAACATTTCAATTAGAGAAGGTGCAAGGGTTGAAATTAAGGGAGTTCAAGATCTTGATTTAATGCCTACAATGGTAAATAACGAGATTACAAGGCAAATAAATCTAGTTAAAATAAGAGATGAATTAATTGAAAGAAATGCCTCTGTTGACGATGAATTATACGATATTGCAGAGGTTTTAAGTGATACAAGTTCTAAAATCATTTCTAAAGCTGAAAGTGTCTTTGCAATTAAACTTAAAGGTTTTAAAGGTTTAATTGGAATGGAAATTCAACCTGGAAGAAGATTTGGAACAGAATTAGCAGGATATGCTAAAAAGATGGGTGTTGCGGGCCTTTTCCATACGGATGAACTTCCAGCATATGGAATTATGGAACATGAAGTTGGTGCTGTAAATGAGTTTTTAAAACTTGAAGAAAATGATGCGTTTATTTTAATTGCTGATAATAATGAAAAAGTGATTAATGCTTTACAAGAAGTTCAAAGAAGAGCTAAAATGGCTTTAGATGGAGTTCCTGAAGAAACAAGGAAAGTAACTCCGGAAGGAAATACTGAATATTTGAGACCTCTTCCTACTGCAAGCAGAATGTATGTTGAAACCGATATTCCTGCAAAAAGCATTGATAAAGACTTACTTGAACATATTAAATCTAATTTACCTGAACTTCCACAAGAGAAGAAAGAAAGGATAATTAAAGAGTATAAACTCAGCGAAGACCTTGCAAATCAGCTTGTAAGGACAGATAATGTGGATAACTTTGAAGAAATCAAATTAAAAACTAATGCTGATTCCACAACGCTTGCTTCTGCGCTTGCTTATACTTTAAAGGAACTTAGAAGAGATGGGTGCGATATAGAGAAACTTAATAGGGAAGTAATGATCGAGACATTCAATCTTTTAGGAAGCGGAAAAATATCCAAAGATGCAATTACTCAAATTATGGAAAATGTATGTAAAGAAGATAATTCTCCACTAAAAGCCGCAGAAAGCCTTAATTTGATCATGTTATCTGAAGAAGATGTAGAAAAGATAATAACTGAAATAGTAGAATCCAATGAAACAATGGTCAATGATCGTGGAATGGGAGCAATGGGATCTCTTATGGGAATGGCCATGAAAAAACTCAAAGGAAAAGCCGATGGTAAGCTTGTAAATAAACTTTTGAAAGATAAAATACAGAATATAATAAGTTGAAAGATTTGTTAAGATGAGTCTTAAATAATAATTTAGAAGTAATCAAAGGTTTATTTAAATAAAAACCCTCATGGTGATATGATGGATGAATATGACGTTATTATTATAGGATCTGGGCCTGCGGGATTAACTGCAGGAATTTATGCTGGAAGGCAAGGATTAAAAACGTTAATACTTGAAAAAGCTGTAATTGGAGGGGCTGGTTTAATGGTCCCCAATATGGAAAATTATCCCGGATTTGAAATTGTTTCAGGTAAACAGCTTATAGAATATACAAAAAAACAAACACAAAAATATGCCCAGATAAATGAACTGGAAGAAGTAACTGGTGTTGATATTAAAGGTGAAAATGAAATTATCATATCCACCCAGAAAAGTGAGTATAAGGCTAAAAAATTAATAATCTGCACTGGAACAACTCACAGGAAACTAGGGGCTAAAGGAGAAGAAGAACATCTAGGAAAAGGTGTTTTCTACTGTGCAGTTTGTGATGGTCCACTATTTGTAGGGAAACGAATTTTAGTAGTTGGTGGAGGTAATACTGCTGCTCAAGGAGCGTTATTCTTAAATAATATTGGCTCTTATGTTGCTATGGTTCACAGAAGGGATGAACTTAGAGCCGAGAGATATTTAAAGGAAAAATTAGATGAAGAAGATATTCCAATAATATGGGATACAGTCGTAGATGAAATAAAGGGCGAAATGCTTGTAGATGGAGTAGTGCTCCATCATCTAAAGGATGATATTAAAAAGGAATATGATATTGACGGAGTTTATATAGCAATTGGTGAAAGCGCTAATAATGACATAGCAAAGTCAATTGGGGTCGAAATTGATAAAGCAGGATATATTATAACTGATAAAAGTCAGAGAACTAACATTGAAGGCGTTTATGCTGCAGGAGATATCTCAGTTGGGGTCAATCAATGGGTTGTAGCCAGTGGAGAAGGTGCTGTAGCTGCATTATCTGCTTATGACGATTTACAGAAATAGAAAATAATTTAGTCAATAAATAGACATTATGGTGAATTATATGGAATGCCAGGATTACGGACTTACAAGAAACACGGAAAGAGATAATTTAAATTTAAATCCGCTTCAAAGAGGCGGCGTATTACCAATAGAAGCAAGAAAAGCGTTAATTGAATATTCAGATGGTTACAGTGTTTGTGATTACTGTGCAGGTAGGCTTGATCAGATACCAAATCCATCAATAAATGGATTTTTAGATGATCTGGCTAAATTTATAAATGTAGATCACGCAAGGACCACTCATGGAGCTCGCGAAAGTAAATTTGCCATAATGCATGCATTGTGTGAACCTGGAGACACCATAATTGTTGATGGAAATGCACATTATACTACACATGTTGCCGCTGAGAGAAATAAGCTTGAAATGATTGAAGTTCCAAATAATGGAGATCCTGAATATGCAATAACACCTGAAAAGTATCAAGAAACTCTTGAAAATGCTATTGATCAGGGAATAGATGTTAAATTAGCTTTACTTACTCATGTTGACGGTAATTATGGTAACTTAACCAATGCAAAAGAAATAGGGAAAGTAGCACATAATGCAGGGATTCCTATAATTTTAAATTGTGCTTATTCAATGGGAAGACTTCCAATAGATGCTAAAGCATTTAATATGGATTTTGTTGTTGGAAGCGGCCATAAAAGTATGGCAGCATCAGGACCTATTGGAGTTTTGGGTTTAAATGAAGAATATGCAGATAAAATCCTTGAAGTATCTAAAAGACATAAAGTTAAGGAACTTGAGATGCTTGGATGTACAAGTAGAGGTGCACCTATTGCAACCTTGATGGCATCACTCCCTCATGTTATTGAAAGGGTCAAGCATTGGGACATGGAAGTTGAAAAAACTCGAAATTTTGTAAGCCAAATGGAAGAAATTGAAGGGATCACTCAAGTTGGAATTCGACCTAAAGAGCATGATCTCACTCGATTTGAAACTCCTATATTTGACGAAATCGCTGAAAAACATCCTCGAAGAGGATTTTTCCTTTATGAAGAGCTTAAAAAGAGGAATATAGTTGGAATAAAACGTGGACAAACTAAATGGTTTAAATGCAGTACATATGGATTCGGCCAGGAACAGGTTGATTATATTGCTAATTCATTTAAGGAAATAGTAGATAAATATAGTGAATAAAGTTACTATAAACACTTATTTTCTTTAAACCATTCTATTTCAAGGAATAATGTAAAAATTAGATTTATTATAAATCGATGCTTAATATTATCATATCAAAACATTCAATTCCATTTTCGATTATTTTTTCTTTATAATGCTTTTTAAAAAAGTCAGTGTTTATACCTGTAATTCTAAAACCACACTTTTGGTATAATGCTAGTTGAGATATACCACAATTACCTGTTCTGACCTCCAATATCTTAACATTTTCTAATCTAGCCATATTTATGGCATCTAAAATCATCTTTTTTCCAATTCCCTGATTCTGGTACTCTTTTTTAACAGCAATATTTACAAGTTCCATTGTAAACGGTCTTGTTTTTAAAAGAACATAAATTCCAACAATATTTTGGTTGATATATGCTCCATAACATCTCCCTCTACTAATATAATCTTCAATAGCGTCTTTAGAATCATCAGCTAAAAGTAACAAATTATAAGGAACACTTTCACTATCTAATTCTT
This sequence comes from Methanobacteriota archaeon, assembly GCA_023434825.1. Classification (GTDB taxonomy): domain Archaea; phylum Methanobacteriota; class Methanobacteria; order Methanobacteriales; family Methanobacteriaceae; genus Methanobacterium_D. The sequence continues at coordinate 1,797 of JAEYSH010000084.1, read as the reverse complement.
TAATAGATATATCAACCAATAAAACAACCTCCGAGTAAATATATTATTAAACATACTTATTTTCTTTAAGCCATTCTATAGAATCTTTAATTGATTCTTTAAGTGGTCTTGGAGAATAATTAAATTCTTTTCTTGCTTTTTTTGAACTAATATCGCAGTTACTGTTTAAAACCTCAATGGAATAACTAGTAAAAAGAGGTTTGTTTTTAGTTAACTTATAGTATATTGGAGCAGCTTTAGAAATTCCTTTTACAAACCATAACGGCATTTTGAATCTTGGAGATTTTATTCCAGTTATTTCTTCAAGATATGACATTAATTGGGATACTGTAATTTTTTCACCGGATAAAATATAACTTTCACCACGTTTTCCATATTTAGACGCCGCAATAATTCCTTCAGCAACATCTCTAACGTCAACAAAGTCATAAGCTCCATCTATGTAACTTTTTTGATTTCCTTTCATAAAGTCAACAAATAAACGGCCCATTTGTGAAATTTTATAGTCATAGGGGCCAATAATACCTGTTGGACAGACTAAAACTGAATCAAGACCTCTATCCACACCTTTTAACACTTCAAGTGAAGCCATGGCTTTAGATTGATCGTAGCCTCCTCTTGAATATTGGGGTTCAAATGGACAGGTTTCATCTATTTGGGTGCCCTGAGGCGGCTCTTTTAAAGCATGAATTGAGCTTGTGTAAACTAAGCGTTTTACGCCGGTTTCAAGGCAAGCATCTACTACATTACGTGTTCCAAGGACATTTACTTCGTACAAAAGTCCATCCATGTCTGGTAATATAGAAACAATTCCTGCAAGATGATAAACTAATACTGCTCCCTTGAAGGCTTGAACAAGTGAATCAACATCGCGAATGTCGCCTTCTATAATTTCAACATCCATTTCTTCAAGTGGCTTTCTGTCTTCAAAAGGAGGTATAAAAACCCTTATTTTCTCTCCTTTTTCCACTAATTTACGTACTAGTACATTTCCAACATGTCCTGTTGCTCCAGTTACTACGATCATTTATTTTACCTGCTTCTTGTCTCAAGTTTATCTAAATGTATCTTTAATGTAGTATAAAATATTAATATCTATAACCGATTAAAAAATAGTTAATATGAGAAATTTAAGCAAATTAATTCTTACAAAAAAAATAAAAAAGTTCTCCTCTTTCGAGGATTATGTTAATGCCCAGTAGGAATTCCATCTTGTTTCATTTCTATATAACCAATAGGAAGCCCATTTAATGAACCTTTTGTATCTCCATTTTCCTTTGTACTTGTACCAATGTTTTTCTTTAGCATAAACCCATTTGTATCTCCATTTTCCTCTGTATTTATACCATTTTTTATAGACTACCTTGTACCAAACTTGACGGTATGGTACTTTAACAACGTAACTATATGGTTCTGTACGGTATATTCTATAGTTTTCTGTATTAATTGTTGAAGGATTGCCTGCTTCATCAATAGCTCTAAATTTTAGAGTTTTTGAAGTACCAATGCCAATTGCTCCAGAATATAAAGTACTGCTGGCTGTGGGATCTGTTCCATCTAAAGTGTAATATATTTTTGATATTTCACTTGCTGCTAAAACAACGCTTTTAGGAGCATAATAATCTCCACCTGCTGGAGTTGCACTTACAGTTGGTGCTTTAATGTCAAGGGTAGTAAAATTACTGATAAATGCCGCTATATTGTTTCCTAATAAATCAGTTATTGAATTTACTGGTAGATTAATAAAGTAAAGTGTTTCTCCTGCATAATTTCCACTGTTGGTTAATGTTAATACAT
>JAEYSH010000079.1 GCA_023434825.1 Methanobacteriota archaeon | reverse complement strand
ATTATTGCAGGGGATTTATTCCATTCTAATCTTCCAGATATGGGTATTGTTAAACAGGCAGTTGGAAAACTAAAAGAAGTTAAAGATAAAGGAATTCCAGTTTATATTAACTATGGAAGCCATGATTTCAGCCCCAATGAAACTTCAATCATCGATGTAATAACAGAAAGTGGTCTCCTCAAAAAATTATTCAATGCTTATATTATTGAGGATGAAAATGGTAAAGAAAAAATTGGTTTAGAATTCATTGAAGATGAAAAGACAGGAGCAAAATTAACTGGAATATCTGGGCGAAAATTGGGGCTAGATGATGCTTATTATGAAATGCTTGATAAAAAAAGCTTAGAAGAAGAGGAAGGATTCAAAATCTTTGTTTTTCATGCAGCAATTAAAAATTTACTCCCTGATTTTTTATCGAAAATGGATGGAATTGACATCAAAAAACTGCCTAAAAACTTTGATTATTATGCTGGAGGGCACATACATAAACGGATATGTGAAACGCATATTGATGATTACAATGTAATTACTTTCCAGGACCTCCATTTGCAGGATACCCTAGAGACCTTGAAATGAGCGCTAAAGGTGAAAAAAGGGGCTTTTTCATAGTTGAATTTGATGATAAAATTCAAAATGTTGATTTTTGCGAATATAAAAATTTTGTTGAATTAGACATTGTTAAATATGAACCTAAACAATTTGATGCCAATTATAAAAATTCAATTCAACTTTATGATGAGATTCTAGATGAAATTAAAAAATTAGACGTTAATGAAAAAATAGTAATTCTAAAAGTTAAAGGAGAATTAACTGGCGGTAAAACATCTGATATTAATTTTCACAAAATAAGGGAAATGCTAAAAGAATCAGGGGCAATTCACGTAAGTATTAATCACCATGGGCTTGTTTCAAAAGAATTTACAAAAATGCGGGTTAAAGGTGAAACAACCGCAGAAATAGAAAATAACTTACTTTTAGAAAATATCAGCAATATCGAAGTTAATCAGAAAGAATTAAATGCCAAAGAAGGAGCTCAACTTGCTATTAATTTGCTTAATACAATTAGAAAAAGTCCAAAGCCTAATGAAAAGAAGGCAGATTACAATAATCGAATTATAAGAGAATCACTTGACGTACTAGATTTGGAGAGTATTGAATGATTTTTAATACATTGTCATTGAACAATATCAGAAGCTATAAAAACGATGATATAAAGTTTAAAACTGGAACATCACTTTTTGAAGGAGATATTGGTTCAGGAAAATCGACAATATTAATGGCAGTTGAATTTGCACTTTTTGGGCTTGGAAATCAAAAAGGTGATTCATTACTTAGAAAAGGGGCAAAAAAAGGAACTGTAACATTGGAATTTAATATTGAAGATGATGAGTATTTAGTTCAGAGGTCTCTTATAAGGAAGGATAATGATGGGCCTGTTAGGCAAGAAAAAGGTGTTTTAGGGATTAATGGTTCAAAAATCCAATTATCACCATCAGAAATAAAAGAAAAAATATTAAAAATCCTTAATTTTAAAGAACCTCTTAATCCCAGAGCTCAAAGTGTAATTTTTAGATATGCAATTTATACTCCTCAAGAAGATATGAAATATGTTCTTTCTCAAAAGCCAGACGAAAGACTTCAAACTCTAAGAAAAGCATTCGGAATAGAAGATTACAAAATAGCAGCAGAAAATGCAAATTTGATATCTAGATCAATAAAAGATAAAATTATTGAATTAAAGGCTAAAACTTCTGATTTAGATGAAAAAAGGAATGAATTATTCTTGTTAAAGGGAAACCTGGAAAAAAATGAAAATGATAATAAAAAAGCAATTTCCAGCAAAGACGTATTGGAAGAAGTGATAAATAAACAAAAAGAATCTCTTGAAGAGCTTCAAAAATTAGAATTAGACTTAAAAGAAGTACAGACTAAAATTCCTCATCTAAAAAAGCAGGCAGAAGATAAAAAAGAGTTAATAACTAAAAATCTAGCTGAAATTAAAATTTCTGAAGAAGAAAATCAGCAGAAACTTATTTTTGAAATTGAAAAACTGGAAAAAATCCAAAAGCCAACTGACGAAACTGAAGAGCATCTAAGTAATAAAATAGCTAAGATTAAAAAGATTGTAAAGGAAAAGGATGTTTTAGAGGCTAATTTGAGGGTATTAGAAGAAAATTTACAAATAGTAGAAAATGAACTTGATGATCAAAAGAATAAAACATCAGAAGAGTTAAAAACTGAAAAAGATACCATTATATCAAAAATTGAAGAGCAGAATAATTTAATTAAGTCTAATAAAGATCAATTAGAAATAATTTCCAAAAAAATTCATAAATTAGAGTTTGAAAAATCAGAGATCAATAAAAAACTTGACAATGTTGATGGCTTAGGTGATTTATGCCCTATTTGTGGCAGTACTTTAGATGAAGAACATAAAAAAACTTTAAAAATTGAAAGTGATGAAAAAATCAGGAAGATTAATTCTGATGCTACAATATTGAACCAGGTAGAATTAAAAGGAAAAGAAAAATTAGAATTACTTGAAAAAGAATTAAAGGTTCTTGAAAGTAACTTAAACGATTTGAAATTCTTAATAGATAAAGTATCAAACTTAGAAAACTTAAAAAATAAGATTAATTTAATTTATGAAGAAATAAAGAAACTGGAAACTGAATTAGAATCAATAATTGATCATTCATCTCAAATTGAGGATCATATAACTTATTTTGAGAATTTACTTGAAAAACTCAAAGAGTACAACAGAAATCAAAAAGATCTGGAAAATATTAGATATCAATATAAAAAAAATATTGAGAAAATAGAATCAAATAAAGAATCTAATGAGGTTCTCAATGAAGAAATTAAATCATTAAATGAAGAATTAGTTAAATCTGAATCTAAACTGGAAGAATTAAAAAATATACCTAATCAAATTTCTGAAATTAAATTTAATTATGATAAAACCAGTGAAGAGTTCCAGTTAATCACTGCAAAAATTGTTGAAACTAAAACTTTGATAGAAAAAATCAGTGAAGATATCTCAAAAGTTAGAGATGACATCAATAAAAAAGAAAGTTTAAAGAAACAGCTAAACAAGGTCAATGATTATTATATTTGGATTAATGACTACTTGATTCCTACACTCAGCCTTATAGAAAAACATGTGATGCAAAAAAGATATGAAGAGTTTAATGTTGATTTCCAGAAATGGTTTAATATTTTAATTGAAGACCATTCCAAAACTGCTAAAATTGATGAAGAATTTACTCCAATAGTAGAACAGGATGGCTTTGAACAGGATATCAATTATTTAAGCGGCGGTGAAAAAACAAGCGTAGCATTAGCTTATCGTTTAGCTTTAAATAACATTGTTCATCAAGTTTCGACAGGAATGAAATCTAATTTATTGATATTAGATGAACCAACAGATGGGTTCAGCAGGGAACAGCTTTATAAAGTTAGAGACATTTTAGATGAATTAAAATGTCCTCAAGTTATAATAGTTTCTCACGAAAGGGAACTTGGAAGTTTTGCTGATAATGTTTTTAGAGTAGAAAAAACTGATGGTAATTCAAGGGTCACTTTAATGGAATAAGATTTAGATTTTCATTCAGTTAATTTTATTTTTAATTAAACATAATCTTTTAACATGATTACCATCACTAAAAAAGAGAACATTGTTTTTAATCAAATCAAATATTTCCAATCTGAATACAGAGATGGCGTACCTTATAATATTTTAAAATTAGATTCTAATTTATCTGAAACAGAATTTACAGATATTCTCAACAATTTGGAAAATAAAGGACTTATATCTAAATTGGATGATTATATTAAAACCCAGCAGTTTAGTTCAAAATTAAACGTTGTTGATTCACGGGCAGAAGTAATAAGGGAAGATTTAAATCAAACTGAAATTAAAGCATTTGAATTAATTAAAAATAAAGCAAAAAACGGTTTTATTTCAAGGTATAGTTTAGAAGGATATCTTTTATATGGTGATCTTAAACTCAGTAACCTTCAAATGTACCATTTGATTATAGAACTTGAAAATAAAGGTTTAATAAAGAAAATACAAAAAAAAGATGGCGAATATTATAGTATTTAATAATTTTACAAAATTACTTAAAAAATCTTAAAAAATAAATTATTTTTTTGTCTTGTGTTTTTCCTTACATTCAGGACATTCCCATTGTTTTTCCTTAATTTCTGGAGCTAATATTACTTTATTTGGTCCTTGAGTTCCACAGTATTTACATTTTTCTACATTACTCATAAACGCAACCTCCATATTTTAGTATTACTAATTTAATAATTTTTAAGTAAAAAGTTTTTGGATTATATAATTTAAAATCATTTATTAAATGACTTAATTGAAAATAAGACCTTTAATTAAATAAAGATTTATTCAAGGGTTAATAATGGTTATTAAATATTTTTAAGCAATAAATATCTGCTAAAAATCACTAAACATCATTTTTTTAGTTTTTTAAATTAATTTAGGTTTAACTTGAGCTTTAATGCGTAAACCATTCTATAAAGATTATTTTTGTTATTTAAGAAGTAATATAAATATAAATACTTATTAATATAAAAGTATTACTGGTGATTTAATGGTTGAAGAAGAAAATCAAAAGATTCCAGTATCTCCTGCAGCATTTATTTACCATACTGAGGATGAATATATTATGGAAATAGAGCTTCCGGGAGTAAAAAAAGACGATATTGATGTAAAGATAACAGAAAATACTTTTTGTGTACGTGCGCCACGGAGAAATATGGAATACACTGGCTGTTGGGTTCTTGCTCATGAATTTAACGCTGATCAAAGTAATGCATCATATGAAAACGGATTATTGACAGTTAAAGTACCAATTCTTGAAACCAGGGAAGGCAAAAACGTTCCAGTAGAATAAAGTATCATTTTTTATTTTACAATTTTATATGTTTTAAAATACTCCCAATAATTTCAAAACAATTATAATGATTATAATAATCACTAACCAGTATAAAATAGAATATTGTCCTTTATTATCCATTTTCCTTCTCCTGATTATTTTTATTTAATATTGGGGTCAAAAGAGTGATACAACAATTACAATTATCCCAACAATTAATAAGATGGTTCCAATTAATCCTCCAAGGAATACACCAATGACACTTAATAAAAAACCTGCTATTAGATTTTCTCGACGTAACGCCATTATTAATGCTCCAAAAGGTGTAAGTGTAATTATATTCATTATGTATTAAATATTTTTGTATAATTATTATTATTTATTAAAATAGAAAATATTAAGTATCTAATTAAAAGTAATTTCAGTATAAATTAAACTTCATTTTAATTAAAAGAGTGAGTATAATTCCAATAACTATGCCAATTATGATTTCTTTCCAATCCAGATCAAAATCCATATTGTTTATTTTGTGGTTATAGAATTAATAATTTTAATTAAAATTTAAAAAAATTAAAAAAAGAACCTAATTTGCGTTATTAGGTTTTTCGTTTATTAGATGCAAAATATCTTTATCCACAAGTGCAGTTTTAACTATCTGTAGTATTTCCAGTTGTACTATCTGTAGCATTTTCATTTTTACTATCTGTAGTATCTGAACTGGTACTATCTGTAGTTTTTGTAGTATCTACAGCAGGAGTGTACACTTTATCAGTGAAATAACCGTTTACAACATAAACTCCATTAATAACACCCTCATAAGGCCTTAAATAGACATTACGATTGTCATGAGATTTCCCATGATATAAACAGAAATCCATGTCTGTAATGGTGTCATACCACATCCCTTCAGGACATGTTTTTGGAGCTGGGCCTTGTTCGAAGTTTAAAACTCCCCAGCGATTTGTTGCAGGGTTATAATTGAAGAATATACGTGTATGGTAATTATAGTCTGTAGATAGACAACAAGTACATCTTCCTGTTGCATAAACATATTCACTTGTTATTACCACATTATATGCACCAACGTCACGGGATGTTGTTACTGTTGATACTGAGGATGCAACGACCTTAACAGGAGTATAAGTTTTATAAACATATTTATATCTCCATTTACCTTTGTATTTGTATCTTACTTTTACTTTGATTTTTTTGGTAGCTGCTTTCACTTTTTTGTATTTAACTTTTTTGTATCTGACTTTCTTTGATTTTTTTAAAGATTTTATAGATGATTTTGCACTTACATCAAATATCTTTTGTTCATTTAAACCAAATTGTGCATTATTTGACGATGCAACCTGGTCATTAGTGCTTTCAGCTAATGGGAAAACACTAACCGCTATGCCTAAGGCAAGTAGCAGTGCGAATGTCCATTGCCGCTTAATTATATCGCCCCCTAGTCCCCAAGTATATTTAATTAATAT
>JAEYSH010000241.1 GCA_023434825.1 Methanobacteriota archaeon | reverse complement strand
GTGTTATACTGCAGCACTCAGATTTGACCCTAATGACGTTTACCTTTTAAATAAAAAAGGAGATAACCTGACTAGATTAGGTAAATTTAATGAAGCAATTGAAAATTACGATAAAGCTTTAGAGATTAATCCAGAAAATGAATTTATATGGAATAATAAAGCAATAGCACTTTTAAATTCTAATAAACCCCAGGAAGCTTTAGATTATAACACAAAGGCCCTTGAATTGAACCCTAATAATGTCGTTGTTTTATATTGGAGAGGATTTATTTTAGAAATGCTTGGAATGTTTGAAGATTCGCTGGAGTGCTATGACAATATTCTGGAATTAGATCCAGAAAATCCAGAAGTTTGGAATGCAAGAGGAAATATTTTAAGTCAATTGGAAAGAACGGAAGATGCACTTTCTTCATATGATAAAGCTTTAGAGTTATGTCTTGATGAATCACCAGATGCATCAACATGGAATCGTAAAGGAAACGCGCTTTTAGAGCTCGGCAGGTTTAAAGAGGCTGTTAAATGCTATGGTGAAGCTTTGAAACTTGATCCCAGAAATGATATATTTTTAGGTAATCGAGGTGTAGCCTTGATGGAGCTTGGAGAATTTGAAAAGGCTGTGGAATGTTTTAACCGGGCTTTACTTGAAAATCCTGAAAATGAGGATGCATTGGTTCTTAAAGATGAGTGTTTGGAGAATTATTAGATTGTTTTTATTTGGGTTTTGGGGAGTGTTTTAACAGGGATTTACTTAATCCTGAAAATGAAGATGCACTTGTTCTAAAGGATGAGTGTTTAGAAAATTATTAAATGCTTTAAATACTAGAGGACAGTTAAAACAGAACAAGGAGCATTTCTAACTACTTTTGTAGCAGTACTTCCCATTAAAAACAGATCAATCCCTTTTCTTCCAGATTTACCCATTACTACAAGATCTATTCTTTCTTCTTCAATCATTCTTAATATTTCAGAGGAAGGGTTTCCTTCTCTGATTTTTTTAATTAGTTCCATATCTTTTTTACATTTACCTTCAATTTTCATTTCAGTTAATATGCCTGAAGCCATATCAAGGGCTTCTTTAGCGCTATCTGCTAACATATTTTCCATTCGATTTATTAATGAATATTGGGATGTTAGTTCTAAATAGTGATTTTCAATCACGTTTAATGCGATGATTTCTCCATTCATTTGATCTCCTATCCAAATAGCATGTCTTAATGCGTTATTTGAATGTATCGATCCATCTGTGGGTACAAGAATTTTGTTATACATAATTAACCTCACTTTTAACCTAAAAAACTTTTATTAATATTGAAGCTTTAAAATGTATAGATTAATTAGATATAGTCTGTCACAAATTTTTATCAAATTTTGAAATGATATAAACTAATATTTTGTCTACAGAAATAATTAATGATACGCAGAGCAAAGATGATATTGTTAAAAAACACGAAAATAGAAAAAATATACTTATAATTTCATTTAGGGGCATATTATTTTGAAAACCTTTAATGAATATGAATATTCCAAATGCAGAAAGAGTAGCCACAATTGTCAGTAAATCTTTTTTCATAATAATAATATAGTTTAAAAGAGTAATATTATTTTCGAAAATATATTCATAATCAAAGGTTTTAAAAATATAGAATGGGGACTTATGGCTTTTTTAAAGTAAAATAAAATATAGAACCTTCTCCTAGTTTAGATTTTACCCATATTCTACCATTGTGGCGATTTGTTATTCTTTTAGCAATAGATAATCCTATTCCTGCTCCTTTATACTCATCAATTGTATGAAGCCTTTTGAAAACTTCAAATATTTTAGTCGTATATTGGATTTCCATCCCTATGCCGTTATCTGAAATTGAAAATATGTATTCTTTTCTCCTTGAATCTTCTTGTACCTTGATTTGAATTCTTGGAATTTCAAATGGTTTTCTAAATTTGATTGCATTTCCAATGAGGTTTTGAAATACTTGAATTAACTGTACTTTATCTCCATAAACTTCTGGAAGTTTCTCATGGGTGATTATCGCTCCACTTTCGTTAATTGAATCACTCAAATTATATAATGCATCTTTTAGAACTTCTTCAAGATGTATGGATTTAAATTCTTCCCCTTTTGTCCCTACTTTTGAATAATCAAGAAGCCCCTGAATCATTTCCTTCATTCTGGATGCTCCTTCCACCATAAATTCAATGAAATCGTCAGCATCTTTATCCAGTTGCCCTTCGTAGCGCCTTTTTAAAAGTCCTGCATAGCTTGCAATTGTTCTTAGAGGTTCTTGAAGATCATGTGAAGTTATATATGCAAACTGTTGAAGTTCATAATTAGATCGTTCTAATTCTTTAATACTGGTTTTTAATTGCTCTTCAGCACGTTTACGGTTAGTAATATCGTGTGATATTACTAAAATTGCATTAGGAGTTCCATTTTTTTTAAGTAAAATAGGATAGGTATCTCCCCAGCGAACTTCACCATTTTTTCCTTTTATTCGGGTTTCATAATGTTCAACAGTCCCTTCAGTTAATAAACGCATGAATTTTTCCATATGGATCTCTATATCTTCTGGAAACAGCATTTCAATATCTTTAAAATGGACACCAATTAATTCTGACTTATTTTTACCGAGACTATTTGTAGCCATTTCATTTGCATCATAGATTATTCCATCCAGTCCTAATTGAACTGTAAAATCAGGAGCCGCATCAAAAAATTGTTTATATTTCTCTTCACTTTCTTTCAATGATTTATAAGCATTTTCAAGTTCCTCAGTCCTTTCACAAACCTGATTTTCAAGTTCATCCCTTGATTTGATTAATTCATTCTCTAATCTTTTCTTTTCAGTTATATCACGGGTTATACTTCCATATAGCACGCCTTTATCTGTTTTTATGGGATAAATTGTACTTTCAATATATCTAATTTTTCCATCTTGACGTTGAATCTTACGTTCAATCATATGGTTAATTAATTCTTTTTGGCTTAAGTTCTCTATTAAAGTGGATTTTATTTTATTATATATTTCAGGCGTTTTTTGGGTTTCCTCCAGTATCATGAACATGAAGTCCCAGAGATAAGAATTAACTATTTCCTCTTGTTTAATGCCCGTAATTTCTTCCATAGCCTTATTCCATTCTATAATTTTCATCTTTTCATTAATTAACATTATTCCGTCAAAAGCCTCATGAATTGTCGCTCTAAATTTTTTTTCACTTGCAATTAACTCTTCTTCAGCTCTTTTACGGGCGGTTAAATCATGAGCTATGGCTAAAATTGATTTAACATTGCCTTTTTCATCAAATTCAGGAATATTATATGAATAATAATATCTAGAACCCTCGGGAGATGGTATATCAAATTCAAATTCTTCCGGATTTCCAGTTTCAAATATTCTAGTTAGAATGGATTTTACTTTTTTTGATAGGTCTTCAGGCATTCCTATTTCTTCATGAGTTTTGCCAATGAATTCTTCTTCATTTAATCCTATCATCTTGGCTCCTGCAGTATTTATAAACGAATATCGAAAATCTTTATCAAAGCGAGTAATTGCATCTGGAGAATGTTCCACAAGGGTTCTAAACTCTTCTTCGCGTTGTTTTAATATAAATTCATCTTTTTTACGTTTAGTTATGTCTTGAAATGATGCTATACTTTTTTTAGTCCCGGGAATAACTGAAACATTGGTTAAAATATCTATTAATTTCCCTTTTCCATTAATTGCTTTAAATTCGTATTTAGAAGGAGCTTTGTTTGGATGGTTACGTCTTTTTATATGAAATTCTTTCATTTTCTCTAAATCACTTTTATTGGCAATAAACTCTGTCCAAAATCGTTTTCCTTCTACATCATGTTTCGAACGTCCAAGCAGTTTTTCAGCTTCATGATTCATTAGTGATATTACCATATCACTTTCTATAATTGCAAAAGCTATTCCAGTATTGTCAAAAATAGTCCTGTATTTAGTTTCTGATTCTTTTAAAGCATTTTCATATTTTTTACGATCTGTTATATCCATTCCTAATATTACCAGTAAATTGTCATTGGTTAAAAAGCCAGTTATTAATAGATATTTGTTAATAGGTTTAAAAAAAGATTCTAATGTTTTTATTTTATTATCAGATGTTATTTGGTCAGCTATTTTTAAATATTGGGCTGCATTTTCATATTTATATAATTGAGTTATGGTCTTTCCTACTGCATCTTGTAAATTAGTTACTTGATTCAGTATAGATCTCGAATTAAAATACATTACTTTAAGATCATTAATTTTTCCTGATTCATTTTCAATTATTTTGTAAATAGATACTCCTTCGTGCATATTTTCAAAAATATCACAGTAACTTTCAGTGACTAGACAAATAGGTGGAATAAATTTGTCACTGTTTGTTTTTTTTGTATTTTTCATAAAGAGCCCCTAACTGAATTAAGAAATAGTCATATAATATTATTACTTAATAAAAAAATAAGTTTTTCGTAAATTTTTAGTTTTCACTATAATAATTAACTAAGGACTTTGTTATTGGGTATTATCACTCAAAATTCCACATAATTCTATTAAAAACTAAATTTTTGGATCATTCCTTGTTAAATAGTACTCACTCATTTAAAACAGGAAGAGTGAAATAAAAGATAGAACCTTTACCATATTTGGATTCAACCCAGGTATGTCCGCCATGACGTAAAATAATCCTTTTAACGATAGAAAGACCTATTCCTGCACCTTCATATTCTCCAATGGCATGTAATCGCTTGAAAACTTCAAAAATACGTTCGGTATATTGTTCTTCAATTCCTATACCATTATCTGCTATGCTAAAAATGTATTCGCCGTCTATTTTACATGAGGATATATGAATTTTAGGGGCTTCTTCTTTTTTACGGAATTTTAATGCATTTCCAATTAAATTCTGAAAAATTCTTGAAATCTGGCTTTCATCAGCAAAAATAACTGGGAGATTATTATAAGTAATTTTAGCATTATTTTCTTCAATATTAGTTTTTAAATTTGATAAAGCATTATTAACAGCATCTTCAACATTAAATTCCCTGAATTCTTCTCCCTTCGTTCCAACACGAGAATAATCTAATAAACCTTGAATTTGATCCTTCATTCTTTTCGCGCCAGCAACCAGAAAATCAAGGAATTCATCAGCATCTTTATCTAATTGGCCTTTGTAACGTCTTTCAATAAGCTGTGCATAACTGGCAATAGTACGTAGAGGTTCTTGAAGATCATGACTTGTAATGTAAGCAAAGCTTTCTAATTCTTCATTCGAACGCTCCAATTCGCTTACTGTTTCTTTTAATTCATTTTCTGATTTTATTCTATCTGTGATATCTGTCATAAAGCCCTCTAATAATACATTACCTTTGTAATCACTTCCAACATTTTTAAAATTAAGATCTCCAATAATTACTTCTCCATCTTTTCGACGATAATAATTTTCAGTTCTAAACCAATCATCAGTATGGAAAACAGATTCTAAATATTCTGGCCTTAAATCTTTATTAACATAAATAACATCGGGAATAGAGCTTTTGTTTACCGTTGATATTAAATCCTCTGGAGAATCATAACCTAAAATTCTTGATAATTCCGGATTAACATCAATATATTTCCCATCTATAGTTGAATGGAAAATACCAACGGGAGCATTCTCAAATAATGAACGATACTTTACCTCACTTTCCTTTAAAGTTTGATAAGCTTCTTCAAGTTCTGCGGTACGTTCTTCAACCTGTTCTTCTAGATGATCACGAGCTTGCTTTAATTCCTCTTCTAATTCTTTACGATCCGTAATATCCTCAAAAACTCCAATTACAGCACTAATTTCACCTTCGGGATTATAAATTGGTGCTGAACTGGCTGAAACAAAAATATGATTACCATCAGGTTGTTCAAGAATTAAATCCTCGTTACGTACAATTTCACCATTAAGTAGTGAACGAGAAGCAGGCATCTCATCCCCACGATAAGGAGTACCATCTAATTTTAAAAGCCCTAATTTAGGATGCTCTTCAATTTTTAAACCTGTTGGATCCATTCCATATAATTCTTTGGCACGTTCATTAATAAATGAAATTTTTCCATCTGGCTGTTCTAAAATAACCACAGCAGAAGGAATAGTACTAATTAAAGTGTTTAAACTATTTCTATCTGCTTCAGAAGCTCTAAATGATTCTTTTAACTCCTCTTCTGATAATTTACGTTCCATTGCTGTTGCAACATAATTTGTAATTACATTCATTACACCAATCTCATTCTCACTAAAACTCATCTTTGATTTAGTTCCAAAAGAAAGAATTCCAATTGTTTTCCCTTTAGAGATTATGGGATGGCAAGCATAAGCTTGAACTCCAAAAGACCTCACAAGCTCTGTTAGATCATTATAATTGTTCTGAATATCTTCTTCAACAATCGGGCAACCATCACGTCCGACACAACCACAAACAGCTACTCCCAAATCAAGCCATTCAATGGATTTAAAAATTTCTTCTTCAACTCCTGCATATGCATTTAGATGTAAGCGTTGCTCTTTTTCATCAAAAAGGTAATTAAAGAAAACGTCGCAATCAAGATATTTCATTGCTTTATTACAGATATATGAAACTATTTTTACTGGATTTTCACTGGATAACAGAGAACTTGCAGCATCAGCAAAAAGTTCAAATTTCTTCTGATTATCAGAAAACTCTTTTTCGACTTTTATTTGATTACTAATATCTTGAATTTGTACTAAATAACCAGAATCAGTAATAGAAACAATGTAATCTAAAAATAATAATCCACTTTTCGTAGGATAATAAGGGCCAAATTCTTTGATCCTCTCAAAGTCCAAGGGGGCTTGAAATCGGATTAATCCATTTTTTATTAGTTTTTCTTTATTTGCTTCAATTAAGGGGTTATCAAATAAATTAATGTTAGTGATATCTTCAAATTTAGAAATTCCCATTATTTTTGCGGCGGATTCATTAATTTTAATGACATTTCCTTTTTTATCATGGAATATAATGCCTATAGGTGATTTTTCAAAGATTTCTCTAAACTGATTTTCCATTAAGTTTCCCCTTAATTAATAAAAAAGACTACATATTTATTTAAATTTATTGCGATAAGTAAATTACTGTTTAATTTTTTTGTTTGTGATTACTTTATCTGACTTATTTCGTTATTGGTACTATTTTTAACCATAGAG
>JAEYSH010000210.1 GCA_023434825.1 Methanobacteriota archaeon | reverse complement strand
TATCTGCATTTGTTATAAGTACATAAGATCGTGGTTTAGATGGATGCGTATAATCTAAGATAATATTAGCTTCTTGTGTGCTTAAATTGTATTGTGATACCATCAATTGAAAAGCCTTATCTTTATTAAGACCCAGGACATTATTCAAAATTTCAACAGTCTTTGTAGTGTTTTTTGTATAATTATCTAAAGTTAATGGTCCTGAATCTCCACTTGTGGCAAGCATTCTAAAGATACCTTCCGATAATTTTTCATTATCCGTAGAAAATGCACGAAATATCCAATAAGTTCTTGGAGAATTCTGTGATCCTCCATCTACAGATACTGATCTATTAGAGTTAGCACTGAAGAAATAACCATAGCTCCATTCTGAAATTATAACAGTATCATTTGATGTATTATTATTTATCCATTCGGATGCATCATATAAATCATCATTTGCAAGGGAAATTAAGGAAAAAGAGGTATTATTGGCGTTAATAATTCCCGGGGCTGCTATTATTAAAATAATTACAATAGACATAAATTTAATGAATTTTTCATTTTTAAAAATATTAAATTTTTTATTCCCTTTAAGAATATCGAGATATCCAATGCAAATACCTACCAAAATTCCAGAACTAATAGCGATAGGTGGTAAAAGGATCATTACAAATCTTGAACCTTTGGTAAGGGCAAGTAATCCTATTAATGTCCATATAACGATATATAAGTAAAAGAACCAGGTCATTCTATTTAAATACTTTTTCTTTAAATATTTATTTATTAAAACTCTAAAAATCCATAAAAGACTTAGAATTCCTGCAAAGAATATAAAACCTAATCCTGATATAACTTCTTCTATTGAGGGGATTCCCAGTTCACTAACTGAAAATAGAATATCTGGCCATGAGCTTGGATCGCTATTTTGAATAAAATTTAATGGGAAAAGAATACTGGAAGTAGATGGGTCTGTAATAATGGTAAATAAGATAGTAAAGACTGTAAATAAAACAAGGACCTGTATTAAGTTACTAAAGTTACTAAATTTATGTTTAAGCAATAAAGATGCAGCTATATAAATTATAAATGAAAATATGGTTATATAAAAAACATAAGCCCAACCTTCCCATGCTAATGAGAAAAGAAATGCTGAAAGCGCAGCTAAAATGGAAAAAATTATTCTATTTTTGTTATTTTTAGTGTAAACTCCTTCTGCAATAAACCACATTATCAATAGAGGAAATAAAACAATGAACATATCAGTATCAAACCAACCCGGAACAGTCCTTATGAAATAGAAAGGGGCGGTTACTATAAAAATTCCTGCAGCAAAGGCTCCATATTCATTTGTAAATCTTCTAACTAATAAATAAGCAATAACTCCGGATAAAGGCCCTATTAATGCCGGTAGCCAGAAACAACTAACTAAGAGTGGAACACTTGTAAAAATATTTAAGAAATAATAAAACAGCATTGCAACATAAACAATTAATGGGGGATAGTCTGCTGATCGTCCAGGAGGATAAAATGAATGCAAATCCCAATTTTTACCATTAATTAAAGTATCTCCTAAATAGCCATGATTAATAAAATTTTCTGTTAATCTGTAATTATAGTAAGAATCAAGTTCGTACATATATGGAAGTCCATTTTGATCCTGATAAAAAGCTTTCTGATTATCGGAAACACTTGGAAGGGCTACAGTTTCAACTCTAAGAAAAAAACCAATAAAGAAAATAATTAAAATAATGGCAAATATCCTTAGAAATTCCTTTTTTGACATTTTAATCTTTAATCTCTGTTTTATTGTTCAATTACTTAAAATAAACTTCTTTGTTCATTCGGGGTATCATGGCTGTTAAAACACATTGTTCAGTATTTTCTATTCGATCAAGCATTCCTTTAGATAAATAACTAACGGCCCCCTCTTTTTGACCGAGATTATCCACTCCAGTTACTTTATCCATCACATCTCCAACTGCACTGCCATTTAAAACTTCTTCAACAACAGAAGGCGGATATTCAAAACCAGAGCTCACGCCTAAAGTAATTTTATCTCCATCAAATATAGCACACCACTGTAAATCGATGTAGCCTGTTATTGAATTTTCAATTTTCATTAAACCGGATTCAATCCCTATGCTTAAATCAAATTCATCTGAATATGCATTTTTGGCTCGATTAACTGCACCTTTAATTGTCTGTTCTTTTCCAAATGGTTGATCAGGCACACAGGAGTCAACATCAAGCCCTGTGACATTGACTTGCCCATAAATTTTCTCCAGGACATTTCGAGAGGCTTTAATCTTAACTGGATTTTTAGATCCGACTATAATATTCATTTTACCTGCCTTAAGTATATTTATAAGTTTCATTGACTTTTATAAGAATTTTAGAGCACTTTACCGTTTCTATCTATCTCGCCATGTCTTATCCTTGTTGAAGAAATCGGTTTTCCATCATCAGCCACTACCCAGTCAATAATAAAAATTTTAAGTGGATTCATCCCTTTTTCTATTCTTATTTCATTAATTTTATCTGCTGTTGGCTTTGTCTCTCTACTTACAACAATTGCTTCAATAGCAGTATCGTGGATTGTGGGACCAAATGGTTCTTCTAGCCTTTTAACCATGTATGGTAAATTGAATTTTCCTAAGAACTCTTCAAGCTTTGAAATTCTCCTGGAGCAAGGTTCAATGTTTCCTTTTTCGCCCCCAAATTCATCGGATGTAACTCCAATTAGCACATTCTGGCCTATTTCAAAAGCTTTATTAAGTAATTTTTCATGGCCTTTATGAAAATGGTCGAAGGTACCTCCAACCGCTACATTTTTAAATTTCATTTATTTTACCTTTTATTTTATTAGCTTTTCAAAGAATAAATTCTTAAGTTTTTAATTGTTCCGTTAGTAATTTCTTTAAAATATTTTGAGAAGTAATCATTTTCTTTTGATTTTCCCCATACTAAATAGTAATCAATATTATAATTTTCTAATTCTGCCTTTTTTTCATTGTAGTTATTAGTTTTTTTGGGCATTCCATAGTATTTGCTATTCATTAAAAAGACAATATGATCCGTATCTACCAGATTATCATTGGATGCTATATTCCCATGAACATTATATTTATTTTTTAGAGTTAGACTTAGATTATAAATACTCTGTTCTCCATTGAAATCGAAAACTAAAACACTAAATGGGGTCATTATGAATGATAATATTAGAAATATAACTAAAATATTTTTTTTGAATTTATTTATATAATTCATTTTAAATAACAAACTCAGTACGTAACATCCTGTAATTAACAATAAAATACTAATTAGCCATAAATATCTCTCTTCAAGTATAAGGGGAGTATATCCGCCGGCATAAATTAAGATAGTTGTTAATAAATAAATTAATTTCTTTTTGGAGTCACCATCTGCTCGAGATTTGATAATAAGCACAATAGCAGCAATAATAATTACAATGGAAAGAACCGAAAATAGTTCTATAATGCTTATAATTTTAACTATATTTTTTAATATAAGATCTATTTGGAACATAAAATAATCAAGCGATTGGAAAGGACTCCATGATTCCATTTTAAAGTATGAAGGGTCTTCCCAGGGACTAAATGATGAATTATTAGGTTGATTTACCAGTCCCTTATAGTATTCATAGTGTCCCTGTGATTTAGGTCCAACAAGATCATGATTGTATTCTCCTGATGTTCCAAAGGTTATTTTATTGTATTTATCGCTTATTAAGCCAATCCATATGCCGCTTATAGCAAAGAAAACTATAAGGCCTATTGATAGATTTTTTAATATTTTTGCTCTTTTTTGTGTATTTAAACTTTTAAAATAAAAAAATGTGTTAAATAATATAAAATGGACTAAAAAAAATGGTAAAGCAAAACTTTTGGTTAAAAATGCTAAAGCTCCAGTTATTCCACACATTAACGGATAAAATTTACTTTCAGAATATTTAGGGTTAAATATAAAGTATAAATAGTAAATTATCAAACAAATGCCCAGTAAATCGGGTGTTGTGATATAAAATGCAAAATATAATATAATTGGGATTAAAGAAATTACCAATGATCTTTCAATTGCTTTTTCTATCTCAAAATTACTTATGAATAGTTTAACGCCAATTATAGTAAAAAATCCAGTAATTAGGAGAAGTAATTTCACCAGATAAGCTGAAGATATTGGGCTTGTGCTAAAATATAAAAATGGAATGAGTAACCAGGATAGAAGTGGCCCCCAGTATCCATTAATCGCATTAGAAAAATCTCCATCAATATATTTTTGAGCAATGCTTATATAGGAAATACCATCAGAATTAAATTGGTACTGGTAGTTATTGATTAATATTAGGCCTACAATAAGATATATACACAAGATAACTATGATAAAATAATTATTTTTTAATTTAGAGTAAATTGTGCTCATTGTATCCCTGTATTTAAATATTGAGGCGACTTTGAATATTATTTTTTAGGTTATTTGATTTCTTCTGTTAAATAAAAACTGCCTTTAAAAAATATGTCTAGATTTATTATAACTTAAATCAAATTATAAATTATGCTTCGTGAGCAAAATGTAGTAATTAAAGATCCAAGAAAAGTGGATTTAAGGTTTGCATCATGTTATCCTAACCTTTATAAGGCTGCAATGTCTTCACTTGGTTTTCATATTATATATGATTTCCTAAATTCTAGAGAAGATGTATATTGCGAAAGAGTGGTATATCCTTATTCTGAAAGTCTGGAGTCTAATTCGAAGCTCTCTGATTTTGATATAATTGGATTTTCGTTGCAATACGAACAAGACTATTTCAATGTTCTTAAAATGTTGAATAGTGCTAATATTGAACTTAGAAAAGAAAATAGATCAATAAAAGATCCATTTATTATTGCTGGAGGGCCATGTGCAAGTTCTAATCCATTACCAATGAGTAAATTCATTGATCTTTTTATTGTTGGAGAAGCAGAGGTCATTCTTGATGAAGTTATAGATACTTATTTAGAACTTGATGACCCCAGAAAAGAAATTGATTCATTTTTAGATATTCCTGGCGTTTATATTCCAGATAATCCCGTTAAAATGGAAATTGTAAAAGACATGAACGATGCATGGCATCCAGTTAGGCAGATTGTGCAAAATACTGATGATAAAAGGTTCATTCCCGCATTTGGAAATGCATTTTTGCTTGGAGTTTCAAGGGGTTGTACTCGCGGCTGTAGATTCTGCATGGCGGGCTGTATTTACAGGCCCCGTAGAGAAACTTCTTTAAAAAAATTATTTAAAATAGCTGAAAAGGGGAAAAAAGCTACTGGATTAAATAAGATTGCATTAATCGGTACTGATGTTTCTGGATATTCCAAAATAGAAGAATTATGTGAAGGGCTTCAAGAAATGGGATTTCAAGTTACAAGCCCATCACTCAGGATAGAGTCCATAACAGATAATTTAATTGACATATTACAAAAAAGTGGTCTAAAAACAATTACAATTGCTCCTGAATCTACATGGAATCTCCGAAAAGTTCTGAATAAACCAATTGAAGACGAAAATATTTTAAAAGTTATGGAAATGGCTTTTAAAAGAAAAATGAATGTTAAATTATATTTCCTTGTTGGTTTGCCCACAGAAACTATGCAGGATACTCATGAAACTATCGAATATATAAAAAAGCTTAATAAAATGAGCGAAAGGAAAAATGCAGTCAGAATAAGTATAAATCCGTTTATTCCAAAGCCTCATACACCTTTCCAGTGGGAAAAATTTGATTTAGATGATTTGGAAATTAAATATGATTATTTAAATAAAAATCTAAATAAAATCAATTTAAAGATTGAGGACTTAAAAGAAACACATATCCAGCATTTATTATCTG
The DNA here is from genome assembly GCA_023434825.1 of Methanobacteriota archaeon. Lineage (GTDB taxonomy): Archaea > Methanobacteriota > Methanobacteria > Methanobacteriales > Methanobacteriaceae > Methanobacterium_D. Next base: position 5,443 of record JAEYSH010000210.1, on the reverse strand, counting down.
TTGGTGGCGCTGAAGTAGGAAATTTAATAGAAAAAACCTACATGAAAAGAAATAGATTTAAAGAATGGAAAGTATTAGACATTAAATTTGATTTAGATGATGAATTACCCTGGAAAAACATTGATGTAGGTATTAATGACGAATTTTTAAAACAGGAATATAAAAAAGCAATGATTGGTAAAATCACTCCATGGTGTGAAACATTTGGATGTTATAAATGCGGGTCCTGTGAATAATAAGATTTCAAATTGATTTTAATTTTAAAATAGTGATTTATTTTTATTTACATATTATAATTACAAAGAATCTTTTTTTTAATAATTTAGAAGTTTTATAACATATTATTCGTTTTATTTAAAGAAATCACTTGTTTTTTAATCTTAAAAACATTTAATATTTGTTTAAAAATTTAATTTATTTCTAAATAAACGTTTAATAATGCTTTGAATTTAATAAAGGATAATTTAAAAGCTAATTTTTAGATATAAAAGCAAAGAATTTATATATAACGAAATTCGATTCTTTATTAACTTGATATTCAAGGTTTGGAGGCGGTATAATTAAATTAAAGCAGAATATTTCAATGCTTTTAATTATATTTTCTGCGTTTTTAATGATTGTAAATGGAACTGCTGCTGCAGAATCTAGTGTATCTTCGTCAATAGATACAAAAGATGTAAAAACAGCATATGCAGCTCAATTAACATCAACAGGTAATTCATACACCTTATCTCAAATTGAAGATGCGGCAAAAAGAGTAAAAGCATTCATAGAAACAAACAAAAAACTCCCTAATTATGTTACAATTAATAATCAGCAGGTAAAAATGCCTGATTTTTTATATTTACTTGTTAGTGCAACAATAAACGTAAATGATGGTAATATGGGTTCAATTAGTCAATATAATTTCTTGAATCCATCTGGCAGTACTGAAGACCTTAAAAGCGGAAATATATACAAATCAGAGTATTTAGGACTTGCAAATCAAATTAAATCCAGCATGGAATCTAACGGCAGCGCACCAGTATATGTTCAAACATCACTTGGAAAAGTTAGATATGAATCATTAATTTACATGTATTCAAGAATTGTAAATTTTTATGGTGCAAATAATGTTTTACCAAATTACGCATCAGTAAATCCATGGACTGGATCTGTTATAAGCACTCCTGTAACTGAAAAACCATTAGTCAATGTTCCTAAAATGGAAGTAATTGTTACTGGAACTGGTGGAGATGTCACTAAAAATTCAAATATTAAAAATAATATCCCTGCTACTTCATTAAGCAATCAAGTAGTTGAACTTGCAAAAAGCGGAACTCCTATGCTTACATTTGGAAATGGAACAGGCCCAAAGGTAATGATTATTGCTGGAATCCATGGAAATGAATTGCCTGCTCAAATAACAGCTATGAAAATGATAAACTACCTTTCTGCAAATCAAATTAAAGGGACAGTTTATATAGTTCCATTTGCTGCACCATCAAGTACTGCTTTAAATACTAGATTATGGAATGGCCAAAACTTAAACAGCGTTGCAAATGTTGCTGGCACTCCAAGTAACCAGATAATAAACAAGGCTAAGCAATTGGGAGTAAATTCTCTTGGAGATTTCCATTCAACACAACCTGGAGGCGTCCCGGGTAAAAATGCAATTTTCAGTACAAAAGCTCCTACTTATGAAAGTTATAACATCGCTAATTACGTCAGTCAACAATCAGGGTCAGCTTTAATTGCTTATAATCAAGCAGGGGCAGAATATCCTGGTGCAGTTGAAGATGTATCCAATTTAGCAGGCATTCCTGCTGTTACCTGTGAAGTTCTCTCTTCTCATGGAACTGTAGCTGCTGGAAGCGTTGATAAATCTTACAGTCAGATGATGGCATTTTTAAAATATGAAAACATCATCTAACTTTTTTATTTTTTAATTTCTTATTCTTCTTACAATATGTACAAGTCTCCTTAGTAAGTATCCAAGGAAAACTTCTCTAGACCGAATCCATTTCTTTATAAATACATCTTTTGAAGTTATATCTTTTATTACGGTTCTTATTTCCTGTTTAGGTGAATATTTCCAGTAAATAGGGATTCCCGTAACTATTAAAATTGTTCCTATAATTATCTGATTTATATTACACTGAGACATGATATAAAGACTTATCACAACACCAAGGGCAGGAGTTATTGATGGAACTTTTATTGTCTTTTTAAATTTCTTCCTTATTCTGAAAACAGATAAGCATGTAATTAAATAACAGAAAAGGATAGTAAAAACAGATAGGACAATTAATTGGCTTATATTTCCAATAATTGACGCTATAAGTGCAGTTCCAGCTACAAAAATTATGGATATGTAGGGCGTGTCATATTTTGGATGTAATTTTGCAAAAAACTTAGGAAGCAGTCCATCTCCAGCCATTGCGTAAGGAATTCTTGGAATTGATAATATTCCTGCTTCATCAGAGCCTGCAATTGAAAATAATGCCCCTATTGTAATAAACGTAGCCCCTAATGCTCCTAAAAGTCCAAATCCTGCAAGTGCAAGTGGAGCATTAGAAGTGGCTAGTTGTGTCCATGGTACAATTCCTAAAATTACAAAATTTGTTATAAAATAGAAAAGAACAATTATGCCCATACCCAGTACTATAGCTCTTGGAATGTTCTTTTTTGAATCTTCAATTTCATTTGAGGGGACTGTTACAAGTTCAAAACCTACATATGCCCAAAATACTAAAACAATTGCACTGCCAATATTACCAAGCCCTAATGGTGCGAAAGGGCTTAAATTCGATGCAAGTACTTCTGGATTTAATATAAAATAGCCAATTCCAATAATAGTCAGTATAATTATTGGGGTTAACTTGATTATGGTCAAAATATCGTTTGCTATTCCTGCATCTTTTGCTCCCACATAATTTATAAAAGCTAAAAATAAAACAAATATAATCTTAATTAGGGTCTGTACTATGAATGGCATATTGGGATAAAAATATGTTAAATAGGCAACAAATGCAAGTGGAAAAACTGCAAGAGCACTCCATCCAGCAATGAGGAGAGCCCAACCGGATAAAAATCCAATAAAATCTCCAAAAGCTTCTTTTGCATAAACATACGGCCCTCCTGCTCTTGGGAGAACTGAAGAACATTCAGCAAAAGATAATGCAACAATGATTGCCATAAATCCTGCTATGATCCATGCAATTAATGATGCAGGTCCTAAAAATCCGGCACCAAATGAAGCGGCTATATAAATGTCAGCACCGACGATAGTGCCAACTACTAAGTTTATAACATCAAATAAGGAGAGTTTTCTCTTTAATTTAGTCATAGAATCAATATGTAATTTATTATAAAAATATATAATGGTAATAACTATGTTTGAACCAGCAAAAAGATGTGAATTAATACAACTTTCAGAAATAAGGAAAATGTTTGAACTCACGCCAGAAAATGCTATTAACCTCAGTTTAGGTGAACCTGATTTTGATACACCAGAGCATATCAGAGAAGCAGTAAAAATAGCTTTGGATAATGGATTTACTCATTATACTTCAAATAATGGTATTTTAGAGCTTAGGGAAGCTATATCCTGTAAATTGGCTGATGAAAATAAAATAGAGGCAGATCCAGAAAACATAACTGTAACAGTTGGAGCAAGTCAAGCGCTTTATGTTAGTCTTCAAGCTTTGATAAATAAAGGGGATGAAGTTTTAATTCCAGATCCAGGATTTCTTTCCTATGATGCATTCGTAAAGCTTGCAGAAGGTAAAATGGTTCCCATAAGTCTTAAGGAAGAAAATGAGTTCCAGATGACTCCAGATGATGTGCTTGAAAAAATAACCCCTAAAACAAAAGCTATGATTATGAATTCACCTTCAAATCCAACTGGAGCGGTAATGCAAAAAGAGGATATTAAAGGAATAGCTGAAATAGCAGAAGATCATAATATACATTTAATATCTGATGAAGTATATGAACATATAATCTATGAAGGGAAACATTACAGCCCTGCAAGATATACGGATAATGTAATAACCATAAATGCATTTTCTAAGACATATGCAATGACTGGATTCAGAATAGGGTATATTGCAGCAAATAAAGAGTTAACTGAAGAAATATTGAAGGTTCACCAGTATAATGTTGCATGTACAAGTTCTTTATCTCAAATGGCAGGGCTTGAAGCGTTACTTGGGCCACAAGATTGTGTCCATGAAATGGTAGCTGAATTTAAAAGAAGAAGAGACTTAATTGTTAAGAGATTGAATGAAATGGGAATCAGTTTCAAAGCACCTAAAGGGGCATTTTATGCATTTCCAAAGGTTGGAGATTCAGATAAATTCGTTGAAGAAGCCATTAAAGCAGGTGTAATAGTTGTCAATGGTGCAAGCTTTGGAAAATGTGGTGATGGCCACTTCAGAATATCATATGCAGCTTCTTACGAAAAATTAGAGGAAGCGATGAACAGACTAGAGAAAATCAATATTTAATTCATTAATTAATGTTAATATAGGGAGAAATTTAAATGTCAGAGGAAAATATGCTTGGAAAAAAAATCAGACAAATAAGAGAAAATCATGATATTTCTGTTGAAGAACTGGCAAACCAAAGCCAGTGCAGCAGCGAAGTTATAACAAGTATTGAAAGTGGAGAGTTAATTCCTTCATTAACACCACTTATAAAAATTGCAAGAGTTTTAGGGGTTCGTTTAGGTACATTTTTAGATGATCATCCTCAAACAGGGCCAGTAATGGTAAAAGCTGGTGAATCAGAGCAGGTAATTCATTTTTCTGGTAAAGAAGACCATCCTGATGTAAGTGCCCTTGATTTCTATCCATTAGCATCAGGAAAAGCTGATAGGCATATGGAACCTTTTATAATTGATGTTCATCCTCATGAAACTGAAGAATATAAATTATCCTCTCACGAAGGTGAAGAATTTATTTATGTTTTGGAAGGAGAAATTGAGATATTATACGGTCAGGATAGTTATATTGTTTCTGCAGGAGATAGTATTTATTATGATTCAATTATACCTCATGACCTTCATGCATACGGTAAAAATGATGCAAAAATACTTGCAGTTGTATATACACCGCTTTAAATCAATTTAAACTTTAAAATTATAAAATTAATAAAATTAGGAGAAAATTTAAATGTTCATAGAGACAGTTACACCACGATTCGGAGATGCAGACGGACTTCGCCATATAAACAATATAGCGCTTGTAGAATGGTTTGAAGTAGGAAGAAACCCAATATTTCGAATGTTTACACCAGATCTTGATTTAAGTTATGAAAATTGGAAATTAATCCTTGTTAGAACTGAATTCGATTATCTTGGGCAGATGTATTATGGAAGAGATGTGGAAATAAGAAATTATATTACTCATATCGGTAATTCTTCTTTTACTATAGGGCATGAAGCCTGGCAGGACGACGA
>JAEYSH010000245.1 GCA_023434825.1 Methanobacteriota archaeon | reverse complement strand
CAATTGGTGGAGCAATAAAAGACTAATAAAATTTAAAATTAATTATTATTTTTTCTCTTTTTTTACTACAATTATATCTGAAATCTTTGTGGAAGGATACTGGCCATTTTCATCTTTTTCAACGCTTTTTACCATGTCCCATATTGTTAAGAGGGCAACACTTGCACCCGTGAGCGCTTCCATTTCAACACCAGTTTTTCCCATTGATGTGACACTAATTTCAACTTCAATGTCCTCAGTATTTACGTTAAATTCTACATTAATTCCAGTAATTTTAAGAGAATGACATAACGGAATAAGATGGTGAGTTGATTTTACAGCTCCAATAGCTGCAATTTGGGCTGTTGTAAGCACATTACCTTTTTTTATATCTTCATTTTCAATTAATTTAATGGTTTCTTTTTGTAAGTGTATTTTACCCTTTGCTATGGCAGTTCTTTTTACAACTGGCTTATCTGACACTTCTACCATGTGAACGCCCTTTTTTGTAAGGTGTGTAAATGATTTTTCCATTATTTCAACTCCATCAAATATTTATCTGTATTTTAAATAATTATAATAAAATAAAAAGTTTTCAATGAGATTTTTAAAGTTTAATATGATTTTATTAGTTTTGAGGTTTATTAAGGATTGTTCCATCCATTTTAACAATGATTACATCAAAATCTATATCGACTCTTTCCTGACATTTTTCTTTAACTGCATTTCCTATTTTACTAAAGATATCGAGGGTCATATTTTCTTTATCTAAAATGTCTATCATATCTTCAGTTGTTTTAGATTCAAAAATATCTTCTATTAATTCTTTTTGAGCACCTAAAAGTCCGCAATATGCAGCCATTATCTCACGTCTTCCATCTGCAACGCTGTTTTTGGTATCAAAAATTCCTGCTGCAATTTTAGTGATTTTACCCGCATGTCCAAGGATTGTAATTTTGCTGACGCCTTTTTCCTGGGCTTTTTCAAGCATAAAACCAACGAAATTACCCATTTGGATTATTCTGTCTTCTTCTACATCAAGAATTTCTTTTGCAATACGTTCTCCAATATTTCCAGGAACATAAACCAGTTCTTTAAACCCTTCTGCAACAGCTACATCAATTTGACAGGCTAATGACTCTTTGTAAGCATGTGAAGACATTGGTCGGGCAATACCCGTGGTTCCAAGTATTGAAATGCCGCCTTTAATTCCTAGACGGGAGTTCATGGTTTTTTTGGCAATTTCTTCTCCTTGAGGAACAAAGATAGTTACTTTAGCTCCTTTCCCCTCAGGAAGTAATTTTTGCAGATTAGATTTTATCATCTGCATGGGAACGGGATTTATGGCATGTTTTCCAACAGGAACTTGCAATCCGGGCTTAGTTACTATTCCTACTCCTTTTCCGCCTTCAACGTTTATTTTATTGGAGTTATTTAATATGACATCTGCGCAAATTTCAAGGTTTTTGGTAACGTCAGGGTCATTATATGGCATTTTAATAATGCAAGCTCTTCCAGAATCAGAATTTAATTTTTTAAAAGAATGAACATCAATATCGAGTTTTCCAAAAGGAGAATAAATAGTAACAAAATCTATTTCTTTTTTTTTTGTAGCTAAAAATGCGGCTATAGTTGCTGCTGTCGCCGCGCTTCCAGTAGTAATCCCATAAGGGGAATTTTGATTTTTTCCATTTAATTCCCCTGAATTATTGTTATTAGGCTCTTTTCGAAGAGATTCACTGTGGATTTCCATTTTTCTATGAAGCTAATTCTTCTTTAATTGCTTTTTCAAGTTCTTCCCTTTCAGGAGCACCCACAAATTTTACAACACCGTTTATAGCAACGGCAGGAACTGCCATTAATCCATATTCTATCGCTTTTTCACGATCTTGCATAATATCGATTTTTTCAACTTCAATATCGTCCTGCATGTCTTTTTTTACTGCATCTACTACTTCAATAGCCATTGGGCAGTATGGGCATGAAGGGGATGTAAATACTTCAACTTTAACAGCCATATATTAACCTCCGGGTTATTTAGGATTTAAATTCAATTAATTTTTAAAAATCTCTTTATAATTAAATTACTTATTTAGATTTATTATGATTTAAATTTAATTGTCATTTTCATTTCAGTATTTTAGATTTTGGAGATTTTCATTTTGAATCATGTTTCCTATTCCTTTTCCTATTGAATAGCCTAATTTAGATGATAAACTGCTTAAAATATCTTCAATTGACTGAGGCTGGCTAACTGTTATAACTTCATAGGAATCATCCAGTCCTCCAAGCTTTGCCGCGATATCAAGTGCCTGATCTTTCCCTCCATTTTCATCAATTAGTTTGAGGGTTTTTGCCTGTTCACCAGTAAATACCTGGCCTTCAGCAAGGCTTTTTACGTAGTTTCGGGATAGATTTCTGTTTTCAGCAACTATGGAAATAAAATTTTCATGTTCTTGATTTACCATATTTTGGAGCAAATTTTTTTCTTCTGTGGTTAAATTTCTGTAGTCTGCACCCATATCCTTGAATTTCCCTGCTTTAATGGAGTATTTATCTACTCCAATAGTTTTATAAAGATCAGAAAGGTCTGTTAGAGTTAATATAACGCCTATACTTCCAACCCAAGATGATTTACTGGCAACAATTTTATCTGCTCCAGATGCTACAAGATACGCGCCTGACGCTCCTGTATCACTTATCCATGCTACCACTGGCTTTTTACAGTTTTTAACTGCTTCCATGATTTCTGTACTTGCAACTGGTGTTCCTCCTGGACTGTTAATATCCAGTAAAATCGCGCTTACAGATCCATCTTCATCTGCTTGTTTAAGTTGGCTTTTTATTATATCTGGATTAGCAACGCTTCCTCCCAGTATATCTGAAGATGCATATGCTATTTCTCCTTGAATGGGTATTACTGCAACAGTTCCTCCTAATGAAGATCCTATTATGGCTATTACTCCTATTATAAGTACAAAAATGACTAAAAGTCCTCCAGCACCAATTATTAGTAGTTTGATGTTTTTATCCATAAAATCACTTTGAAATTAATTAATTCAAGTTGAGTGAATTATGATTTCTATTGTATATAAATAAAATTTCATTAATAAAAAAACAAAATTTTGATTGAATCAATTAATTTTTCTTTTAAAAATATGCATATTTAAAAAATAATTCATATTTAGAAACATTTAAAGTAATACAGTTTTAATATTTATTTTTTTTCTATTTTTATTATTAATTCAGAATTAATATCTTATTAATAGTCATTTTGGTATTATGGTTTAATAACAGGACTTAAGATTTTGCAATTTCATTAAGGAAGCTTTATATACTAAAATGACCAGTAATTATAAAATAACCTATGGTCACTATGTGACTATAGGTTAGTGCTGGGTAAAAAAATCTTTTTATCAGCATGTTTTGGAAAAGAAAATGACTTTGTCATTATACTTCATTTCCAGGCTACAGGAGATTTCAGGTAATATTAAATCGATCTTATCTAATATTGAGTCGTTTTTCCCTCCAAGAGAACATAAATAAACTGAAATTGCCATCAGTTTACTCAATAAAATTTGAAATATTTCTAAAAAGCTGCCTGTAGCTTTTTTAATTTCAAATGTTAGTTTCATTTATAAAATGAAAATACAAACAAGAGGTGTAAAAGTTATGCCAACCTATGAAGACAGAATAGACCTATATGGTGTTGACGGAAAGCTTTTAGAAGAAAACGTTCCTTTAGAAGCTGTTAGCCCAATGGTAAACCCTACAATCGAAAAGATAGTACATGAAGTAAAACGTTCAGTTGCTGTTAACTTAGCAGGGATTGAAAGCGCATTAGAAAATGCAGCTTTCGGTGGTAAAGCAAATTTTGTTCCTGGAAGAGAATTGAAAATACCACTCGTAGAAAATGTCGATATAATATCTGAAAAAATCCAGAAAATTATTCAAATCGATGAAGAAGACGATTTTAGCTTAAAATTAATCAATGACGGTAAACAAATGCTTGTACAGATGCCAACTCAGAGAATGAATCTGGCAGCAGATTACACTGTTTCTACATTAGTAGCCGGTGGAGCAGTTGTTCAAGCAATCATTGACGCATTTGACGTAGATAAATATGACGCACCTGCAGTTAAAACCGCAGTTTTAGGAAAATACCCTCAAACTGTTGATTTCACTGGTGCAAATGTCTCAGCATTACTCGGACCTCCAGTCATGTTAGAAGGACTTGGATACGGTCTAAGAAACATAATGGCGAACCACGTTGTCGCTATCACTAAGAAAAACACTCTTAACGCAGTAGCTTTATCATCCATTTTAGAACACACCTCTGCGTTTGAAACTGGAGATGCTTTAGGAGCATTCGAAAGATTCCACCTTTTAGGAATGGCATATCAAGGTTTAAATGCTAACAACCTTGTATTTGACTTAGTAAAAGAAAATGGAAAAGGAACTGTTGGTACAGTTGTAGCATCAACAGTAGAAAGAGCTCTTGACGATGGTGTAATTAGAGTTGCTAAAACATTACCATCCGGATTTAAATTATACGAACCTAATGACTGGGCTTTATGGAACGCTTACGCAGCTGCAGGTTTAATTGCATCTGTAATAGTTAACATAGGTGCTGCAAGAGCAGCTCAGGGAGTCCCATCCACACTATTATACTTCAACGATATACTCGAATACGAAACCGGTCTTCCTGGTGTTGACTACGGACGTGTAGAAGGTGTCGGTGTAGGAATGAGTTTCTTCTCTCACTCTATTTACGGAGGAGGAAGTCCTGGTACTTTCCACGGAAACCACGTAGTAACCAGACACAGTAAAGGATTCACAATACCTTGTGCAGCCGCAGCTATGTGTTTAGACGCTGGTACTCAAATGTTCTCAGTTGAATCCACTTCTGGATTAATGGGTACAGTATACGGAGACATAGAATACTTCAAAGAACCAGTTAAGTACGTCGCTGACGGAGCTAAGGAAGTAAAGGATAAATTATAAGAAAATGTTTTTGAGGCGGTAATATGGAAGAAATAAAGGCCGTTGATGTTAAAATTTTCCCTTATAGACGTTTAAAACCCCAGACTACAGAAAAAATACTTAATGGTATTATGGAATATGATGGAGTTTTAAGAGTTATTGTTAATGGAAATAACATTCCTAAAATTGTGGGATTCGGCCCTGCAAAAGGAACTCAGGTTAATCATGAAGATAGAAAGGTTATTAATGTTAAAGATGATTCAGTAGAACTTCGTGTTTCTGTTGGAGAATTAATAGTAACCGTAATGTACGATGAACTTGATAATATCCTTGAAAATTTGCAAAATCTGCTTGAAAATACTTTAAGCTTCGGATTTGAAGTTGATACTGGTATTTTCACTAAAACAAATATTACTGTTTCAGATTACTTAAAAGTAGGTTACGGACTGGATGATAATATTGATCCTCGCCTTATTGGAATGGTGGATCCAAAATCAAAGTCCGGAGATACTGTAAAATTAATAGGTGATTAAGAATGGCTTATAAAGCTCAATACTCCCCTGGAGAAACAAAAATTGCTGAAAACCGTAGAAATCACATGGATCCTGATTTTGAACTTAAAAAAATCAGGGAAATTGCGGATGAAGATATAGTAAAAGTATTAGGTCACAGAAACCCTGGAGAAGGTTACAAAAGTGTTCACCCTCCTCTTGAAGAAATGGACTTCGAAGAAGACATAATGAAAGATCTCGTAGAGCCTATTGACGGTGCTGCTGCTGGTAACAGGACAAGATATGTTCAATTTACCGATTCAATGTACAACGCACCTGCTCAGCCATATGATAGGGCAAGAACCTACATGTGGAGATTTAGAGGTGTAGATACCGGAACACTATCCGGAAGACAAGTTGTAGAAATGAGAGAATCCGATCTAGAAAAAGTTTCCAAAACTTTAATTGAAACTGATCTCTTTGATCCTGCTAAAACAGGTATAAGAGGTGCAACAGTTCACGGACACTCATTAAGATTAGATGAAAACGGATTAATGTTTGACGCTCTACAAAGATATGTTTACAATGAAGAAACTGGTCAGATTTCATACGTAAAAGACCAAGTTGGAAGACCTCTTGACGAGCCTGTAAACGTTGGTGAAGCTTTAGATGAAGAACATCTTAAAGAAATTACTACAATCTACAGAAACGACAACATCAGCATGCGTGATGATGAAGAAGCAATTGGTGTAGTTGAAACAATCCACGCTGCAAGAACTGACGGTGGATACGGATTAGAAGTTTTCAAAAACGACTTAAAACGCAAATTAGGTGAATAAAATGGCAGAAGATAAGAAGTTCTTAAAAGCTTTAAAAACTAAATTTGAGGGAGATGTAAACGAAACCAGTACAAAATACTACAGTTTTGGTGGATGGGAACAGTCCCCTCGTAAAAAAGAATTCAACGAATATGCTCAAAAAATCACTGCTGAAAGAGGCGGACTTCCAGGTTACAACCCAGATGTTGGTGTACCATTAGGTCAAAGACAGTTAATGTCCTACAAAATCTCTGGAACAGATACATATGTAGAAGGAGACGATTTACACTTTGTAAACAACAGTGCTATCCAGCAGTTATCAGACGATATAAAAAGAACAATCATCGTTGGTATGGACACAGCTCACGCTGTGCTCGAAAGACGTTTAGGTGTAGAAGTTACTCCTGAAACAATCAACGAGTACATGGAAACAATCAACCACGCACTTCCTGGTGGAGCAGTTGTACAAGAACACATGGTAGAAGTTCACCCTGGTTTAGTAGGCGACTGTTACGCTAAAATATTCACCGGTGACGACAGTCTCGCTGATGAATTAGATTCAAGATTCATAATAGACATAAACAAAGAGTTCTCTGAAGAACAAGCTGAACAGCTCAAAAAATACGTCGGTTCAAAAACTTACCAGGTAAGCAGATTACCAACAAGCGTAGTTAGAACCTGTGACGGTGGTACAACCTCCAGATGGTCTGCTATGCAGATAGGAATGAGTTTCATCTCAGCGTACAAACTTTGTGCTGGTGAAGCAGCTATATCTGAATTTGCATATGCTGCTAAACACGCAGACGTTATCGAAATGGGTAACTTCTCACCAGCAAGAAGAGCAAGAGGACCAAACGAACCTGGTGGAATTTCATTCGGTATTTTAGCTGATATGATCCAGACCTCAAGAGTATCCGAAGACCCTGCAGAAACAACTCTCGAAGTTATCGCAGCTGCAGCAGCTATATACGACCAAATTTGGTTAGGTTCATACATGTCTGGTGGTGTCGGATTCACACAATACGCTACAGCAGCTTATACTGACGATATCCTCGACGACTTCGTATACTACGGTATGGAATACGTACAGGACAAATTCGGTATCTGTGGAGCTAAAGCAGATGACGCTGTCGTAAAAGACATCTCAACTGAAGTAACTCTCTACGCTATGGAACAATACGAAATTCCAACACTCTTAGAAGACCACTTTGGTGGATCACAAAGAGCTTGTGTCGCTGCAGCAGCAGCTGGTGTTTCCACAGCATTCGCTACCGGAAACGCAAACGCTGGAATTAACGGTTGGTACTTAAGCCAGATCTTACACAAAGAAGTACACAGCAGATTAGGATTCTACGGTTACGATTTACAAGATCAGTGTGGAGCATCAAACTCACTTTCAATTAGAAGTGACGAAGGTCTCATACACGAATTAAGAGGTCCTAACTACCCTAACTACGCTATGAACGTAGGTCACCAGCCTGAATACGCAGGTATTGCTCAAGCACCTCACGCAGCAAGAGGAGACGCTTTCTGTGTCAATCCTTTAATAAAAATTGCATTTGCTGATAAGAACCTTGCTTTCGACTTCGCAAGCCCAAGGAAATCCATCGCAAAAGGTGCACTAAGAGAATTCATGCCAGCTGGAGAAAGGGACTTAATTAACCCTGCTTAAGCAGAAAAGTAGACTCTAAATAGTGGATTAGTCCACTACTGCTCGAAAATTCCCTCAAAAATCGAAGATTTTTGAAAGCTATGAATTTTCGGCGTTGAAGAAAACCAAAGCTTGCAAAAACTGAAAGTTTTTGCGCTCCAAACACGGAGTGTTTGAGAGGTTTTCTGAACAGCGAAATCTTTGATTTCGCATGCCCCAAACACACTTTGTGTGTTTGAGGGTTCCTTTTTTATTTTAAATATTCTTTTGAAAATATCCTTTTCAAATTTTAAATTATTAGAAAACTTTTTTTATTGTAATATACGCTTTGATGCATTCATTTTTGATAAAACAAGATAGAAGATGTTATATATCACTAATATACTATAAATATTTAAATTCAGATAAGTATATCAAGATATAATTATATTTATTAAAAATGTTGGTGAAGTAACTTCATTATTAGGTGGATGCATGTCAATCGGAGATAGAAGGGAAAGGGAGAAAAAGCAGCGACAGCATGATATTATTAATGCTGCAGAGAAGCTATTTTTTTCTAAAGGTTTTGATAATGTTTCTATGAAAGATATAGCGGGTGAAGTTGAACTCAGTAAGGCAACTTTATATCTTTACTTTCAAAATAAAGATTCACTATTTTTTGCAATTGTACTTAGAGGAACCCGAATCTTAAATTCAATGATTAGAGATGCTATTGGAAACCAAAATAAGGGTTTTGATAAAGTAGCTGCATATATGAATGCTTATAATGAATTTACAGAACAATATCATGAGTATATTCAAATTTATAATTATTTTCAGTCTGGAAGGTTTAATCTTGCAGATACCTCTTTTAATGAGAAAAAAGGTAAAAAAGCTAAGAATCAGTCAGAAGGATCTATGCCATATGTTAGTCAATGTGCAGCAGAGATAATTAAGCTGCGTAATGAGAGATTCTCAATTTTACGTGATTCTGTTCAAATGGGAATTGATGATACCACTATTCGTAATGACGTTAATCCTGTTGAAGTTGCGGTTTTAATATCTTCAATATCTAAAAGTATATCTAATATTCCTTCAGATCGTGAAAATATATTAAAAAATAACGGAATTAGTCATGAAATCTATTTTAAGGATGTAGGAAATTTAATAAAACATATGATTATGAATAGGGAAGATTAATTTTTATAATCCCTTTTTTGAATTAATAATTTAAGATATATTTGATTTTTTTCTGCTTTAATTATTCTATATAAATAAAATTCATGATTAATTAGGTTAAAATAAATTTAAATTAGATAAAAATAGAAGATTGATGTGGATTTGCCTTTACCACTTGGGTACATCAATATAAGTGCTTCCATGACATTTTTTTTTATTGATGTACTCATCCCCCTTTTACTTTTAATATTATTTCATATGATATTGCCATAGTTTCTATAATAAAACTAATCAACTAATTATTCATTTAAAAATAACTTGTTTTTGATTAAATTTGATTAATAGATTAAATAAAAGCTGTAACATTATGAAATAAGACCATTTAAAATTTTTATTAAAATGATTAACAAAAAAACACATGAGTAGGGGGTTTATTCCTTATTTGAATTTAAAATCAATCAGAGTATTCCTTAATGTATTGGATAGTAACATTTTAATATGATTTTAATAAATCATTAAATAATATATTCTTTATACTAAGGGGGATGTTTTCTGACGGCCAGAATATTAATAGTTGAAGATGAAGCCATTACTGCTATGGATTTAGAAAGGATATTGAAAAATTTGGAATATGAAGTTATTTCAATAGCTTCCAGAGGAGAAGAGGCAATAAAAAAGGCTGGAGAATTTAAACCTGATTTAATTTTAATGGACATAATTTTAAAGGGAGATATGGATGGTGTTGAAACATCTGCTTTAATTCAAGAATTTTTAGATGTTCCCATCATATATATGTCTGCTTTTTCAGATAAAGAGACATTTAAACGCGCTAAATTAACAAAACCTTATGGATTTTTAACCAAGCCAATTAATTATGATGGATTGGCAGTTTCTATAGAAACTGCTATTTATAAACATGATCTTGATAAGAAATTAGCCCAACGTAAGGAAAAATTAAGGCAAGCTCACGATAATTTAGAATTAAAAGTCCAGAAACGTACAGCAGAACTTGAAAATGCCTATGCTGAGATATCTGATCTGTATAATAATGCGCCATGTGGTTACCATTCACTGGATGAAGATGGTTACTTTGTAAAAATTAACGACACAGAACTTTCATGGTTAGGCTATTCCAGAGAAGAAATTATTGAAAAGAAAAATGTTGTTGATTTATTTACTGAAGAAAGTGTTGAAAAATTTAATAAAATCTTTCCAGTCTTCAAAGATAGGGGATATGCTTATGATCAAGAATTTGACATGATCAGAAAAGATGGCACTATTTTACCTGTTCTTGTGAATGCTACTGCAATTAAAGATTCTGAAGGTAATTATATAATGAGTAGATCATCTTTATTTGATATTAGCGAACGTAAAAAATCTGAAGAAGTACTTAGAGAAAGTGAAAAAACTTCAAAAGATCATATTAAGGAAATAGAAGCTATATATGACTCTGCACATATTGGTCTTTGTGTATTAGACCAAGAACTCAGATATAGGCGTATAAATGGGTGTATGGCTGAACTTAATGGTATTTCACCAGAAGAACATATCGGTAAAACCGTAGGTGATATTGTACCTGATTTGGCAGAAGAAGCAGATT
>JAEYSH010000242.1 GCA_023434825.1 Methanobacteriota archaeon | reverse complement strand
CCTAAGCACCATACAACTTATTATAGCTACTTATGCTTTGACTATTGCTTCTTTAATGCTTTTAGGGAGTAAATTACAGGATATAATCGGTAGAAAGGAAACTTTCATTGTTGGTGCCGTAATTTATGGAATTGGGACTGTAATTGCTGCTACAAGCTTTAATGCAAGTATGTTATTTTTTGGATGGTCCATATTAGAAGGTATTGGTGCAGCTTTAATGACTCCCGCAGCAGTATCAATTATTTCAGGATCATATACTGGAGAAGAACGTACTTTTGCACTTGGAATGCGTACAGCTATTGCAGGAGTAGCCGGAGCTTTAGGGCCATTAATTGGAGGTTTTTTAACCACATTTTTAAGCTGGAGATATGGTTTTGCCCTAGAACTGGTTGTAATCTTTTTAATAATATTACTATCTTCAAAAATTGAAAATTTCCCAAAACATCTGGATAAATCCAAATTAGACAAATTAGGAGTTCTATTATCTGTAACGGGACTTTCTGCATTGGTAGTTGGGATCTGGAGCATTAATTACATTAGAAACCCAATTGTATACATTCTTTTAATTTTTACTGGAATAATCTTAATGATTTTATTTTTCCTGCATGAAAACAGAAGAATAAATAAAAATAAAGAGCCACTAACAGATATAAGATTATTTAAAAACAGGAATTTCACTGCAGGAACTATAATTCGATTGATAATACAATTAGCACTTGCAGGATCCATATTTATTCTACCCGTATTTTTACAGCAAATAATTGGTGCAGACGCGTTTATAACTGGATTAGCGCTGCTTCCTTTAACAATTGGATATTTAATATTTTCCATAATCTCATCAAAGATAGCATCCCGTTTCACACCGAGTTATATCATCTCTTCTGGATTTCTGGTAGCTTTTGCCGGAAGTATATTTTTAAGTTACCAATTTAACCTTAGTACTACTGTTTGGCAACTTGTTCCCGGAACTTTTCTTTTAGGTGCGGGGATTGGATTATCTTTACCTTTAAGTTCTGATATAATTTTATCTTCTACAAGTTCTAAAAAGCATTCAGATGCTTCAGGCATAATAAGCACCTTTTCAAATCTTGGATCATCTCTCGGAACTGCATTACTGGGAGTAGTTTTGATTATGGGATTATTTAGCGGTATGAATACCGCAGTGGAACAAATTTACCCTGAAAAACAAGATATTCAACATGAGGTGGATGTATGGCTCGAAAAAATGAGCACAGTTAATGTTTCCCAACTAAAAACAGACAAAAGCACCTCTTTTTATTCATTAATAGATATAACCATACATAATGAGATGAAAACCACTTTCCAATTTGTAAGTCTCATCTTTTTAATTGGTTTTATAGTATCGCTGTTTATAAGGCCAAATACAAGGCCTAAGATAAAATAAATTAAATTATCAGTTCAATTTCTATTTTTATTTAAAAATATCAATTGCTACGTGCATTAATTTTCTCAATTGCATTTTTAAGGGAATTTTCAAATTCTTGAGATTCTCCATTTGAATTATTTAGAGCTGACTCAAGATAAGGAACTGTAGACTCACTACCAATTAATCCAAGCGCATTGGCTGCATTAACTCTTACAAAATAGTTTTCGTCCTTTAATGTAGATACTAATGACATTACTGCTTTATCATCACCAAGCTTGCCTAAAGATGTGACTGTACAAGCCCTTAGCAGATAATCTTTCTCCTTTAATATTTCCATTAAAGGTTCAACTGCCCTTTTATCTCCTAAATCTCCAAGAACATCTACAACTTCACATTTAACATTTAAACATCCATCTTTTAAAGCTTGAATAATTGGTTCAACAGCTCTTTTATCTCCTATTAAACCAAGTGACATGGCAGCTATTTCCCTTACATGCCAGTAACTATCCCTTAAAAGGCCTATTAATGGTTCAACAGCTTTTTCATCACTAGTTCTTCCAAGAGCGAGGGCCGCAGCTTTACGAACCGTCCAGTTTTCATCCCCTAAAATAGTTATTAATGGCTCTACTGCGCTTTTATCACCTAAATCTGCCAGAATATAAGCTGTATTCTCCCTAGTTTTATGATCTTCATCTTTTAATGCAATAACTAAACCATTAATATCTTTTTCATCCCTCATTTTTTCTAATTGTTCTTCAGAAATCATTTTTTCCACCAAAAAATTCTGATTTTCACTATTAATTATATCAATATCTAAGATATTAATTTATTTATATAAAATCCATTATTAACATTTAATTTCTAATTTAAAACTCTGATTAATATATTAGAAAAATACTAGCAACAATAAGTCATTTTTAAGTGCCATAATTTTTCCCAAAAATCAAATAAAATTAAATTCAAATATTAATTGAAAATTCATGAAAGTTATATCTGAAGGAGGACGAAAATTTGGAAGATGATAATAAAAAATTAATTCATCAAAGCCGTTATTTTTTAAAGGATAGTATAAGAAAGACAATTAACTTCGCATATACTGATCAAAATAAAGGAATAGCCCCACCACCTTTAGAAAAACCATATGATACTGATAAGCCTAAAATAAAGCTTTTAAGAGCAGACTGGGATAAAATTTATGACATTAAACTAACTGATGCTGTTTCAAACAGGGAAAGCCGTAGGAGATTTAAAAATGAACCATTAACTCTTGAAGAGCTATCATTCCTACTATGGACTACTCAGGGTGTTCGCTTTATTTCCGGAGCAAATGCTTTCCGTAACGTTCCATCTGCTGGTTGCAGACATGCACTTGAAACATATCTTGCAATTTTTAATGTGGAAGATTTAAATCCTGGTATCTATCGTTATTTACCACTATCTCATGAACTATTATTTGAAAAGTATGAAGATAATTTGCGCGAAAAAGTCATTCGTTCAACAATGGGGCAGATATTTGCCGGTAATGGTGCCCTAACCTTTATTTGGAGCGCAATCCCTTACAGAATGGAATGGCGTTATGGATTAGCATCCTATAAGGAAATTGCACTTGATGCAGGTCACGTTGGTCAGAACCTATATTTGGGGTGTGAAGCAATTGATGCTGGAACATGCGCAATTGCTGCGTATGATCAAGAATACGTGGATAAATTGCTTGATTTAGACGGAGAAGAAGAATTTACTATTTATATAGCTCCAGTTGGTAAAATTTAATTCTTATTTCTTTTTTCTATTTTTTAATTTCATTCTTTTTTTAAACTTGGTAAAGATTTGGGACAAAAAGAGTATAAATTCTGGAATAACTATTTTTATAATCCTAATCTATCTTAAACTATCTAATAAGTCCCCTTTTACTTATTTAAAAAAAAATAATATGGAGATTATTATGGTTTATGATATAATTTTACCTTCAATACCATTTATTGAAGGTTATTTAGTAACTTACCTATTATACAAAAAACAATTGATAAAAAAATCTATTCACGTCAATATATGGAATTTTATAATCGGGATTGCGTTTTTAATATGTGCCGGAGGCGGATTCTTGCTTCTTATCCTATTAGAACTAGGTATGGTTCTTTCTATTAGCTCTGGACTAATGTACTGGCATGTAGAAATTGGAATAACTCTGGCATTAATTGCTGTATTCCATCACCATATCTACTTGAAAGGAACTAAAAGAATGTTTTTAGGTGGCAGAAGGAAGGTGAAAGCATAAAAAATAAAATAAAAAAATCATTAGCTGATTTAACATCATCAACTCAACAATATATATCACAAAATCAAGAAAAAATATTTGGAGCCGCAATAACCATTCCTATAATTGCAGCGGGCACAATGTCTGGAGCATGTGCCGGAGGATGCCCCTATGGCGTTGTAAATTGTGTATATCCAGGCCAATGCCGCCGTTATGTCGATGGAAATGGAAATGGAATTTGTGATTTTTCATTAACCAGTACCAGCACTCAGTCGTCCAGTTACCAATCGTCTTCTGATTCAAGTTCACAAACCAGTTATAGTTCATCAGATTCTGGATCTGATAATAGTGGCAGCAGTAGCATTAGCAGTAATAA
>JAEYSH010000230.1 GCA_023434825.1 Methanobacteriota archaeon | reverse complement strand
CCCCACCACCCTCCGATAAGGGCTTCGCCCAGAATGCCTGAATTTAGGAAAAATCATAAACTATTTTATTTTAAATTAAAATACTGGTTAAAATGAATAAATATTACTTTTAATAATCATTATTAATGAATTTATTCCTATATAATCATGGTTAATTTTTAAGGGGGAAGAAAATGCAGACAGAAGAATTAAGTAACGAAATGCAAGCATATTTTAAATTTTGGACAAAGTTAGTTGAAAAATTTAATGATAAGAAACCGGGGTTGATAAGTAGTAATAATAAATTTACTAATCATTATTTACATATTCCTACTGGGACTGATAAAATTCATTTTGAGTGGTTTTTAGTGAAATATCCTATAACTGAGTTTCAGGTTGCACTACATTTTCAACTTCCAAATAATTATGTTGAAAATCTAAGACTGCGAGATCGTTTTAAATCTAGACAAGATGATTTTAAAAATAATTTTGATGAAAAATTAAATTTTGATGAAAAGATTAACTCGACTAGTATTTAATCGCATGAAATATTTAAAAAAATTATAGAAAAATATAGAAAAATTACGTGTATTAATTTAGTATAATCTAAAAGATTGCCATTTGAAAAATAATCCTTAAAATAAATTCAAAATAAAGTA
This sequence comes from Methanobacteriota archaeon, assembly GCA_023434825.1. Lineage (GTDB taxonomy): Archaea > Methanobacteriota > Methanobacteria > Methanobacteriales > Methanobacteriaceae > Methanobacterium_D. Next base: position 14,123 of record JAEYSH010000230.1, on the reverse strand, counting down.
AAAATGAATTTTACAGTTAATTGTAAAATTCCACTATTTTTTGTTAGACATGATGTGCACTGCGGCTGTTCCACCGGTTCCACCAATATTGTGGGTCATACCGATTTCAGCGCCTTCAACCTGTCTTTTACCAGCTTCCCCTCTTAGTTGCCATACAATTTCTGCTGCTTGAGCAATTCCTGTAGCTCCTAATGGGTGACCTCTGGATTTAAGACCCCCAGATGGATTTACTGGAATTTCACCGTCTAATCGAGTCATACCTTCCTCAATTGCTATTCCACCTTTTCCTTTATCAACAAATCCAAGGTCTTCGATAGCAAGAAGTCCGTTAATACTGAAACAATCATGCACTTCAACTGCATCAATGTCTTTTGGTTCTACACCCGCCATTTTATATGCATTTTTTGCTGCAAAAACAGTTGCATCAATGGTTGTTAAATCTTTCCTGTCGTGTAATGCTATACTACCTGAAGATTGTGCTGATGCTTTAATGTAAATAGGTGTATCCGTGTACTTTTTAGCTTCTTCTGCTGGGCATAAAATCACTGCAGCAGCTCCGTCTGTTACTGGTGAACAGTCAAGAAGCCTTAATGGGTCAGCAACCATTGTTGAATTTAACACTGCATCAACTGAAATTTCAAATGGAAACTGAGCAAGAGGATTTTTAGCTCCATTTTCATGGTTTATAACTGAAACCATTGCAAGCTGTTCTCTGGTAGTTCCATATTCATACATATGTCTTCTGGCCATCATTGCATAAAGTGATGGGAATGTAACTCCTTGTTGTGCTTCCCATTCCTGATCTGAAGCGGTAGCGATAGATGGAGTTGGATCAACAACATCTGTCATCTTTTCCACACCTGCAGAGATAACTACATCGTGGTATCCTGAAGCAACAGCCATTATCCCGTTTCTAAGTGCTAATCCTCCAGATGCACATGCTGCTTCTACTCTTGCAGTTGGAATTGGTGTTAAACCTGCATGATCAGCTATTAAAGAAGCAATATGTTCCTGCTGAACAAAAAGACCTGCGGACATATTTCCAACAAACATTGCTTCAAGGTCGTCACCTTCTATATTTGCATCTGCTACAGCTTTTAATCCTGCGTCAGTTATTAAATCTCTAAATGATTCGTCCCAGAGTTCCCCAAATTTTGTTTGTGAAACCCCTATAATTGCAACATCTCTCAAATAATTCCTCCATTCGATATTGAATGATTTATTAGCATTAACTATTATGCCATCCTTAGTTTGCCTTTAAACTTGGCATACATTGCGTAATCAACGTAATTTTTCTTTGCCACCAGATCTGCTACTTTAGGTGCGTATTCTCTTCTTTCTTCAATAGCGTCATTTACAGTTATGCTGAAAGCGTCACTTCCTGCTCCTGAACCGTATGATACTGCAAATATTCGGTCGCCAGGCTCGGCTATATCTAGAATAGCGGCTAATCCTAATGGTGTCGCTCCAGAATAAGTATTTCCTATTACTGGTGTTAAAAGTCCTGTTTTGGATTGTTCACTTGTAAATCCAAGTTTTTTTGCAGCTTTTAGATAAAATTTACCGTTTGGCTGGTGGAATACTGCATGATCATAATCTGATGCTTCAGTTCCCATTTTTTCAAACATTCCTTTTGCTGCAGACAATACATGTTTAAAGTAGGCTGGTTCTCCTGTGAACCTTCCACCGTGTCTTGGATATGGTTTTCCTTCTCTTCTGTAAAAATCAGGAGTATCTGAAGTGAAACTGTAAGTTCCTTCAAAATCAGCAATTGTATTTTCTTTACCAATTACGTAAGCTGCTCCTCCTGCTGATGCTGTGTATTCTAAAGCATCTCCTGGAGCACCTTGAGCTGTATCTGCACCAACAGCTAATCCATAATCTGCGATTCCGGAATCTACAAGTCCCATACATATTTGCATCCCTGCTGTCCCTGCTTTACATGCAAATTCTAAATCTGCTGATGTCATGTTAGGTGATGCGCCAACTGCTTCTGCTACTATAGTTGCTGTTGGTTTTACAGCGTAAGGGTGTGATTCTGATCCGACATAAACTGCCCCAATATTTTGAGGGTCAATCATGGATCTATTAATTGCATATCTTGCTGCTTCCACTGAAATGGTTGCAGTATCTTCATCTGGGGCTGGAACAGACTTTTCCTGTACAACAAGCCCTCTTGAAATAGCTTTAGGGTCATCTCCCCAAACTTTGGCTATTTCTTCAACTTTTATTCTATATGAAGGTATATAAACCCCATATCCTACTATTCCTGCCATTTCTTATCACTACCTGAAATAAACAATTTTTAAGGTTTATTTTTATATTCTTAAATGTTGATGTTTTTAAAATAAAAAATTTAACTGATTTTTATTATTTGGAGAATTTCAATTAACATTTATTCATGAATGCATAACTGTTATAGTGTATTATTAGTTTATAATAATTTTAACATCTCGTTATTATTTTTTGACTATTGGGATGTTATAAATTAATTTCAAACGGTTTTGTAAGTTTAGAAGTCTTAGAAATTCTCGTTGAATTTAGTTAATTGATATTGCTTACAAGATGTTTATAAAGTTTACTATGAAAATTAATTAAAAAAAATGAGGAGATTAGTCTAATTTTAGTTATTAACGCTATAATAACATGATTTTAATTTAATAAGAATATAATAAAAATAATTAAGTTTTAAGTTGAATATATAAAATTCTTGTTCCTTTTATAAACTCCATGCCCGCTTCAGTCTGAATTGCAACGTTTAAGTAATTATCTATTGCTAAAAGCTGCCCTTCTTTGATTTCAGTATCTTTCTGTTTTATTCTGACATCTTTATTTTGAAATTGTTTAAGCTGTCTGTGAAGTGGATTTTCTGTTTTCTCTTCTGATCTAGCTGCTATTATTTTTCCTCTCATTATATCCTCTCATGATTAAAATATTAAAAGTATTATTGCTTAGATTTATTTCTATTAATATATAATTATTTTTATTTCTTATTATCTATTAATAATTTTATTTAATTAAATGTAAGATGATTGCCAGCTGTAACGTTCTTCTTTCCATGGATCACCACGCATATGATATCCGTTAGATTCCCAAAAACCAGGTTTATCTTCTTCTATAAATTCTACCCCTGTTACCCATTTAGCAGATTTCCAGAAATATAGTTTGGGAACTACTAGTCTTACAGGTCCTCCATGACCTTTAGTTAATGGAATTTCATTATGCGTTGTTGCAAATAAAACATCTGGCTCGAGGAAATCTTCAATTGGTAAATTAGTAGAGAAATTTCCAGATGCATGAACCATTACGTATTTTGCTTCAGGTAAAATATTTACCATTTCTTTAATTGTAGATGAGCTGACTCCTTCCCAGATGTTATTTAACTTAGACCATGTTGTAACACAGTGAATATCTGAAAATACTTTAGATACTGGAAGTGAACTGAATTCACTATAATTCAATTCTTTTTCTTCTTCAACAAGTCCAAATATTTTAAATTTCCATTTAGAAGTATCAATTTTTTGCACTGATCCTGCATGCAGCACTGGCCATGATTTAGTTTCATGCTGGCCTGGAGGTATCCTATTTTCTCTATTAGTGTCATCACTTACAATTACATTTTTATCAGATAATATTTCCTTTATTTTTTCGTTGCTTAAACTGTTATCTGGGCTTATTTTATTTTTAACGCTGCTGTAAATTCTTTTCAAATCAGTTTCCTCCTTTTACATTTAATAATTTCAAAACAGTGTTCAGATCGCTTGTTGGAGTTTTACAGCTACCTTCAGAACAAATATAGGCCGTAACCTGATTATTTTCCATATTTTTAGTTTTTAGTGATGTTATAATATTTTTTAATTCATCAACTTCTTCTTCATCTGTATTTAGAATAATGGTTTTGTTTGGAATAAAATTTTGTCTAATAGAACTCATAATTGTCTCTATATTTTCATCATTTCTATTTCCAGTAACTACTATTTCATAGGAGGGTCCTAATTTAAAATCAAGTGCGCAAAGAAAAGCAGTAAAGCCGGTTGGGACTTTACGAATTGCCTCAGAAAAGGCTTTTTCTAAATCTAAAGCTTTATCTTTAAATTCTTCATTTTCCATTAATTGCGCAAGTTTTAATAAATTAAGCATCATTATGGAATTTCCTGATGGAATTGCACTATCATATATCTCTTTTTTCCTTACAAGAACTTTTTCTGCATCATCTGGAGTAAAATAGAAACCTCCACTTTCATGATCCCAGAAATGATTAAAAAGCGTTTCAGTTAGTTTTAGAGAGTATTTGAGATATTTAGAATTAAAAGAGGCTTCAAATAGTTCTAAAAGTCCATAGATCAAGAATGCATAATCATCTAAATGACCTTCAATTGCAGATTCACCTTCCCTGAAACGGTGCATTAAACGGCCATTTTTTTGCATATTCTTTAAAATGAAATTTGCAGCATCAGATGCTGCATTTAAATATTTTTCTTCATTAAATACCTGCGATCCTTTAGCAAGTGAAGCAATCATCAATCCATTCCAATCTGTCAGTATTTTATCATCTTTATGTGGGTGTATTCGTTTCGCGCGGTGTTCAAATAAAGTTCTTCTAATTTTTTCTTGTTTAACTTCTAATTCTTCCTTTGAAATATGGAGTATTTCGGCCATTTCTTCAATGGAATTTTGAATATAGAGTATGTTTGCCCCTGTTTTTTCTCGTGTTGCTTCTTCAAGGAAATTACCTTCTTCAGTTACATTAAAAATTTTGGAAGCAAATGTACCATCTTCTTCCCCAAGAACGTCTATTAATTCCTTTTTTGTCCATAAATAGAATTTTCCCTCTACTCCTTCGCTATCTGCATCTTCAGCAGAATAAAAACCACCTTCTGGTGATTTCATATCTCTAAGAACATATTCAAAGACTTCAAGTGATGTGTCTTTATATATTTTTTCTCCAGTTGCCTGGTACGCTTCAGTATATGCTAAAGAAATCGTGGCCTGGTCATAAAGCATTTTTTCAAAATGAGGAACTAACCATTCCTGGTCCACGGAATAACGATGGAATCCAAAGCCTAAATGGTCATAAATTCCTCCGTTACGCATAAAATCAAGAGTTTCAGTTACCATTTTTAAAGCAAAAGGATCTTCTGAACGTTTCCAGTATCTCAATAAAAATAGGAGGTTGTGAACTGCTGGAAATTTAGGTACTTTTCCAAATCCTCCATAAACATCATCATAGTTTCCTAAAAGAATTTCATAGCAACTATCAATTACTTTGATGTTTAATTCATCTCCAGCTTCATTATGGGAAATCTTTTGGAGAGCGTCAATGAGAGTATCGGCAGAGGCAGATATCTCTTCGGGTTGTGTATTCCATAACTCTTTAACTTTTAATATGATATCTTTAAGTCCAGGTCTTCCGTAACCACTTTCTTTTGCAAAATAAGTACCCGCGAAGAACGGTTTTTTATCAGGGGTCATTATAATTGTTAAAGGCCAACCTCCGCTTCCGGTCATCAATTGACAAACAGTCATATAAATATTATCAAGATCAGGTCTTTCTTCACGGTCTACTTTTATTGAAACAAATGTATCGTTCATTAATTTGCCAATTGTTTCATCTTCAAAGGATTCATGAGCCATAACATGGCACCAGTGGCATGTTGAATATCCAATAGATAGAAATATTGGTTTATTCTCATTTTTAGCTTTATTAAATGCTTCATCGTCCCATGGATACCAATCAACAGGATTATGGGCATGTTGTATTAGATAAGGGCTTTTTTCATTAATTAAATGATTAGAATTGTTTAAATTTTTTTCAGAACTCATACTGAAGTCTCCTTCTAAAATTTTAAATTAATCCAAATATGAAACAATTTGTAGGTTGATTACTGAAATAAAAAGAGTCTTTAGTATTATTTGATATTTTTAGTTTTATTTAATGTAATTTTTGAATTTTAGCGCTGAAATGGGGTTAAATTCAATTTATTATTAAACATTATTTGTAATTAAAATCATATATTTCTTTTGTCAGTTAATTTATGCAAATTAATATATTGAAATAAATCTAAAATTATTTTAAAATTGAAAATATTATTGGATTATCATATATTTAGGATAAAATTTATCTAAAAGTAATATTGAGATTAAAAATTAAATTTCAAAGTAAAGAGTGCTTTAACATTATTAGATAAATCTATAAAACGAATGGTGACTTAAATGAGTCTTATAATTTCATATATTGGAAAAAATGGCTGTGTAATGGCTGGAGATAAACGTAGAATTGGATTTTTGGGAGATAAGGAAAAAAGAGAAAAACTTGAAGAATATCTTTACTCAGGCGCCATTACAACCGATGAAGAATTGATTAAAATAGCAAATGAACAAGAAATTACTCTTAATATATCGGATGATGCTGAAAAAGTCCGTATTATTGATAATGTAATTGTTGGTGAAGTTACGCATAAAACTCCGTTTGAATCAAAAAGGAAAAGGATCTATGCTACTACAAATGGATATTCAATGATTGAACTAACTGGATCACATATTGAAAAGTATGAAAATGGATCTAGTTCTATAATAGTCTTTGGAAATAAAATGACCAAAGCGAAGGCAAATGAACTCATTAAAAAACATTGGAAAGCTAAAGGAAGTCTAAATGACCTTGCTAATGCATTTAAAAAAGTTATGGAAGAAATATCAGAGATCACTCCTTCTGTAAGTAAAGATTATGATATTTACACTCAAAACGTCAAATTAGATCAAAAAGAAGCTCAAAAGCTATTGAGGAATACTATAGTTGAAGATGTGAAGGAACTTCAAAAAATGAGGGAAGGATTAAGAAAACAACTTGATCAGACAGCAAAATCAATTGAAATGGCATCCAAAATAGTAATTGAAGGCGAAATAGGAATGGTAAAAAGTATTGAAGGTGAAAAACTTAAAATTCTATTAAAAGAAGGTATTCAAGCCCTTGATATGGAATGGAATCCTATTGCAGATTCAGATAATCTTATTGAAATGAATATTGATGATCCTTCAGCAGTTATGATTGGAGATATGGCAGTTATTGAAAATGAGAATTTATGTATTAAAAGGACAAAATCAAACCTTCAATGCAATGTTATTTTATGTAATGCTGATAAATAAATAAATGATAATTTTAATATGGTGAATAAATGGAATTAACTGTACTCGGAAGTGGTGGCGGACGCTTTCGCTACCATAACCCAACGTAGAATGACCGGAGGGTTAAGAATAGATGGGATAGATGGTAAAAATATTCATATCGATCCCGGACCAGGGGCACTGGTTAGAACATATCAATTTGGTTTGAATCCACTTAAACTGGACGCTGTACTTGTTTCTCATTCTCATACAGATCATTACAGTGATGCTGAAGTCCTTATTGAAGCTATGACAAGGGGAATGACCCGAAAAAAAGGTTCTATTATAGGAAGTAAGAGCGTAATTGATGGATACAAACAATTTGGTCCATGTATTTCAAAATATCATTTAAGTAAGCCTGAAGTTTCATCTCTTGATGTTAACGATACAGCTAATGTTGGAAATATTAAAATAACTGGAACAAAGACAATTCACGGTGATCCAAAAGCAATAGGGTTTAATTTAAAGCTTGATAATTTTTCTCTATCTTATACCTCTGATACAGAATATTTTGAAGATCTTCATAAGTATCATGATGGTGCAGATGTTTTAATTGCAAGCGTTATTAGGCCCCGAAATGAAAGAATAAGGGGTCACATGTGTACGGAAGACTTTATAAATCTTATTAATGAAGTTTCACCTAAAGTAGCATTGATGACTCATCTTGGAATGAAAATGGTATTTAATGATGCTAAAAAGGAAGCGAATATTGTGACCGAGAGAACTGGAATAAAAACTTACGCTGCTTTTGATGGGATGAAACTTGATTTAGATCCTTTCTTTCAGAAACAGAAAACTCTGAATGATTTTAACAAAAAATAATCTTTCATTCTTTGTTTAATTAATTAAATATTAATTTTAAATAAATTAGGATGCTAAAAGCTTTGATTAATAGAATTTTGTTTTTATTATAACTATAATGGGTATTATTAATAATATGTAAACACAAACTAATAATGCTAATGAATTAAAAAAAATAATAAAATTATATTATTTTAAATTTCATCTAAAAACAATTTAAATAAATGATATCTATTGAGGGGGGTTTAGATATCAAAATATCTGACAATCTGTTAAAAGAGGATAATTTAGAATTAATTATTGATTTATTTCCAGAAGCAATTGTTATTACAGATTTAATGGGTAATATAATTAATTGTAATAATGAAGCAGTGAATCTTACGGCTTCTTCTTCAAAGGAAGAATTAATTGGAGATAATGTTTTTAATTTTGTTATTTCAGAAGAACGTGAAGAAGGAATAAAATCAATTAATAAATTACTTTTAAATGGCGTTTTAAGAGATATTGAATATGAGGGTATAAATAAAGAATCAAAAATTATACCCATAGAAATTTCGGCAAATGTCATTTCAGATAACTCCGGTTATCCCAATTCTTTTTTTTGTATAATTAAAGACATTAACAAACGTAAAAAAGCAGAAGAAGAACTTAAAATTTCAGATGAATGGTTAAATCTGGCTCAAAAGGCAGCGAATGTCGGATTTTGGGATTGGAATATTATAACTGGAGAACTGACCTGGTCTGAAGAATTATACAATTTATTTGGTCTTGATCCAAATACAGATCCCTCTTTTGACATATGGTTAAATATAATGAATGAAGATGATCGTAAGTCTTCAATGGATAATATAAATCGCTCTATTGAAGAAAAGAAGCCTCTTTTAAATGAGTATAGGATTATCCATCCTGATGGTAAAGAACATTGGATTAGGGCTCTGGGAGATACATTTTATAATGATTCAGGCGATCCAGAGCGAATGATTGGTATTTGTTTAGATGTTACTTCGGATAAGGAAGTAGAAAATCAGTTGATAAAAGCATATAATTATAATCGCGGCCTTATTGAGTCTAACTTAGATCCTTTAGTAACTATTGGCTCTAATGGTAAAATTACTGATGTTAATAGTGCTACAGAGATTGTAACGGGTTATTATCGTGATGACTTAATTGGTACTGATTTTTCATGTTACTTTACTGAACCTGAAAAGGCAAGGGAAGGTTACAAAAAAGTATTTGAAGATGGAACTGTAAAAGACTATGAACTTCAAATAAAGCATAAAAAAGGATATATAACACCTGTATCTTATAATGCATCGGTTTATAATGATGAAAATGGCAATATAATTGGCGTATTTGCTGCAGCCCGTGATATTACTGAATTAAAAGTTGCAGAAAAAGTTCTTAAGGTTGCTCATGATAATTTAGAAATTAAGGTCAAGGAACGAACGAATGAACTTGAAGATGCTGTTAATGCATTAAGTGAAAGCAAAGCGCAGCTTAGGATTGCAATGGATTTGGCTAAAATTGTTTCATGGGAATATGATGTAAAATCGGATATGTTTACTTTTGATGATCATTTTTATGCATTGTACTGCACCACAGCTAAAGAGGAAGGAGGAAGGCAAATGTCTTCAGAGGAATATGCTAGAAGATTTATTCCATCTGAAGAGTCTCAAGTTGTAGAAGAATCAATTACCCGAGCTTTAAAAACAGATGATCCTGATTTTATTGATACTATTGAACATAGTATTATACGGGCTGATGGTCAAAAAAGATATATTATAGTCCGTTATGGGTTAATTAAAGATAATGAAGGCCATACTATCAAAACATATGGTGCTAATCAGGATATAACTGAACGTAAGGAATTGGAAAATAGATTTTTAGAGCGTTCAAGAAGACTAAATATCCTTAATAAAATTATTTTAGCTGCAAATCGATCCCCAACTATCGAATTTCTTTTAAAAGATATTTTAGATTTAATATTGAATTTGATGTATTTTGATGGTGGAGCTATATATTTAATCAATGAGGATACACGAATTGCAGAGATAAAACACTTTAAGGGATTATCTGAAGATTTCAAAAAATTTGTTGGTAACATTCAAATAGATGAAGATCCTTTCAATGAAGTTCTTGTTAATGGAAAACCTATGTTTATAAGCAAACATGATCTGGATTTTCCTGAATTTTTAAAATGGAACTTAAAATCATATGCTTCAATTCCAATATACTCTAAAAATAAAGTAATAGGTGCATTCAATATTGCCAATAAGAAAAGTCATTATTTTACAGATGGAGAGAGACAACTAATGGCATCTATTGGAAGGGAGATAGGTAACTCTATAAGCAATTTATTAGCCGAAGAAGAGATGAAAAAGCTCATTAAAGAATTAAAGCGTTCTAACGAAGAATTAGAGCAATTTGCATATATTACATCTCATGACCTTCAAGAACCGCTTAGAACTATCGCAAGTTTCACTCAGCTTTTAGAAATACGTTATAAAGATAAATTAGATTCTGATGCCGATGAATTCATGGGATATATGGTGGATGCCAGCATAAGGATGAAAGATATGATTCAGGGCTTGTTAAATTATTCTCGAGTTGGAAAGGAAGGAATGGACCTCGAACCTGTAAATCTTGAGGATATAGTAAACGGAGCTTTGTCTAACCTTAAATTAGTGATAGACGAGAATAATGCTGAGATTAGTTATGATGCGTTACCATCCGTTTTAGGTGATTCAAAATTACTTGTTCAACTCTTCCAAAACCTTATTTCAAATGCAATTAAATTTAAAGAAGATAAACCGCCTAAAATCCATATTTCTGCATCTAGAAATGAAAAAGAAGATAAATATATTATATCTGTTGAGGATAATGGAATAGGTATTGATCCTCAGTATGCTAAAAGAATATTTAAGGTTTTTAAACGCCTTCATACTCTTGATGAATATAAGGGCGCTGGAATTGGGTTAGCTATAAGTAAAAGGATCATTGAAAACCACGGTGGAAATATATGGGTCAAATCAGAGTTGAATAAGGGATCAAAGTTTTACTTCACCCTTAATTCTGTTAAATAATCATATAACTTATTTTTAAATAAAAATATTGGGATGGATAAATCCTGCTCTTATAAGATGATCAGCAATAATTATTGCTACAGAAGACTCTGCAACTGTTGTTACCCTTGGACAGATACATGGGTCATGCCTTCCTCTGATTTCTATTTCTGTATCCTCATTTTCTTTAAGGTCAATTGTTTTTTGAACTTTAGAGATGGATGGTGTTGGCTTTACTGCCATTCTTGTAATAATGGGCATCCCGTTGGATATTCCTCCAAGAATTCCCCCAGAATTATTTGTTTTAGTTTTTATTCCTTCATTATTTTTGTAAAATTCATCATTCATTTGTGAACCTTTTAAACTTGCAGAACGGAATCCAGCACCAATTTCAACTCCTTTAACTGATCCAATTCCCATTAAAACTTTGGCAACGTCTGCATCTAATTTATCAAAAACGGGTTCGCCTAATCCCGCAGGAACGTTTAAGATAACTGTTTCAACTATTCCACCTACAGAATCTCCTTTTGATTTCAAATCAAGTATCAATTCTTCCATTTTTTCTGCAGCTTCCAAATCTGCACATCTAACTGCATTCTCATTGATAGTATTCTCTATTTCGTTTAAATCAACTTTTTTGGCTTCAATGTCACCAATTTTAGTTACATGGGAGATGACTTTTATATTCAATGTTTCAAGGAGTTTTTTAGCAACTGCACCGCCAATTACATGGCCTATTGTGGTCCTTCCACTTGCTCTACCTCCTCCTCTATAATCATAATGACCATATTTAGTTTCCCAGCAAAAGTCCGCATGTCCAGGTCTTGGTTTACCTCTTAAAGCTGCATAAGCAGAAGAATCCATGTCTTTGTTATAAACTGCTGCTGCAATTGGTGTTCCGTCTGTTTTACCTTCAAATATCCCTGATAAAATCTGCACCTGGTCGGTTTCTCCCCTTGAAGTTGTAATTTTACTTGTTCCGGGCTTCCTTTTATCAAGCTCTTTTTGTATATCCTCTTCGGATAATTCCAGCCCTGCTGGACATCCGTCAATTACTGCACCAAGTGCTGTACCGTGACTTGAGCCAAAAGTTGTTATTTTAAAAATTTTACCTATAGTATTTCCTGACATGGATTCATATCTCCAATAAATCATTAAATTGAAAATTTTAATTTAATAAAGTTCAACTATTTTAGTTATATGTTATTTTGATTTAAATTTATTAATATTAATTGAAAAAGAAACTATTTTGATTAATTAGATTGTTATCGTAAATTTATATTCTTTTTATAAAACCTGTTTTTTCGCCTCTATCAAACCCTGTATTTTCATAAAATTTCAATATGGATTCATCTTTGCTGCTTGTCATTAACATTACCTTGTAGCATTTCTTTTTTCGACAAATTTCCACAGCTTTGTTTAAAATTGCGGTTCCATATCCTTTATTCCTGTAATCTGGATGGGTTACAACGTTTTCTATTATTCCGTAGGGTCTAGCTAACCTTGTAAGGTTCTTAATCACTGCAAGAGTACATGATGAAACAATTTTATCATCTTCTTCAATAACAAGGTAAAATAGATTAGGATCAGAGAGTATTTCATCCCAATGGTTTTCTATAGTTTTATCTACCTCTAATTCAAGATCATCTGGGATCAAATACTTGTAAAGTGATAATAATGATTTTAATTCATCTTTTTTAATAAGGCGAACTTTATTTGTCATTTAAACCATTTATTCATTGATTTTTGCATATAGTGCAGTATTATATATTTTATCGAATTTTATAACACTTTTTCTTAAAATACCTTCAAGAACAAATCCGTTTTTTTCAAGAACTCTTCTTGATCCAGTATTTTGCTCTAAAGGTGTTGCAAATATTCTCTGGAGATTCAAATCATTAAAACCATATTCTGTAATACCTTTTAAGGCAGAAGAAATGATTCCTTTTCCCCAGTAGTCTTCTCCTAACCAGTAACCAACTTCTGCAGAAATTCTTTCAATATCGTCTCTTGCAGAAAGTCCTATTCCTCCAACAGCATCATTATTTACTGTAATTGCGAAAAAATTAGAATTCTCTTTAGCCATTGATAGAAAATGCTTTCCATCTTCATGCGTATATGGAAACGGAAATCCATCCCTTAAATTTTTGGCTATTTTAATGTTATTTGCATTTTTAACAAGAGATTCAATATCCGAAGCTTTCCAATACCTTAAAATACATTTATCGCATTGAATTATCATTTTTATTTCCTTAATATCCTTAAATTAATTTATATCTTCAATGGAAATTATTTTGCCCTTTTTGAACTTAAAAACACTTTTACTCTGGAGTTTAACAAGATCATATTTTTTTAGTTCATCTGATACATCAACTGCTAAAACGCCTTTAAACTCAATTTTGTTTTCTACAGTGTCATTTTCAAATTTCTGTTCTATTACTTTCATTTCTCTACTTTTAAAAAGGGAAAATGCCTGTTCTATTTGAGTTCTAAAAGCTGGTTTTCCATTTAGTTCTAAAGTAACTTCATCGCCAGTATAATTTTTAAATACAAAGTTTCTATCGATATTTTTAACCATTCCTTCCAGATCAAATTCATTATAAGCTTTAAAGTACTGATCAATTATTTTTTTCATTATCTTCTCATTCATTATACTGCCTCTTTTAATTAAAATTCCAATCTGCTTATTAAAATATTATATAAATGGACTTATATTTAAAAATAAATGAATTTCTAATAGATGTTATTTAAAAAGATTAGAATTCTTTTGTTCAATAAGTTAGATTATATAATTTATTAAATAACTTAGAAAATGGAATTAAATAATGAAATTTATAACTTAAATAATTAAAAAAAATAATAAATATAAGCAATTTTTAAAGCTTCAGCTTTATTTATAGTATTTACCAGTACATTCTTCAACTATAATTTGAATAATCCCTGTTCCTCTTATCATATTTTCTGGAAAATCAATTCCACTTAAGTGGGGAGTATATTTTGCCACAATTTTATTTAAGAGATCTATTTTTGTATCAGTATCTTTAATAATAGAAGCTTTACCTAAAATAACAACACTTTCATATTCAGTATTCACATCAC
>JAEYSH010000139.1 GCA_023434825.1 Methanobacteriota archaeon | reverse complement strand
CCACCACTTGAGCTGCCGGTGTTACCGCGGCGGCTGGCACCGGTCTTGCCCAGCCCTTATTCTTGAAGCTTTTTACACTTCACAAAAGCCACCCCGTTAAGAGTGGCACTTGGGGTCCCCCCGTCGCACTTGCGTGCATTGCGGAGGTTTCGCGCCTGCTGCGCCCCGTAGGGCCTGGAACCTTGTCTCAGGTTCCATCTCCGGGCTCTTGCTCTCACAACCCGTACCGATAACCGGCTTGGTGGGCCATTACCCCACCAACTACCTAATCGGCCGCAGATCCATCCTTAGGCGCCTGAACTTTAAACAGAAGACCAATTCCAGGAACTTCCAACTATCCGGTATTATCCCCAGTTTCCCAGGGTTATTCCAGTCCTAAGGGTAGGTTATCCACGTGTTACTGAGCCGTATGCCACGAACCACCGAAGTGATTCGTTCGACTTGCATGGCTTAATCGGACCCCAATAGCAGTGGCCTCCGCCAGGATCAAACGGATTTACACAGAGTAAATCCTCCAAAAACGGAGTATCTATTGTTCTAAAGAAGTACACTAAACAATACTTTAGTGAAATATTAAATTAAAGGGGGTATCAGTAGCAACCAAAATGTCACCACATCCACAAAAAAATATTAACACGTACACCAACATCAAACAATGAACAAATTCCGCATCAATTAAAACACGAAGGGTTCACGTCCTCACAGATTATTGCTACAACTGGAAAAACAGCCTTCATAGTCTGATATTCTCATACTCCAGCCGACGCCTTAAAGTCGTAGCGTACATAATACTAAACACTTGTAGTTTTACAAGTTTTTTAGAATTTCTTGCATCCGGTTTGAATTTCAAACCAGCGCATACTATACTGAAAAGCTATATCTTTACAACTTTTCTAGAAAATGTTGCAAGAAAAGAATTAAAATTAAATCTTCACTGCGTCATAATGTTATTAATTTAATTAAATATAAATCTTTTCATTTAACATTAATTAATTCCAGACAATAACATGAATCTGATGAAAAGACATAAAAAATATAAGATTAATTTGAAAATTAATTTCATAATTTTAAAAGTTATTTAACATTCTAAATGGTATGTTTAAAAAAAATATTAAGCTATTAAATATTTATTTCTCTAAAATTCTTCAACTTCCACATATTATAAAATCTATAAACTGGATTTTTGCACAAATGAAAAGACATCGTTTTAAATCCACTATTTATACCTTTCGATTGCAATTAAAACACAAAGTATTTTTATACTCCAGTTAAAATTTTAACTGGTGATAAACTATGAAGTTTGGTATTGAATTTGTTCCAAATGAACCTATTGAAAAAATTGTCAAGCTAGTTAAATTAGCTGAAGATGTAGGTTTTGAATACGCGTGGATTACAGACCACTACAACAACAAGAACGTATATGAAACCCTGGCTTTAATTGCAGCCGGAACTGAAACCATTAAAATGGGTCCTGGTGTAACCAACCCATATGTAAGAAGCCCTGCAATAACAGCTTCCGCAATTACAACACTTGACGAACTCTCCAATGGAAGAGCAACCTTAGGTATTGGTCCTGGTGACAAAGCTACCTTTGACGCTCTCGGAATTGAATGGACTAAACCAGTTAGTACTATTAAAGCCTCTATCGCAATGATGGAAACATTAATGGCTGGTAAAAAGACAGACAGTGGTGCAAACTTAATGGGTACCAAAGCTGTCCAGGAAAAAATCCCTATTTACATGGGTGCACAAGGTCCAATGATGCTTAAAACCGCTGGTGGATTCTCAGACGGTGCATTAATTAACGCATCAAACCCAAAAGACTTTGAAGCTGCTGTACCTCTTATAAAAGAAGGAGCAGAAGCAGAAGGTAAATCCATATCTGATGTAGATGTTGCAGCATACACATGCTGTTCCATAGATGACGACAAAGGCAAAGCATTAGGCGCTGCAAAAATCGTTGTTGCATTCATCGCAGCCGGATCCCCACCTCCAGTATTCGAAAGACACGGACTAGCTCCTGACACAGGCGCTAAATTCGGAGAATTCTTAGGTAAAGGTGACTTCGGTGGAGCAATCGGTGCTGTTACTGACGAATTAATGGACGCATTCTCTGTTGTAGGAACCCCTGCAGACTTCGTACCAAAAATCGAAGCTCTCGGTGACATGGGTGTAACCCAGTACGTAGCAGGTTCACCAATTGGTCCTGACAAAGAAAAATCCATAAAATTACTCGGAGAAGTTATAGACAATTTCTAATTCTCCTAACTCTTTTTTCTTTTTTTAAGTTGTTGCCACTATTTTTGAAATTTACCATCATTATAAAAACAAATTTTAATACCATACTTCTACATATATAAAAACTAATAAATTATCTAACTCATTTTAGGTTGAAAATTATGGAAATTCAAGAGTTAATGTCAGATATTAGAGAAAATGCCATTAAAAGAATGGATAAAAAATCACCAAAAGAACTATCCGCTTCCTGGTCTTCAGAAGATCTTCTCTATTCAGGAATAGGAAATGCAGTTTTTATTATTTTACCAACTCCCGGATGTGCACATGCACTTTCTGAATCAGGCGGATGTACAATGTGCAGTTATATTGCAGATTCACCACTTGAAATGGTTTCATCAAATGAATTGATTGATATATTTGAAAATTCAATGGAAAGATTTGAAATAAAACCAAAAACTGTAGTTAAAATCTTTGTATCGGGTAGTTTCCTTAATGAAGCAGAATTACCTAAAGAAGCACGAGATGAAATTCTTAAAAAGTTAAATAAAGAAGAAAATATTGAAGAAATAGTCGTTGAATCCCGTCCAGAATATGTAAATGAAAATATTTTAAAAGAGTGTTGCAGTTTATTACCGGATAAAATATTTGAAGTTAGTATTGGACTTGAAAGTGGTAATGATTATATCAAAAAATATAAGATCAACAAAGGTTTTTCAAATGAAGACTTTGAAAGAGCGGTTAATGTAATTAAAAACTTAAAATCAGAATATAAAGTTACATCTAAAGCTTATTTATTTGTTAAGCCAATTTTAACCTCTGAAAAAGATGCTATTGAAGATGCTGTTGCATCAGCCAAATATGCTGAAAATGTTGGAGTTGATAGAATTTCTTTCTGCCCTGCAACAATCCATAAAGGAACCCTAATGGAACTTCTATGGCGTAGAGGTTCATATAAACCACCATGGATTTGGAGTATAATGGAAATTATAAAAAGGGTTAGAAGTGAAGTTAAAATTCCAGTTATAATGGATACTTCAGGATTTGGAACAAGAAGAGGGCCATTTAATTGTAAAAAGTGCAATAAGAAGTTTAAAAATTTGATAATTGAATCTAATCTTAATCAGACTATACCCGAAGAATTTGAATGTGAATGTAAAAATAAGTGGATTACTGATGTTAAATTTGGGGATATGGATCGATCTACAACAAATTTTAAGTAAATAGTACTTAAATCAAATTCTTTTATTGTAGTTTAATTCTTCAAATTTAATTTTAAATTCAGTTCCATTTTCTCTTCTAAGTTCAATTGTCCCACGAAGCTGATTTACAAGTAAATTCACAAGCTGCAAACCAAATGAATTTGCATTTTCAAAGTCAATGTTTTCTGGAAATCCAATTCCATTGTCTTTTATTTTAAGAATTACTTTGTCACCTAAAGAGAATATTTCAACTGTTATTTTACCAGTATACTCTTTAGATCCATCATTATCTGCCGGAAAAGCATGTTTAATAGAATTAGTTAATAATTCTGTGAGAATAAGTCCACACGGGATGCAAGTTTCTATGTTTAAATTTATACTCTCCATATTTATTTCTGAACTAACTCTTTTTTGATTTACATTATATGTCTGAAAAAGAGTGGAGATTATATTTATTGTGTAATCCTTAAAATCAACCTTATTTAGGCATTTTGATTGATAAATCTTATCGTGAACCATTGCAATTGATCTAACTCTATTCTGGCTCTCTTGAAATAATTCTGCAGATTCATGGCCAACATAAGGAATTTGAAGATTCAATAAACTGGATATTAACTGTAAATTATTTTTTACCCTGTGATTAATCTCTTTAAGCAGTAATTCTTTATCTTCAAGTGCTTCTAATAGTTCTTGTGTTCTTTCTTGAACCTTAATTTCAAGCAAGTCATGTGCTTCTTTTAGAGACTTTTCTACTCTTTTTTGACGGGTAATATCTGATGTTAATGTAACATAAAGATCTCTAGCAGGTGAAAATGAAAATGTTGAAAAATAACTATCTAAAAGAGGAGAATATGTTTCATACTTTTTGCCTTTACCCGTAGTGACTATTTCATTTACTTCCTCAATTATAGGCGTTACTGATTCTAATCCATATAAATTATTGATACTTTTTCCTATTACTGTTTTATGAGTAAATGCTCTCCTAATTGAAGATGCAGAATTGGCGTATTTAATTATCAAATCCACTACATTATTATTTTTACCATATACTATTTTATATACAGTTACACCTTCCTGCATATTCTCAAAAATAGTATAAGATTCATTGCTACTAATAGAAAATGTATCCAAACTGGAATCCATATAGATCAAACTCTTTTGGGAAATGTATAAATTAAGATTTTAATTATATAAATAATTATATTAAATAATTAGATTAAAATTGAATAAAAAATAATTAATATAAAAATATAAAAAATAAGAAAATTACAACAGAGATTATTCGTTAAATTTGAAAACTTCCCCATTTAATGCATTTTTATAGCATTTTTCATCTATTTTTCTTGCTTTTTCAATTAGAGTCTCATAATCTCTTTGAAGTTCTTTATCCTTTAAACGCCACCCATTTTGTATGTCTTTTAGGCTTTCTACAAAATCTTCTTTTCCCGGGTTAAAAAACTGAATTCTTATTTCATCACAGGTTTCAGTGACCAGGACTCTTATTTCAACACTTTTGTATTTCAGCCTAACTTCCTTTTCGGTAGCCATTTTTATCATTAATTATCTGGAACAGGTATCTTCCATAAATAACCGACTTTTTTAGCTGTTTCTTCTTTTCTACCTTTCTTTTTCCTTTTTT
>JAEYSH010000063.1 GCA_023434825.1 Methanobacteriota archaeon | reverse complement strand
CCGCCCCCATAGGAGTTACATGTAAAAATAACTCTGAAATTGTACTGTATCTTTTTGAGGGAACACATACACTTAAAAATATTAAATCAAATGAACATTTCATTGTTAATATTTTAAAAGATCCGCTAATTTTTACAGAAAGTACCTTGGGAGAACTTTCATCCAGTTATTTTGAAAAATATAAGGAAAATTTTTATATCAAAAATACTGATGCATTCTTTATTGCTGAGGTAAAAAACATTAAAGAAGTTCAGAAAAAGGATAAAATAAGTACCTCTAAATTAAACGTGATAACTGCCGATATAGATGAAATTGTAATTAAAAATGAAAATGTAGAACCTTTAAATAGAGCAATTTATGCTATAATTGAATCTCTTGTATATACAAGCCGAATAGATTTAGTTGATGATAAAACAGCGGATGAGTATAAAAAAAGAATTAATGAAATGTCAAGGCTTGTAAACAGGGTTGGTGGAGCAGATCATAAAAAAGCCATGACAAAAATACTGGAAAAAATAAAAAGAAATTAACTAAATTCTAAATTCTGTAAAAGTAATTTTAAATCCAGTTCCATTTTTATTTTCAAGGTCTATAAGTCCATCAAGCTGCCTTACAAGCACATTAACCATTTGCATTCCAGTTGTTTCTGAATATCTAAAATTAAAATCTTCAGGTAAACCTATACCATTATCCATTACCTCCAGAATGTAATCATTATGGCTTAAACTAAGATTTATGTCTATTTTACAGTTCTCAATAGGACATAAAAAAGAATTAGCAGATTCTGGATGTTTATTATATTTCGTTACGTCTTCAGGCACATATTCAGATCCGCTGCTAATTGTCCCTGGAAAAGCATGTTTAATGGAATTAGTGACAATTTCATTAATTATGAGTCCACAGGGGACAGCAGTATCAATATCCAGTGAAATCCCATGTGCATTAATATTCACAGTTATCTGATCATTATCTACCATAAAAGTCTTGAATAAATACTTTACAAGATCATCCGTATATTTAGCAAAATCAATGATACCAAAATCCTCTGATTTTGAAAGTCGTTCATGAATCAAGGCTATTGCCTTAACTCTGTTTTGACTATCCTGATAAATCTCAATAGGTTCTTTATTATTGTCCTTAGAGTATTCAAGACCAATTAAATTGGAAATTGTCTCCAGATTATTTTCTACCCGGTTATGAATTTCTTCAAGCAGTATCTTTTTTTCTAGAAGTGATGTTTTTATTTCTTCTTCTGCTTTTTTACGTTCCTCAATTTCTTTTTGAAGCTTTAAATTTGATTCTTTTAATTCTGCGGTCCTTTTTTCTACCATCTCTTCAAGATGGTCCCTGTAATTTAATAATTCTACTTCATTTATTTTACGCTCAATTGCATAAGAAATAGATCTGGATAAAAGATTACCATCAACTTTTCCTTTGATTAAATAATCCTGAG
Organism: Methanobacteriota archaeon; assembly: GCA_023434825.1. GTDB lineage: Archaea > Methanobacteriota > Methanobacteria > Methanobacteriales > Methanobacteriaceae > Methanobacterium_D. The sequence goes on along the minus strand of JAEYSH010000063.1, from coordinate 2,928 downwards.
CTTCGCCCTTTACAGCTTTAATGGCAATATCTTCATCATCAAATGCACTCAATATTACAATAGGTATCCCTGAAACTGCCTCATTAGCTTTTTTGAAAGTATCAATGCCATGACTATCTGGTAAATTCAAATCAAGTAATAATACATCAATGTTCTCATTTTTAATTTTTTCGAGCCCTTCTTTAAGTCTTCTTGCATTGTAAAGCTTAAATCGTGGCTTTCGTGATTCTTTTAACATTTCCCTTATTAAAGCTATATCTGCAAGGTTATCTTCAATAAGAAGAACATTAATCAAATTTACCATTTTATCATCCTTAAAAATTATTTCAGCTTGAGAAAATATAATATTTAATACTTCCCAGTAAGATAGTCCTATATTTCTTAAGGAGTTACTTAAAAGTTTGTATACAGTAATAATCCGTAAAATATATAAATAGTTTTAAAATAAATAAAAAAAATCTTATCTAAACTTATTGCTTCTAAAAAACTCTTTTCGTCTAGCTTCCAGCAAATTAGGCTTTTTACCTAAAATTTCAGAGGCTACAATAACATTACCTCTAGATTCCTCATTTACAGACTTTAAAAAATTAAAACACCTTAAATCCCTTAAAAGGTGATGATCAACGACCACTTTAGGTATTTTCTTTGCGATTTCAATCAAATTATTCTTAGCTTTTTGGATATCCTCTCTTTCAACTGCAAAACCTTGAAGGTAAAGTGGAGGACCGCTTAAAATCAAAATATCAGGATTTTCATTAAGAATAAACTTTTTCGCTTCTTCATTAATAGGTCCCTGCACATCAGAAGCATGCATGAATTTTTCTCCATTATGTTCAAGGGTTAAAGCAATAACATAACCTAATTTACTTCCACGAACTCCATGAGAAAGCGCTTTTGAAAATTTGAAACTTGTATTGCCAATTTCAAATGATTTACCGTCTGCATATGATACATAATCCGGATCAATATTCTTTAAAAAATCAGCAGCTCTTTTTTGCTGGCTTTTGTTAATATTATAAGCTGGATGCTTGATAAATAATTTTTTCCCAGGATATAGTTCCTTTGCGGCTTCAGGCGATGAATCTAAGAATTTACCAAGTTCAAAGGGAGTGTAATGATCATGATGGTAATGACTGATGGTCATAACATCTGCTTTTTCCGCATACTCCTTAATTCTAGTCCTTGATTCATAAAGTGCTTCAAATTCATTTTTCCAAGGAGGATATCCAAATCTTTTAGGTGCAATGGATGTTCCGGGGTCAATTAATATTTTCTGGTCAGTTTCAACAAATGTAGCCATCGATCTAACACCCAAACTTTCAAAAGCGAGCGGTATAATTTTCATAAAATCACATTAATTATTTTATTATATCAACGAATTTAAATTTCTCAACATCGAATAGACCCATATCACTTATTTTAAGCTTTGGAATTACCAAAAGGGCTAAAAATGACATGGTCATGAAAGGAGAACTTAATTTACAACCTAAATCAACTAAAACATTATGTAACATTTCAAGTTTTAATGCAACTTTTTCTGCACTTTCTGTACTCATTAGCCCACCAATTGGTAAATTTAAAGAATAATAATCCCTATTAGATGCAATTACAAGCCCACCATCATTTTCAATTAGTTTATTTACAGCATCTGCCATATCGTGGCTATTTGTCCCCACTGCAATTATATTATGTGAATCATGAGCTACACTTGAAGCAATTGCCCCATATTTGAGTCCAAATCCGTGGACAAATGCATTTGATATTTTATTTTGACCGTATCTTTCCAGTACAGAAATTTTAAGAATATCTTTTTCTATATCTGGCTTTATATTGCTTTCAAGAACTTTAAGGATTTTTTCAGATTCTTCTGTTAAAAGCTGGCCTTCAATAACTTCAATAACTCTTACAATTTCTTCTTTATTATTTGAATGAATTTCAAAATCTTCTGGCTTTTTAGGATTTATTTTAAATGTGCTTTGAAGTTCAAGAGGTTTAATTGAAAATAGGGCTTTCCCATCACGAGCTACAGATTTTTCAGCAATTATTACTTCTTTTACATTGAAATTTTCCAAATTATCAACAACAACAATGTCTGCATCTTTTCCAGGAGATATTGAACCCTTATTTAAACCATAATGGATAGCAGGGTTTAAAGTAACCATTTTAATTGCTTCAATAGGATCAATGCCATATTCTACTGCTTCTTTGAGCATTAAATTAACATGACCTTTTAGCAGATCTTCGGGATGTTTATCGTCAGAAACAATGAAATCTCCACCAGCGCCAACTAAATCTTTTAAATTTCTGGCAGATGAGCCCTGTCTGAGCATTATTTTCATTCCAAGCTTTCTTTTCTCTATAACTTCTTCTGGAACTGTACATTCGTGATCAGTTGAAATTCCTGCACCTATATACTTACAAAGCTCATTTCCACTTAAAAGAGGTGCATGACCATCGACTGGTTTTTTATGTTTTTTAGATGCTTCAATTTTAGCTATAACTTCCATATCTGCTGCTAAAACTCCCGGAAAATTCATCATTTCTCCAAGTGCAACTATCTCATCATCTCTAAGTAGTTCATCAATTTCTTTTGCACTAATTAAAGCTCCAGAAGTTTCAAATGGTGTCGCAGGAACACATGATGGGGCTGTAAAGAAAACATTAAGTGGAACCGAAGCTGCATCTTTTATCATATAATTTATTCCAGGGATTCCCAGAACATTTGCAATTTCGTGGGGATCTGATACAACAGAAGTTGTTCCGTGAGGTACTACAGTTTCAGCAAACCGGGAAGGTGAAAGCATAGAACTTTCGATATGTATATGTGCATCAATAAGTCCCGGTAAAATATATTGATCGAATTTACCATCAATTGGCTTCACGCATTCTATTACATTGTTCTTCACTATCACTTCTGCTGGATATATC
>JAEYSH010000111.1 GCA_023434825.1 Methanobacteriota archaeon | reverse complement strand
GCCAGATCAATGCCCATAATTTTTTGATCATTTTTCATAATTTTAAAATTAAATAAAAGAAAAATTTAGTATTTTTCTTTATGAACTACCTCTTCAATGCTTCTTCGCTCTGGTGCTTCTGCATCTTCATCTGGATAACCAATAGGAATCAATGCAACAGGCCTCACATGTGCAGGTAAATCCAATTCTGCAGAAACATCTTCTTCTTTAAATGCACCAACCCATGCAGAGCCTAATCCAAGGTCATAAGCTTGAAGCATCATGTTTAATGCTGCACAGGATGCATCCTGTATACAGTAAAGTTCTCGGCCTCTTTCTCCATATCTTGAACCAGCGCTTGCTGTGTTTGCACACATAACAATTAAAATCGGTGCTTTAGCAACAAATTCCTGGACATAGGCAGCTACAGCAATTTGAACCTTTTTTTGATCATCTTTAACTATTACTGCATCCCAGCTTTGCAAATCGCCTGCTGAAGGGGCCCAAATCCCCGCTTCAACGATTTTTTCAATTAATTCATCATCTGGAACTTCATCTTTAAATTTACGGATACTTCTTCTATTTTTTATTGCTTCAAATAATTCCATATTATCACTCAATGAGATTTTAAAGAATTCTATAAATAAAATTTATAATTTATATTTAATATAATTTTGAAATTTCAGGGTAGTGATTATTTAAAGTTTAATAGGCAGTTTTCCAATTGTAGATATTTGTATCAAAATACTCTTTAAAACCAATTCTTTTATAGACGGGATAACCCAATTCACTTGCCTGTAAAACACAAAATTCATAATCTTCATTTTTTGCTCTATTTAGGAGATATTTGACCATAGTTTCAGCTATGCCTTTCCCTCGAGCTTTAGGAATGGTTCCTATGTAAAATAGTCCTGCCGCTGTAGTTCCTTTAAAATAAATAGATGTTGCAACGGGTTCTCCATTAAAAAATCCCAGATAATAATTAAAATCAATATTTTCTACTCCTGCGTTGATGAAATATTTTTTATAAGATTCAACTATGGGAAATTCAAAACTTTTTACCAGAACATCGGTCCATATTTTGAGCTCTTCTAAATTCTGGACTTCTTTAATTTCCATGCCATCTGGAATATCAAATTGTTCTGGTGCAGTTTTAAGATGAATTGCCATTGCTTTCCAGCTGTTTTGAAATGTAAATCCATGATCCTCTAAAATATTTTCCAGATTTTCAGGGCGTGACATTGGACTTATAAACCATAATGCTGATATTTTTAACTCTTTAAGTCTTGAAATTATCTGCATTATATTTTGAGGGGCCTCTAATTCATTAAAATTAGCCATAAAAATACGGCTTTGCCAGTTTTTTGAGAATATATATTTAATTTCAGGCTTATCAAGAACTTCATCTTTATTTAAATGTCCTAAATTCATGAAAAATTCTGCGGTATTATATTCAATCATGCTAGATATTTTTTGAGGATTCATTTTATCAAATGTCAATGAATTTTATTTAATTTATTTTCGCATCAATTACCACATGATAAACTCCAGGAGAGTATTTTTTAATAATTCTTTTTTTCAATATTTCCACGTTTCGATCCCCGGCAGCATTAATAATCCTTTTTGGAGGTCTTTCAAACTTCAAAAGGTCAGGAACAGATTCATGATAATGAATAATGCCTCCGGGCTTTATTATTTCCATTGCAGCATCTAAATATTCATGGGTGTTTCCAATGTAACCCATATGAACTCTATCTGCAATTCCTTTAGGGGCTACTTCTCTACAATCTCCTAATAGTGGTTCTATTGTATCCTCTGCTTTATTAAGCACTATATTTTCTTTTAAATAACCATAAGACACAGGATTTATTTCAATTGCATAAATCTTTTTAGGATTGGAATGGACAGCCATTGGAATGGTGAAATATCCGATTCCAGCAAACATATCTACTACAATTTCTCCATCTTCAACAATATTTCCTATCCGTTGTCTTTCAGTGGTGTTTCCCTTTGACCACATTATTTTTGCAACATCTAATTTGTAGAAGCAGTGATTCTCTCTATGGATGGTTTCTGTATTATCGCCTACTAATATTTGAACATCTGGTTCTCTTTTAGGTCCATTTATTCGCCCTAATTTAACTATTCTCTTTACTTCAGGCAAATCTAGAAGTTCCTGCAAATTTTCTGGTTCATTTTTTAAAACAAGGATGTCACCGATTACTTTGCCTCTCATAATGATAATTTGTTATGTATATTTTTAAACATTTTTATTATTTAAAAACAGCTTTGTATTATAAAAATTCAAGACAAAAAAGATAATAGATTAAATAATCAATATAAGTTTAAATTATTATAAAGGAGATTCAAGATGAGTATTGTAGAAAAACAAAAAATTCTGGACATCCTTGAGGGTTATGATAAAGAGAATATAACCATTGCAACCCTGGGAAGTCATACATCTTTACATATATTAAAAGGAGCAAAGGAAGAAGGCTTTAAGACCGCAGTAGTCTGCGAAAAAGGTCGTGAAGTTCCATACCAAAGATTTGGAGTCGCTGATGAATTTATAATGGTGGATAAGTTCAGCGATATTGTAAATGAAGATGTTCAAAAGCAATTACGTGAAATGAACGCTATTGTAGTTCCTCACGGTTCTTTTATAGCTTATGCAGGGCTTGATCACGTTGAAGCTGACTTTGAAGTTCCAATGTTTGGAAACAGGTCAATTTTAAGATGGGAAGCTGAAAGAGACCTTGAAAGAAAGTTGATGGTAGAATCAAACATTCGTATACCAAATAAATATAAAAGCAGCGCAGATATTGACAGAACTGTAATGGTCAAATTCCCTGGTGCAAGGGGTGGAAAAGGATATTTCGTTTGCTCTTCACCTGAAGAATTCGACAAAAAAATTGCAGACATGATTGAACGTGACTGGATTACAGAAGCAGATGCAGAACTTGCGCACATCGAAGAATATGTTTCTGGTACTAATTACTGTATTCACTTCTTCTATTCCGCATTAAAAGAGGAAGTAGAAATAATGGGAATGGACAGCAGATATGAATCAAATATTGACGGAATTGTAAGAATTCCAGCTAAAGATCAGATGGAACTTTCATTAGATCCTTCATATGTTATAACTGGTAACCACCCTGTTGTTTTGAGAGAATCATTACTTCCACAAGTGTTTGACATTGGAGATAACCTTGTAGAAGCAGCTAAAAAATTAGTAGCACCTGGAATGAACGGACCGTTCTGTTTACAGACATTATGTAATGATGATCTTGAAATTGTAGTATTTGAAATGAGTGCAAGGATTGATGGTGGAACAAACACGTTTATGCACGCTTCAGCGTACAGTTACATTATGTTCGGTGAATTCATGAGTATGGGCCGTAGAATTGCGCGTGAAGTTAAAAATGCGATTGCTGAAGATAAATTAGATATTGTCATCACATAAGCATATTTACTTTTTTTTTCATTTTTGTATAAAATTAATAACATAAATTCTTTATTTTTAGCAAAAACTTTAAATAAGTATGGTCAATAAAATGAAAGTTAGAATATACTATAAATCGTTTATATTCTATTTATTATATACATAAATTATAACTTAAATCATAAAAATTATTTAAAAATAATAATATATGCCTAAATTTTGATTTAAAATCTTAAATATTGTCTTTAATTTCTGTTTATACATTATATAATAATTAATTAAGAGAAAATAATTTCTATAACTAATTTAAATACAGTATAAATATGGAATGGGGCTTTAAATCTTAAAATCAGAAATAAGTAGAACAAGTAATCTTTATATAATATGAACTCCAATATTAGGCATAGGAAACTATTTTTATTTAAATTTTGTATTTTTTTGAGGTGTATTCATGAATGATAAAAACACATTAGAAGGCACTACAACTGTTGGTTTAAAATGTAAAGACGGAGTTGTTTTTGCTACTGAAAGAAGGGCCACTATGGGTAATTTAATAGCTCATAAGAATACCATGAAAATCTTTAAAATTGATGATCATATAGGGGCCACTATTGCTGGAGGAGTAGGGGACGCACAAAGCCTTATGAAATATATTAGCGCAGAAGTAGCGCTTTACAGGCTAAGAAACGGTGAAAGAATAAGCGTTGAATCCGCAGCAACATTAACATCAAATATATTACATTCATCAAGATTTTATCCATTCTTCGTCCAAACTTTAATTGGAGGAGTTGATGATAAAGGATCAGCATTGTTTTCATTAGACCCTACAGGGGGATTAATTGGAGATAAAATGATTTCCACAGGATCTGGTTCACCATTTGCTTACGGTGTTCTTGAAGACAGATATCATGATGATATGGATGTAGAAGAAGGAATTGACATTGCAATTAAAGCAATACAATCTGCAATGGCAAGAGATGCATTTTCAGGTAATGGAGTCCTGGTTGCAACAGTAACAGAAGAAGGATTCAAAATGATGCCTGAAGAAGAGGTAATGAATAGATTAAAATAAATTAACTTTTTTTATTTCCCATTTATACTTACAAAATTAATTAATTATTAGGTCATTTAAATCTGTAAATAATTTTACAGTATTTCTATTTTTTAGAAGTGATTTTATGGGTTCAGAGATTCAAGAAATTAAAAACACAATTGTACAAAGACTTCCATCAAGAGTACAGGTAGCTAAAGTAGAGTTTGAAGGTCCGGAAGTTGTAATTTATACTAAAAATCCGGAAATTATAACCGAAAATGGAGCTTTAATCAGGGATCTGGCAAAAGATATTAGAAAAAGAATAATAATTCGTTCAGATCGTTCTGTATTAACAGAACCAGAAGATTCTATAAGAAAGATTCATGAAATAGTTCCAGATGAAGCTAAAATAACTAATATTTCATTTGATGATGTTACCTGTGAAGTAATAATTGAGGCAAGGAAACCCGGCCTTGTTATAGGAAAATATGGTGCTACATCAAGAGAGATAGTAAAAGAAATAGGATGGGCTCCTAAAATACTTAGAACACCTCCAATTTCATCTGAAATTATTCAAAGAGTTAGAAGAACTTTACGTAATAACAGTAAAGAAAGGAAAAAAATTCTACAAACACTTGGAAATAAAATTCATAGAAGTGTAGATCTGGAAAATGAATGGACACGTTTAACTTCTCTTGGAGGGTTTAGAGAAGTTGGAAGATCTTCATTATTTTTACAAACCCCTAACAGTAAAATTTTACTCGATTGTGGAGTAAATGTCGCTGGTGCAGATGATAAGAGTTCATATCCTTATCTTAATGTGCCTGAATTTATTCTGGACAATTTGGATGCAGTAATAATTACTCATGCACACCTTGATCACTCAGGATTTTTACCATATCTTTTCCATTATGGATATGAAGGTCCTGTTTACTGTACAACACCAACAAGGGATTTAATGACGCTGTTGCAACTGGATCATATTGATATTGCGCATCGAGAAGATAATCCCTTACCGTTTAATGTTAAACACGTAAAAAAATCAATTAAACATACAATAACTCTTGATTACGGCGAAGTAACAGACATAGCTCCAGACATAAGATTAACTCTTCACAATGCAGGTCACATTCTTGGCTCTGCAATTGTTCACATGCACATCGGAGACGGCCAGCATAACTTCGTATACACAGGGGACTTTAAATTTGAAAGAAGCAGGCTATTAGAACCTGCAGTATCTAAATTCCCACGTATAGAATCACTTGTAATGGAAAGTACTTATGGTGGGCATGGTGATGTTCAGCCATCAAGAAATGATGCTGAAAAAGAGCTTATAAAAACCATTTACAAAACTCTTGAGCGTGGAGGAAAGGTTTTAATCCCTGTTTTCGCGGTAGGAAGAGCACAGGAACTTATGATCGTTCTTGAAGAATACATAAGGCACGGAATCATTGATGAAGTTCCAGTTTACATAGATGGAATGATCTGGGAAGCAAATGCGATTCATACTGCAAGACCAGAATATTTAAGCAAAGATTTACGTGATCAGATATTCCACATGGGAAGAAACCCATTTATCTCTGATGTATTCCATAAAGTTAATGGAATGGACGAGAGAAGAGAAATTGTGGAAGGAGAACCTGCAATAATTCTCTCAACATCTGGAATGCTTACTGGAGGAAATTCAGTAGAATATTTCAAATGGTTATGTGGAGACGAGAAGAGTTCACTTGTATTTGTAGGTTACCAGGCAGAAGGATCACTTGGAAGAAGAATACAAAAAGGATGGAAGGAAATTCCACTTAAAGAAGATGGAAAGACCAATGTTTACAACGTGGAAATGGAAATAAATACCATTGAAGGATTCAGTGGACACTCAGACAGAAAACAACTTATGGATTATGTAAGGAAATTGTCTCCAAAACCTGAAAAAATCATGATATGCCACGGGGATAACTACAAGACACTGGATCTTGCTTCAAGCATATATAGGTCCTTTAAAATAGAAACAAAGACCCCCATGAATTTGGAAACTGTTAGAATACAGTAATCCATTTTCTAATTTTTATTTATTTAATTTTTCAATTTATTAAATTAATTTTTTTATTTTCATTAGTTTACTGTCTATTTTTAGTTCAAAATAATCTAAAACTTTTTATTAGGATATAACCAATATTGTTTATATTACATTTATTTTGAAATTAAGGAAATTATTTTGGTGAATTACATGGTAACATATTCAGAATCAGGTGTTGATATTAATCTGGAGGAGGCAACAGTTTCTGCTCTGGTTTCAGAAATTAAAAATACGCTTTCTTTTAGGGACGTTATGACAGAAAGCGGTCATTTTGCAGCTCTTGTAAAATTAGGAAATAAAGCAATTGCAATGAGTACAGATGGTGTAGGAAGTAAGATATTAGTTGCAAAAATGATGGAAAAATATGATACAGTTGGAATAGACTGTATAGCGATGGTTGTAAACGATATATTATGTGTTGGGGCAGAACCAATAGCTATGGTGGATTATCTAGCTGTTGAAAAGGCAGATCCAGAGATTGCATCTCAGATAGGAAAAGGTCTTGCTAAAGGGGCTGAAATGTCTAAAATAGCAATGATTGGGGGAGAAACAGCGTCTCTACCTGAAATTGTTAAGGATTTTGACCTTGCAGGTACTGGAATTGGATTTGTAGATATTGATAAAGTCATTACTGGAGAAAAAATCAGTGATGGAGATGTATTAATAGGAATAAAAAGTGATGGAATTCACAGTAATGGATTAAGCCTTGCAAGAAAGGTATTTTTCGATAAATTGGGATTAAGTGTGGATGATCCTCTTCCTGATGATCAAGATACAACTGTTGGGGCAGAACTTTTAAGACCAACCGCAATTTATGTAGAGACTATTGTAGATTTACTTAAATCTGATATTGATGTTCATGGTCTTGCACATATAACTGGCGGGGGAGTTTTAAATCTTAAGCGACTTAAAAAAGGAGTAGGTTACGAACTTGATAATTTACCAGAACCTTATCCTATATTCAAAACAATACATGCCTCAGATGTGCCTTTAGAAGAAATGTATCGAGTATTTAACATGAATATTGGTTTTATTGTTATTGTAAATGAAAAAGATGCTCAAAGGGCTATAGAAATTATTGAAAAGCATAAAAAAGCATTTAAAATTGGGTATGCAAAGGACGATGAAGACGAAAACATCAAGGTCACAGCATTTAATGGGGATATAATTAATTTTTAGGTGATTAAATGAAGATAACAGCAGAGCAGGAAAAAGAAATTATCATGGAAATCTTAACACGGATGAATGTCAAGGAGGAACATGCAAAAATTGTCGCTGATGTTACTTTAGATGCTAATCTAAAAGGTTTCACATCACACGGACTGGGTAGATTCCCACAATATGTTAAGGGACTTAAAGCTGGGACAATAAATATTGATGCAGATATTGAAATAGAAAAAGAAACGCCAGCAATGGCACTTATTAATGGTAATCATATATTTGGGCATGTTGTTGCATATAAGGCAATGGAAATTGCGATTGAAAAAGCAAAAGAGACAGGTATAGCAATTGTAGGAGTACATGATGCCAACCACTTTGGTGTAGCTGGATATTATTCTGATATGGCTGTTATGGAAGATTTGATAGGTCTTGTAATTGCTAATACTGAGCCTGCTGTAGCTCCAATAGGAGGTAAAGAGCCTATACTTGGAACAAATCCTATTGCAATAGGTATTCCTTCAAATAAGCATTATGTATCTGTGGATATGGCTACTTCTGCGTCTGCAAGGGGTAAACTTCTTGAAGCAATGAGAAAAGGTCAGAAAATCCCTGAAAATGTTGCACTTGATGCTGAAGGAAATCCAACCATAGATCCTGAAGCAGCGCTTAAAGGCTCAATATTGCCATTTGGGGCACACAAAGGATATGCACTTGCATTTATGATCGAAATAATGGCAGGACCTCTTGTTAGGGCAGCATCAGGTAGAGCTGTCACTGGAACTGCTAACCCTGAAGTGATGTGCACTAAAGGAGATTTAATAATGGCAATAGATCCTTCTAAATTTGTAGATATTGAAGAATTTAAAGAAGACGTTGATGAATTTATTGCAGAAATAAAAGATTCTGGGGAGAATATCTTCATCCCTGGAGATATGGAAGTTAGGAATGTGAATAATGCTAAAGAGGATGGTCTTCCTATTGATGAAAAATTGTATTCACAACTTAAGGAAATTGCAGAGGATTTATCCTTCGATTTAGATGCTATTATTAATAAATAACTTCTTTTCTTTTTCTAATTTTATAAAAAATTTCAATTAAAGTGCTTTTTTTAAAGTAATTAAACAATAGTTTAATATAACTCAAAATCAAAGGAAATTTATGAAACTGGGTGAATTTAATCAAAGTCCTAATTTAAAAAGATTAAATGAGATTATTAAAGTTTTAAGTAACTACGAATTTGGTTATATCACCGAAAAAATAAAATTAAAGAATAAATTCCCTTTTAAAAGCCATTCTTATGAATATGAATCAATAGAAGAGCTTGATTCAACAATACCTACTAGAATAAGGCTTGTTTTACAGGAATTAGGAACTACTTTTATTAAGTTAGGGCAGACTTTAAGCACTAGACCTGATCTTGTTGGCGATGATATTGCGGTTGAATTATCTAAACTACAGGATGACAATCCTCCCGTCGATTTTGAAATTATTAAATCAATTATTGAAGAGGAATTAGGTAATTCGCCAGAAGATTTATTTTTAGAATTTAAAGAAGAGCCCCTTGGATCAGCTTCTATTGGCCAGGTTCACAAAGCAATACTTAAAAATGGAGATAAAGTAGCCATAAAAATTCAAAAGCCTGGTGTTGAAGAACTTATACATAAAGATATTAACATAATGAGATTTTTAGCAAAGAGAATAGATGAATACATGCCTCAATTTAGAAACTACAACCTTCCGGGCATAGTTGATGAATTTGAACGGTCGATATTAAAAGAAATTGATTATACTCAAGAAGCAATGAATATAATGCGTTTTGATTATAATTTTAAAGAAGATGAAACTGTATACGTTCCAGGGGTTTATAAAGAGTACTCTACTAAAAAAGTTCTTACAATGGAACTTATTGAAGGAAAGAAGATTTCAGATATATTTAATGCGGAAGATGGATATGATAAACCTTTAATTGCCAAAAGAGGGATAAAGTCCTTTTTTAAACAGGTATTATTTGATGGATTTTTCCATGCAGACCCTCATCCAGCTAATATTTATGTTTTGGATGATAATGTAGTTTGTTTTTTAGATTATGGTATGATGGGAATTCTCGATCAGGAATTCCGGGAAAATTTAGCGGAATTAATAATATATTTTATGGAAAACAGTGTTAAAGGAATGATAAATCAGCTTGTTTACATGGGAATAATCAATGAAAGCATAGATATCAAGGCATTCAGATATGAACTGACAGATTTAATGTATCGTTATTATGGAATAGAGATCAGCGATATGCACGGAGGAATGAATGATTTAATTTCACTGATGCGTAAGTATAAGATTATGCTACCTCGAGAATTTGTCCTTCTTGCAAGGGGAATTGGAATGCTTGAAGAAACGGGTGAAAGATTAGATCCTAATTTTAACCCGGTTGAATCATTTAAACCCATGGCAAAGAAGGTTATCAGCAAAAGGGTAAGTCCTTCAAGGTTCGCTGGTTTTTTAAAAGATAATATATTTGAAGTTGAGCATTTGATTAAAACCTTGCCTCGTACTTTAAGCAGAACACTTTATCGCCTTGAGGAGGGTAAAATAACCATAGAATTAGAACATAAAGACATGGAAAGGATAAGTAATAAAGTTTCAACTGCTTTAATCATAGCAGCACTTTTAATTGGTTCATCACTCATAATGCAGACAGATAAAGGGATATTGATACTTGGATATCCATTTTTAGGGATAATTGGTTTTGTAATCAGCATGATTCTTGGTATAAGTCTTGTTCTTTCAATTTTAAAATATAGAGAAATATAAAGAGTTTTTTGATTCTTTTTTGAAAAATTAAATAGTAATTGAAACTAATATCATATTAGAAATATTATTTATCAATTTTATAATTAATTTAATCAGGTGTATTAAGTGGAAAGTAGTGAAGCTGTTTATAAATCATTGAAAGAAGCAGGAATAGATTTTGTGGTTAGTTTACCATGTGTAAATCTTGGGAAAATCATGGAAATGGTAGATTGTGACCCCAATATTATTCATGTTCCTGTAACACGTGAAGAAGAAGGTTTTGGGATTTGTGCCGGAGCATTTTTAGCCGGGAAAAAAACAGCAATACTAATGCAGAATTCAGGTCTTGGAAATTCTGTAAATGTGCTTGCATCTCTTTTTGAACTTTATAGAATTCCAATACTCATGATTATGAGCCATAGGGGTACAAAGGGAGAATTTATGGGCGCTCAGGTACCAATGGGGAAAGCAACAGTTGGGGTTTTAGATGCTTTAAATATTCCATATATCAATCCTAAAACTTCGCAAGAAGCCCTTAAAGTGATTCCGGAAGCATGTAAATTATCTGAAATGGGAGGAGCTCCACTGGGAATACTTTTAGAGATTCCATTCTGGAAATAATCTGGTGATATCATGGAAAGAATTGAAGCAATTAAAATAATAGTAGAAAGTCTGGATGATGAATTAGTTGTATGTAATATTGGATTTCCATCCAGAGAACTTTACAGTGTAAAAGATTCTCCAACTCATTTTTACATGCTTGGTTCAATGGGAATGGCATCATCAATTGGTCTAGGACTTGCATTATCCAGTAAAAGGAAAGTTGTGGTATTTGATGGCGATGGATCAGTTCTTATGAACATGGGGTCTTTAGTAACAATTTTCAGCCAGAATCCAGAAAATATGATACTAGTTGTTTTTGATAATCAGTGCTACGGCTCAACTGGTTCTCAATGTACTTATACTACAAAGGTTGACCTTCATGAAGTTGCAAAATCAGTTGGGTTCAAAAATACATTTGTTTTTGAAGAAGAAATAGATTTTAAAAAAGTTTTAGATTCAGAAGGGCCAGTTTTTGTGCACATGAAAGTTAAACCTGGAAATGCTGATGTTCCTGTAATCGACATGGAACCAGAAGAAATTAAAGAAAGATTCATTAAGGAAGTAATGAAATCGGAATGATTTCATTCAAATCTTTATTTTTCAACTTTAAGAACTCTTTCACCGTAGATACTAACTCCAAATGCCCCTAAAGGTGCTGTAAATAATATTGCAATTACAGCTATGGCTAGGATTAACTGCCCTGACGTTACGCCCATAGCAAGCGGAATACCTCCGATAGCGGCTTGTACAGTGGCTTTAGGTATATATGCGATTATACAAAATATTTTTTCCTGTAGATTAAGATTTGAACCCATTAATGACACATATACACCGGCACTTCGTGCTATTAGGCCTATTGTAATTATAATTATACCTATTAAAGCAAATGAAGCTGCTAAATATATATTTACCTGAGCACCAACAAGAACGAAAAGCAGTATCTCTGCAAATATCCAAATCTTATCGAATTTATCAGAAATTTGAGCTCCAAGTTCGGGCATTCTTTCTAATATCACAAAACCTATAACCATAACTCCAACTAAAGCAGCTATTGGGACAATACTACTTAATGCATCTCCAAGATTCTTTAAAAGAATTGCAGATGCAAGAATTATAAGGGTTTTTTCTGTGTTACGTATATTGAAATGTTTAAATAGGTATACAAGGAGTATTGCGATAATTAATCCAAATAAAATTCCAAGTGCAAACTGTACTGGAATACTGGCTACTGTTAAAAGGTAATTTACTTGTTGCCCTCCATACATCCCTAAAAAGATTGAAAATATGGTAATGGAAACAACGTCATCTACTGAAGCCCCTGTTAATATGATAAGTGGTATTCCTTTTTTGGTTCCCATTCTTCTTTTAATGAATGATAACATTTGGGGGACGATGACAGCGGGTGATACTGCAGCAATAACGAAACCCAGAATTCCTGCTTCAATAAGCGGTAATCCTAAAAGATAATGAGATACAAACATTACAGTAAGTCCTTCGATAATGTCTGGAATAAAACTCATTTTAACTGCAGAACTTCCAACTTTTCGCAATGTTTCCATATGAATTCCGAAACCCGCTCTTAAAAGAATTATGATAAGTGCAATTGCCCGTAAATCTCCAGATATATTCAAAATAGCTGGATCTATTAGATTTAACACATAAGGGCCAATTATTATTCCTAAAATTAGCATCCCTAATAATCCGGGAAGTTTAATTTTTTTAAATAATTTACTTGCTAATAAACCAAGTAATAGAATAATGGCTATGCTAAAGATTACATGCTGGAATTCCATTAAAACACACCCCCACCAACAGTATAAGGCGCGATTTTTAACAAAATAGCATTTAAATTAAATTTAAGTTTGAAATAGTTATATTTTAAAAATAGATTATTTAATAGGGTTTTTTTACTTAACATTTTGCTTCTTCCTTTTGATTTTGCAGGA
>JAEYSH010000218.1 GCA_023434825.1 Methanobacteriota archaeon | reverse complement strand
TTATACACCACTAAATTGATTTGTATTAAAATTAATATAATTATTATTAATTAAGTCAATTCAAACTGTTTAAATTTTTGGTGATGTTTAACCGAAAAATTGTAAAATAGGTTTAAAAATGAGAATAATACTCGAAAAGGCAATAAATAAGATAAAAAAACTTAAAGGAGTAGTTGATGTAAAAGAAATGGATTATGGTGATAGAAATGCGCTAAATGAATCTGAATTGAATAGAAATGGTGATATAATTCCAGTCTTAAATACTGGGCTAGAAGATTGTTTAAAAAGAGAATATTTACTATTATTACTAAAAAATCATAATTTTAGATGTGCATCAGAACCAACAGTACTCTTAATAACTGCTAAAGGTAGAATACTGGGACAAGAGGTTATTTCAGACGAAGAAAAAGAAAATTTTCGTTGCAGGGAGGACATATATTTCTTAAGCAACGACTTTGTTTTGTTTAAAAATGATAGGAATACTTTAAGAACTGGAGGAGAAAAGCAACTGTTTATTTTACCTTCAATTCCATTTCCGGAGTTAGATAATATTGAAAATATTGAAGATATAGTTTCTTGTAGTCCCTCAACAGCAGGTGATTCATATTTAAGGAATAAATATGGCTATCCAGATGATCGAAATCTTGCTACTATACTTATTGGGTTTTCTGAAGTTAAATAAGATTTTATTTTTAATCAGATGTTATGAAATTCATTTCTTGCTTCAACAAGGGCTTTAATATTTGCAAGTGGAGATCTTGGAGCTAAACCACAGCTTGGAGCTAAAATATCTACTCCTGCTTCCAAAACATTCTTCGCTTCTTCTTTAACATCCTCTGGTGAGCCCATAAAAAGTGTCTGATTTGTGGAGATATTACCAACAAGTTTTGGAGTTTTATCTCCTCCCCCCATGCTCATGGCCCTTCCACCAACTCTTATAGTTTTTCTTCCACTTCCCATTTCCTCTTTAGCTCTTGAAATGTCTACTTTTTCCTCAACACTTAGCCCATCAAATCCTGTTGTAGCCATATCTCGAATTATTGGTTCAGTTGATCCACATATATGAAGAACTTTATTTGTTGTTATGCTATTTGATAAATCTTCAAGTCTAGGTTTAACCAATTTTTTAAATTGTAGCGGATCAATGAGGTCCGGTGCAGATGTTGGGTCAGCTACACATATAACATCTGGTTCTTTATCACAGATTGCTTCTGCATATTGAAATGAAGCTTCAAGAACTTCATCCATAGCAGATTCTACTTCATTTGGTCTACTTCTCATATATCTTACTAGATTTTCAATTCCAAGAAGCTGTCCTGCGAGTGTCAGTGGACCAGTCATTCCTACAATAATTGGAACTTTATTCATGTAATTTTTCTTTAATATCTCTATTGCTTTTAAAACAACCTTAATACGTCCTCTATCTAAGAAATCATCTGGTACTTTAATATCACTGCTTTTATCAAATGGACTTTTGGTAACTTGAGGAGTTCTATCTTCTGTACCCATATCGACTCTGCATCCCATTGCATCAGCTTCAATGGTTAAATCAAAGGGTATTCTTGCACATTCTAACCCTGCAAGTTCATATAAAGATCCTCCAAGCTCGGCCATTTTTTTAGCATCAGTATGGGCATCTGGCCAGAATGAATCAGTTTTTTCCATAGCTTCAACAATTCCTACCTGTGTAACGCTGATTACAGGGGTAATATCCACATCTTTTCCAGAAAGTGAGTTAATTAAGTTTTCTTTCAAATTCATAATTATCCCTACATTTGTATGATAATTAATATAATGACTTTAAAATGTTTAAAGTTTTTGAATTATGGAAAATAAAAAATTTTTAGAATTAAATTAAATAAAAAAGTATATTTGAATGGTTGTAAATGAAAATCCAAGAAGTACACCCATTATTATTTGGGAAAATGTGTGTTCTTTCAAGTATAGTCTACTCCACATTACAAAAGGGATTATTAATCCAAAAAGAGCACCTATCGATCCATATACATAAGTTAAAGCAACTACGGGTCCTGTTATTCCCATTGCATGAATACTTATTTTCCAGTAAAAATTTATAAAGAATACTGCTAAAGTGTTTGAAAAATAACAGAACATTAATACAGTTGTTATTAAAGGTGCACTCAATAAATAAAGCAGAATAGTACCAACTGCGTAACAGGTAATTACAATTAAAAGAGGATAAAAACGTTCTTCTCTATCGGGTATGTCCATATCTATTTCTGCGCCATTACCATTTTTTGATTTAAGCCACCATAAAACGAGTATTATGGGTAATATTCCTGCAAAAATGATGCAAATGCTGGTTATTATTAAAAAATCGTATAAATTCAAGAAAAAAATGTTTATTAAAATAAATGCAGGAATTGAAACCAGGGTAGGATAGGCAGCGTTTGAAATAAGTTCTGCAAACCTTTTTTTAGAGTCATCTGATATATTTGAATATTTTTTCATGAAATTACCTGATTTTAGCTACTAATCATATAAAAAAAGTAGTTTAAATTGTTACATTATATTAACCTACTTTATTAGGATTTCTTTAAATATATAGTTTAATAATTTAACTTTCAATTTAAAAATAGTCTTTTAAAATTATTCCCATAAATAGAGTTTGAAAATGTAATTTCCACAGCTTTTAAAGCCTACTGATGTGTCAAAGGCATCTTTAATGTCTCCATTGGACACAATAGTTTTATTCATCTGATTTACTTCCATCAAGCAGTAATTAGAATTTTTAATGCTTTTATTTAGATAATATCCTGCTATTTTCCCTGCTTCGTTAATTCCTGCGTCTGAATCATTATTTTCAATTAAAATGTCAGCTATATTTTTAATAATATTGGAATTATAGTTATCTGTATCGGATGACATGATATCGAGATTATCTTGAGCATTTTGAATAGAACGAATATGAGAAGAATAAATTGGGCTCGAATCGCTTGCATTTGCAACTGCAGTAAGTAAAATAAAAATAGGTATTAATGCTAAAGCAGCATCTAAAGTAAATATCATGCCTCTATTATCCATAAAATCTCTCTTAAATAGTTATAAATTCATCGGGAACTAAGCTTGTTGCAAGCATAACCATGTTTATTTCCCTATGCTCCGCCCAGCTTCCAAATTGCCAGTTTTTACTTTGAATCCAGAAATTACTAATGGACTCTCCAAGTGGTGAATAATTCAAAAGAGATTTAATTACTTTTTCTATATTATTGTTATCTTTAAATTCCTCTTGATTTTCACTAATCCACTTTTGAAGGCTCTTTACTCCTTCAAGCCCAATTGAAAGGCCTAATTCTCTAAAAGCAAGACGATAGTTTCCAGGGAGCTTTAAAGGGTTGCTGCTTGCAAATGAGTCTAAGCCATAAAGTGAGGAGGTTAAAATTAATTCAAATAAATCGTTATAATCTAAATTGCCGTTAATGATAAGCTGTACAGTCCTTGAAGCGTCAAAAAGTAGACCACCAATTCCTAATGGATCATTAGTGGCCATATTCATACCTTTACAAATATCTGCCATTTCTGAAATTTCCATATCCAGTTTTGGAATATCTGATTCAATGTTTTTTGATGCTAATTGAAGTTCATTATAGGTGATAAATCCATCAAGGGGGTCGTGCTGCCCAATAGATGGAACGAGAGGATATGTAAGATCAATACTCATTTTCCAGTACATTGATTTTCGTTTTCTATTTTTAGGATAATAAGTAAAACCTTTATGGGCAGATTGCGCTAATTCTACAGCCCATTTAATATAAACAGGATCTCTAGTAACTTTTCCTACTTTATTAAGTGCATGCATCCATTTAGTAAGGTAATGGTAATATTGGCCGTCCTGATCCCATTCTAAACGTTGATCTACTGGTTCATTGGTTTTGCGTTCATTCATTCTTTTCCCTATTCTAAGCCCACCAATTGTAGGATGTATTTCGCCCTCTTCATCTTCAAGGCCGCTGATCCATCCATTTCGTGAATCATCATTTCTATGTTTACCCAGAACATGATGCACCTGGTCTACTAGGCGAAGGGCAAGATCGAGATATTTTTTATTTCCCGTTTCATCATATATTTCCAGATAATTGCACACTGCAAATGCATCTGTCCATAGATAACGTTTAGGGTCATCATTAACTGGATCAAGTCCAGTATAACTTGCAAAATCCATCATTATTTCCTTAACTAAATCTATAGAATTTATTTCCATTTTATCATCCAAATCGTTTAATGAGTTTGAATTAATTTAATGAAAGTAGTTATTAGTGAATACTAATTATCCTAATGTTATTATCTTCTACTTCTATCTATAAAATCAGTATATTTATAATTAACTAAAAAAAAAGAGAATTTAAAAAAATTTAAAAGAAATGGCGATTATTTTTCTTTTACATATTTTACTATGTCATCTTTCTTTTTAATAGCATTTAAGGCTGCTTTTTCAACCTTTTCACACATTAAATCGAAATCTTGGGGAGTTGTATCTCCTACAATCTTTTTAATTTTTGTATATGCCGCTTCTCTAAAGAGTGGTTTTAATTCTTCTTCAACACCATCTTTTATTAGTTTTGATTTTCCAGTATCATCAATGTAACCAATTTCAGCAATTCCAACATCTGCACCACTTATTGCTTTTTTAACTTCTTCTGCAACATCTTCAGGAGCTATGATCATTAATGAATCTACAGAAACTCCGAGAGGGTCAATATCTAATGATTCCAGCATATTGAGGACTTTTGGATTAATCATTTTACGTATGCTTTCGTTTTCGAATGTTAAACCAAGACCTGTTGTTTTTGAAATCTCGTGGGCATCTCCTCGAAGACCTCCGTTAGTAACATCAGTCATGGCATGGACTTCCGGAAGCAATCCTGCGTTAAATATGGCTTCAGATGCTTTTATAAAGCTTATATCCATAGTTTCGCGAACAACATCAAACATTCCGTGATATATTGCGGTTGTTGTGATTGTTCCTCCGCCAGAACCTTCAGTAAGTAGAATAACATCACCTACTTCTGCTCTTTTTCTTGCAGTTGGAGGATATTCAGATATTCCAATAGCACCTACAGCACTAACAAGTCTATCACCTAATACCATATCGCCACCCACTCGGAGCGTACTTCCGGCAACAAGCGGGACATTTACAAGTTCTGAAACTGCGCAAACTCCTGCTGTAAAATCAAATAATTTTCCAACATCACCGTCATCTGCAAGGTGTAAATCACTTATAACTGCCACTGGATCTGCACCCATGACACACACGTCTCTAAGTGAGGCTCTTGCAACGTGAAATCCTCCTAAAAATGGATATTCACTTAAACGGGAATGTATTCCATCCACTGCGGTTGTAACATAAACATCTTTAGATCCAACGGTTTTTTTGACTACTCCGCCATCATCTTGAGCTTCAGGAGTTATAAAAGCGCTGGTATGGGAACTTGAAACTATTTCTGCTATTTTTCTGTGAACAAAGAAATCTCCTTCACCTCTTGAGCCAACTCCAATTTCTCCCATGGCAACATCAGCTTGAGGATATTTTATTAACTCTTTTAAAAATTCATCAGGGTGCGTTTCAATTTCTAGAGTATGTTTTACCTCTTCTATAACAGCACCTGCCATTTTAGAAGCCTGTTCTGGATTTATATTTTTATATTCCAAAATTTTATCTTTTAAGCTTTCTTTTAAAGTTTCTTCGTCCTCAGTTTTTATAGCCTGTCTTACATAGCCTTCTATGTCCACTTGAAACACCTTTAATTTGTAAATAAAATTGAATTATAGTTAATTATTAAATATTTTATACTTTATCAATAAAAAATAAGATGGATTTTTGAAGATGATAAATTTAATTTAATCCAGTAGACTTTTTAATTTAAATAATACTTACAAAATTCCTCAGAATATTTAAACCCACTTCTCCACTCTTTTCAGGGTGAAACTGTGTAGCAAAGACATTATCTTTGCATATAGCTGCGGGAACATCAATTCCGTAATTAGTAGTTGCAGCTATTATGTTTTCATCTTCAGGCTTTACATAATAAGAATGGACAAAATACATGTATTCATTTCCTATATTTTCAAATAAAGGACATTTATTTTTAAATTCCAGACTATTCCATCCCATGTGAGGTATTTTTAAACCTTCAGGAAGGCGAAGTACTTCACCTTTTAACACATCAAGCCCTGTGACTCCTTCATCTTCTTCACTTTTTGTAAAAAGAATTTGCTGCCCTAAACAAACGCCTAAAAATGGTTTTCCAGAATTAATATGATCGTGAATTAAATCTTTATAATTTTTAAGCTGTTCCATAGCAGTTCCAAAGGCACCAACACCAGGTAAAATCAGGGCATCTGCTTTTTCCATTTGATAAATATCATTGGAAATTACAGCTTCCTCTCCTATTTTTGAAAAACCGTTTTTGATACTTTTAAGGTTTCCTGAGCCATAATTAATTATAACTATCATGTTATACCTTTAAAATTAAAATTTAAAAAAATATTAGGGGGTTATAGACTTATCGTCTGCAGCCCTTGAGTAGTAATCGTTTACGCGGATAGTATCATTAAGATGTGGTGTTGATACTTCATGTAATACTGTATTTTCCATTGCAACTATGGAATGTGGAGCACCGGGTTCTATTCTAACGGTATCATTTTTACCAAAGTATTCTTTACGGTCTTCAAATTCGATATAACCGGCACCACTTACAATATACATGGTTTCATCTTTCTCTGCGTGGTAATGGAAGGAGGTCTGATAACCTTCTCTTATAAATAGTTCCTTTGTAAGATATTTTTCTGTGTAAATAAGGACTTTTTCATAGCCCCAAGGTTTATCTTCCCTGTTTTGATATTCTTTTCTAATTTGTTCCAGTTCTTTGGAGGTATCTATTGCCATCCAGAAGAGACCATCTTCTTTGTAGTAACCAAGCTGATTTTCCTTGGCCATCATTGGGAAAACAGTTTTTTCTATATCTCCAACTTCAAAATCGCCGAAGTCAATTTCTCCGTTTGAAAAATACACTCCTCCGTTTATATAATAATCAAGAAGTGGCTTTTCCTTAAATGAGACAAGTTTGTCTCCACTTATTTCGACTATACCATATGGTGATTGCATTTGAGTTATGAACATAGAAAGAGGATAATCTGATTTTTCACCCAAGTGAATCATTTTTTTAATGTTTAAATCAGCAACAACATCTCCATTTCTTATCACACATTGTTCACCATTTTTTATATGGCTCATACCTAGTCTTATGGCGTTTAGTGTTCCCAGGGGTTCATCTTCTATTATATATTCAATTTTCATTCCCTGAAAATCGTCTCCGTATCTTTCCTGGATTTTTTCGCTTAAAAATCCAGTTAAAAGAAGTACACGGTCCACACCTGCATTTTTAAAATCAAAAAGTTGCTTGTCAAGAATTGTATAGGTATCATGGCCTTTTAAAATGGAGTAATTGTCCTTAATTTCAACTAAAGGCTTGGGTATTGTTTCTGTAATGGGCCGTAATCTTTTTCCAAAGCCTCCGCAAAGTATCATGCCTGCTGTACTGTTCATTAAATCACCGAATCTTAGATTATTATTATCTTTATAATTTTAAAATATTCTGTTTTTGAATTTGATTATTTTTAATTTAATATTGTTCTTCTCATTTATTTAATTATAATCTAACTTAAATTCTTTCTTAAAACATCACCAAAATCTGAAGCCACAATTTTATCCACACCCAATGTTTTGGCATGAGCATCCAGTTCAGTGACAACATAGGTATAACCTAACTCTTTTAGAGGTTCTACAAGTCTTGGACCGTCTGTTATTGCTAAAGTTTCTATATTTAGTGTTTCTATAGGAAGTGCATGAGGTACTCCTGCTACAATAACAAAATCTAAATCCATATCTTTTAAATGCTTGACTGCTTCATTTCCAGTCACAGGATATTCATCAAGCCCTCCAGTGATAATATCAATATCAACACCTTCCTCTTTGAGCTCTTGTTTTATATTAACTGCATGTTGTCTAATTCTTGGAAGTCCGATGTTTTCATCCAGGTTTGCAATTATTAATGGTACGTTTTCAGGATTTATTTTATTATATGGGATTTTTAAAATATCTGCAAATAAATATGATGTTTCTTTCTTGGCGTTTAATACTATAACAACTTTTTCGCCATTTTTTAACTTCTGAGTTAATATTGAAGCAATTTCTTCCTTATCATCACCATATGATGGGGCAATATAGCCTCCTTTAGCCATTCCTCTTGTTTTTTCAATTTCTGTTGCTAATCTTAGCATTTTAGATTGCCGTTGGGTTTCTTCTTCCGGAATAATTCCCTCTTCACTTGCAGCCTCTAAAACTGCTATTGCTCCTTCAGTATTATCTCCTTCGCTTAAACCTCCATGCGATTCTACGGCAAGTACTTTAGCATTGATGTTTGCATTTTGAATAGCTTCTTTAAGGTCTTCCCCTATTATCATGCTGGCACAGGTTCCAACAATTCCAACGAGTTCGGGTGAGAAAAGGGATTCAACTTCTTTTAATGTTTCTTCTAGTTTAGCTGATGCTCCGAAAATAAAATCATTTTCTGACATTGCAGTGGTAACTACCCTTACTCCATCGTTTTCAAGTAGTCTTCCTGTCCTAAAACAGCAGCCGTGCGGGCCATGTAATATAATAACGTCAGTATTCATGTCTCTAAGTGTATATAATGATGCAGCAATTGGACTTGGTCTTGGATGCAAATTTTCACCTCTAAATAGTAATTCACTGATATTCTTATAATTATTTTATAAAAAAATCCATTTTAAGCAATTTTTTATGATATAATAACGATTGTTTATCTGTTGATCAGTTTTTTATTTATATTTTAAACATCCTATAAGATTTAAGAATTAAAATATTTAGTTGTTAAATTAATGTGTTTATGATTCAAGTATTCAATTTATTCTATATGATTTTATTCGTAAATTCATGAAGCAGAAATAAGATTGTATTATATGATATTTATCAATAAGTGGGAGTGAAGTCCTAATGGCTGAAATGAACAATGGATTTGTGTTAATGAGTATAATAATTTTTATACTGGTAGCTTTTAGCTATTCAATGTCATATGGTTCAAATTTTCAGGATAATGAGAACTTAAGTATTAATTCAACAGAATTAGAAGCTCCTCAAGTTCTGGGCAACACTAAATACGGAACTGTGATTAAAAGCGGACCATATGGAAACCCAAACGGAACTCAAAAAATTGCTATTATAGTTGGAGTACATCCTTTGGAAGCTGATTCCAACAGAGCATTAGCAGCATCGCTTTTAGGCTTAAATAAATCCCTTAATTCATCTTTTTATATTTATAGCGTGGATGTTACTAAAGATAGAACTTCTTACGACAATGGAAGAATGAATGGACAATTATTGGCTTATCAGTTTGTTGTTCCGGATATAATTCAAAATCATTATAATCTAGCAATAGATGTACATTCTAATAGGGGAGATGATTTTCAAAAAGAAAATTTCGTTTATGTCCCTAAAGATGATATTAAATCAAAATCAATTGCCCACGAACTAACAATTAAAATACCATGGATTGTTTATTATACTCCTCCTCTTGAAGCAGGGCCAAAAAGTCCTTCATATGTTACTATTCCATTAATAAAATCCGGAATTCCAGCTATAATTTATGAAAGTTATAGATATGAGTCTTACTACATCACTGTAAATCATGCTGTTGACGTGATTAAGGCTATAGATGAACTTAAATTAACTTAAAAGGTTTAAAATGATAATTAAAAACATAATTCAGGGTAATTTCGTTGAAAGGCCCAACAGGTTCACAGTAACATTTAGATACAACGAAAAATTAGAAAATGCACATTTAAGAGATCCTGGAAGGCTTAAGGAACTTTTAACTCCTGATGTAAACTTGTTATTAAGACCCGCATTAAATACTGCTAAGAGAAAGACTAAATTTGATGTTATAGGTGTTTTAAAGGGTAATTTGTGGGTATTGATAAATTCTGGCTTTCATAGTGATATGGCTGCTGACTTAATCGATTTACAGATAATAGATGAAGTTAAAGGTTATTCTGTTGAAAAACGAGAATATACTTATGGTAAAAGTAGAATTGATTTCCTGCTTTCTAACAAAAATAACGAAAAAATGTTGCTTGAAGTTAAAGGATGCACATTAGTTGAGGGAGGACATGCTAAATTTCCCGATGCACCAACTTTAAGGGGTAAAAGACACGTTGAAGAGCTTATCACTGCAAAAGAAGAAGGTTTTGATGCATCTATATTATTTTTAATAGCTTGTGAGGATGCTGAATCATTTTCACCTAATTTTGTTATGGATCCAGATTTTTCAAATGTTTTAAAACAGGCTCATGAAGAAGGGGTTAATATAATTGCTTATTCATTTAAAAATAATTATAAAAAGAATATTTTAGAAATGGAACCTTTAAAAAGAATAAAAATCGATTTTAATTTTTAATCTACTTTTCACCCGCACATTCCTTTTCTAACTTTTCAAATTCTTCAGGCTTTCCAATTCCAAGCATTATGTCTCCGGGTTTAATAACATAATCTCTTGAAGGATCTATGGCTAAATTACCACTTTCTCCAATTCCAACCAGTATAACGCCTGTTTTTTCATGTATATCTGCTTCACGAATTGACTTTCCAGCAAAATAGCTGTCTTCAGTTACCAGAACTTCTTTCATTTCACGGGTTTTGTGTTCTGCAAGTACTTCCTGGACAAACATTGCTTCATAGCCGTCATCAATACTTTTTTTCATGAGTCTTCCAGATATTACAAATGGAGAAATAACTTGACTTGCTCCTGCAAGCTTAAATTGTTCTATATTCTCATAGCGTTGTGCTTCAGCAATTATCCTGACATCCTGGTCTATTTTACGAATACTTAATATACAATGGATTGTTTCAGAATCTGATTCCATATCTATGATTATAGCTTTAGCACCTCTGACATTGGCTTTTTCAAGGTCTTTTATCCGTGTTGGATCTCCATGAACAAAATTAATGTTATTTTTTATAGCTTTCTGGCGTACATTTTCATCTTCATCAATTACAAAAATCTCATTTTCTCTTCCAATTTCGTTAATACATTCCATTGTACTTTCTGTCCAGCCGCATATTACTACATGCCGTGATTTTTCCACATTAATCAACCCTCTTATCCTTCTTTCCTGTCTTTGTAATAAAAAGTCAACTATAGCTTCAATTGCGATTGCAAAGCTTCCTATACCCAATACTATCACTGAAATCGTGAAAAACATTCCTAAAGTAGTTTTAGGACTGTAATCTCCATATCCTACCGTTCCAATGGTTACAAATGTCCAGTATAATGATACGGTCCATGGTTGTCCTTCAATAAAGTGAAAGCCAATAGTTGCATAGGCGATAACTCCAAGTATCCAGATAAAAACACGTGTCATTCTTTCTTTGAGTACTAAAGGAAGGCTTTTCCTTAAAACTCTGAATATTATATTCATAAAAATTACCTTTTATTTGTTTAAAAAGGAATGGAATTATTTCCGTATCACAAAATACCATATTAAAACGCCTATAATTCCAAATATTATTATTAATATGATTATTGTAATCCACCAGCCAGAGCCATCGTCTGTAGTAGTATCATCATCGTCACCATCAGCTTTTTTCACCGCTTTACTGACACTTTTGGAACTACTGGAGCCAGAACTTTTACCTCCACTGCTTCCCTTGAGTAAAGGAGTTAAACTGTTAATAACCATATTACTATCTAAATTCCCTTTTATAGCAGCATCAGATGATGAATCTTCATATTGTTGTGCAAAAATACAATTAGGTGCTCCGAGGAGCCCAATAGCTAAAAATATTATAAAAATCCCTGTTTTAAGCTTCATTAAATGCCTCCATTATAATATAAATAAATTATCATTATTAATTATAAAAATATTTATCGATATAATTTTTAATTTAAAAAAGAATTTTTTGTTCTCAATTTTCAATTTTAGGCAAATATTGTGCAAAGATTCATGATCTTTTCCGGACGACATATTTCCTTAATTCATCTGCAAAAAACATAATAGGAATAAATGTAAGTACGTAAAGCCATTCATTTATTCCAAGGCCCGTTGTGTTAAATATACCTTGTAAATAAGGGATATATACTATTGAAAGCATTACTATAACTTCAAATGCTATGCCCATTGGTATCCATTTATTTTTTAATAATCCAATGGTTAATGATGAAGTTCTGGATGTTTGACATGCAAGAAGGTTTCCAATCTGTGCTGCTACAATTCCTACAAATACCATGGTTGTGGCTTTAATATAAAGAGTGTCTGAAAATGGTAAGGATTGTCCTAATTGCCAGCCGCCTCCATAAAGTATCCAGAAATAACCAGACATTACAAGAGCAGCTTCTATTAATCCTAAAAATATATACCCTCTAAAGATTACTCCAAAATTTAAAAGATGTTCCTTTCGAGATCTTGGTGGTCTGTCCATAACATCGGACTCAGATGGCCCAACACCTAAAGCCAGTGCAGGTAGAGTATCAGTTCCAAGGTCAATTGCAAGTATTTGCATTACTGTAATTGGTAATGGGATTTTAAATATCACCATAAGGACAAAAGGGATGATTTCAGCGGTTTCGTGAGTAAATATGTAGGTTATAAATTTTCTTATGTTTTCATAAATTGTTCTTCCTTCCATGATGGCTTCAACAATGGTAGCAAAGTTATCATCAGTTAAAACCATGTCCGATGCTTCTTTAGCAACATCTGTACCTGTTATTCCCATTGCAACACCAATATCTGCTTTTCGAAGCGCTGGAGCATCATTAACGCCGTCACCGGTCATTGCTACTATTTCATCTTCTTCTTCAAGTATACTGGCAATTCTCATTTTATGTTCTGGTACTGCACGTGCAAATATAACATCGCATCCAGAATTCAATAACTGCATTACTTCATTATCAGACATTTCATTTAGCTCTTTACCCTTCACTATTTCGCAGGGACCACTTATAATTCCTATCTCTTCAGCAATTGCTCTTGCTGTAAGTCCATAATCTCCTGTAATCATTAAAATCCTTATTCCCGCGCGGTGACACTGTGCAACAGCATCTTTCACCTCTGGGCGAGGAGGGTCCTGCATAGCCATCATTCCCACCAAAATCATGTTTTTTTCTACCATTTTCGGTTTGTAATCTTCAAAATCAGTAGGGAGATTTCTATAAGCTATTCCGAGGATTCTTAAACCCTGACTTGCAAGATCGTCATGAATTTTAAATATTTCTTCTTTTTCTTCATCAGATAACGGCCTAATTTTTCCTTTCTCTGAAATATGAGTACTTAATGAAATAATCTTTTTAGGTGCTCCTTTGATGTATGCCACTTTTTTATCTTCTTTCTGGTGAATTGAACTCATTGATTTCCTTTTAGAGTCAAAGGGCAGTTCTGTTATTCTTGGAATTCTTTTAAGCTCGTCTTCAAGGTTAAAACCGCTTTTATATGCTGCAACAAGGAGTGAAGCTTCTGTAGGGTCTCCTATTATTTTCCATTTTTTTCCGCCATCTTTAGGTGGAATTAATTTTGCATCATTACAAAAAGCAGAAGTTCTCATTAAAAGTTTGAGCTCTTTCATTTCATCATAACATATTTCCTTGTCGTTATGAATGAATTTACCTTCAGGAGTATAACCTGCACCGGTTACATCAATTATTTCTCCGGGAATCCAAATTTTACGCACTGTCATTTCGTTTTTAGTAAGTGTACCGGTTTTATCAGTGCAAATAATTGTTGTTGAACCTAATGTTTCAACACTGGAGAGTTTTTTAACTAAAGCGTTTTTTCCTACCATTTTTTGAGCTGCAGCGGCAAGTGAAAGTGTTACTGTTGGTAAAAGACCTTCAGGGACATTAGCAACAGTTAATCCTATTGCAAAAATGAATGCTAGTTCCAGTGGAAAGCCAACTACAAATATATTTAAGAAAAATAATGAAACCCCCATTAATATGGCTATAATTGCTATTATTCTAGCTAATTTACCTATTTCTTTTTGTAAGGGGCTTGAAACTTCTTTTACAGCTTGAGTGAGTGTTGCAATTTTACTAAATTCTGTTTTATTTCCTGTTGCAAAAACAACTGCTTTTCCAGAGCCTGATGAAACGCTGGTTCCAGCAAAAATTAAATTATGCATTTCAATAAAGGAATGATCTTCTTCATCCATTTCTTCGGATTCTTTTCTAATAGGTCTTGACTCGCCAGTTAGGGTGGAATTGTCTACTTTAAGCCTGAATGCTTCAATAAGTCTTGAATCAGCAGATATATTGTCTCCCTCTTCCAGTACTATTATATCTCCGGGAACGAGTTCGGTGGTGAGTATTTCCCTTACTTTACCTTCTCTTGTGATTTTTGCTTTTGAAGGCAGTATCTTTTTAAGGGCATCTGTAGCTTTTTCTGCCTGAAATTCCTGCCAGAAACTAAAAAGAGCATTAATAACAATCACTGCAATAATTGCAAAACCTAACTGTGGAGTTCCAGCGATAAATGAAAGCACGCTTGCAGCCCATAAAAGCAATGCTAAAACATTATAAAAATTCTCTAATAATTTGAATATCAGTGGTTTTTGTTTAATTTCTTCAATTTGATTAGGCCCATAAATTTCAAGCTTTTTTTTAGCTTCTTCTTCACTTAAACCATTTTCAGATGTTTCCAGTTTAGAATACAGTTCTTCCTTTGAAAACTTGTAAATGTCCCCGATTTCTGAAAATGGTTTAGATGTATCCATTGTTATTCTCCTTTCAATCTACATAATTGGACTTCAAAATTGGATTTATTTTTAATTTTACACTTGAAATAGACCTCTTGTATTAATTAAATAGATTATGTTATTTTTCTATAACAAGTAGAATATAAATTGTAAGGAATCTATTGGGGAATGTAATGCCATAATAATTTTTAAAAGATATAAACTGGGTTTTAAGCTCCTAAACAATTAAATATGCTATTTTTCCCTATTTGAAATTAAAATAATTGAAAAAATATATATTCAATGTTATTACAAATAATAATATAAATTAAATTTAAAATAAGCTTGTAAAATAAATCATTTGGAGGAAAGGAGTATGAAAAATTGGGTTACAGGAGCACTGGCTATAATTCTAGGTTTAATTGTAATTGCATTTCCTTTGCTATCTACAGTTACTGTAAGTGTATTTGCGGGTCTTTTAGTGCTTTTAATAGCTATATGGCTCATTATAGTCGGAATTTCTGAATTTGAAATAAGTAAAACTACCAGTATTTTAAATGTTATTTTGGGAATAATAGCACTGATTTTAGGATTGGGTTTAGTAGTCAATCCAGAGTTGTTCAGTTTTATAGCAGCAATTACATTATATCTTGCAGGGATTTTCCTAATTTTAACTGGTATAATATCTTTATTTGACGGAATGGAAAGAAAGTCTGCATGGTCTGGAATCTTAGGAATAGTATTGGGTATAATTTACATAATACTGGGGTTCTATGCATTCAATCCTGTAAATTTAGGTATTTTGATAGGATTGTGGTTAATAGTAACTGGAATATTTAAAATTTTTGAAATAGAATAAGGGGTTTAACTTAATTTAACCTTATTTTCTTTTTTTCGAACAATTACAGCAGTTCCATAGGCTAAAATTTCCTGCATGACGTTTGAAACTTCATTAGAATCGAAACGTACGCTAATTATGGCATTTGCACCCATATCTTTGGCATGATCAATCATTCTATAAAGCGATTCATCTCTGGATTCTTCCATCATTTTAACGTATTCTTTTATTTCTCCACCGAACATGGAACGAATTCCAGCACCAATTTGACCTCCAGCACCCCTACTACGTACTGTAAGGCCGTAACAAAATCCGCAAGTTTCAAGAACTTCATATCCCGGTATATGATTGGAACTAACCACAATAATATCACTTAAATGTTCGTTAATCTCGATTTCTGAGGTTTCATCTTCTGGGAGTGTAGCTCCATTTCTTTTTGTTTCTAATCTTCTTTGAATTTCTTCATTTGAGACCATAAAATCAGCTCAATTAAAATGTATTAGTATTTTCTAAACATTTCTTTTAATTTAAGTTTTTTTATAAGTTAAGATAAATTAAGATTCAAGTTTTATAATTTAAAATTTAGATGGAATGATTACAATGGATAACTTGACTATGGGTTACTGTGGATTGGATTGTTCAAAATGCCCTATATTTATTGCAACCGCCAATAATGATCTTGAATTTAAAGAAAAAACTGCTAAAGAATGGTCTAATCTTTATGCAGAATATATTGGAAAGGATAAACTTGAACCAGATGATTGTAACTGTAATGGATGCAGTGTAAAAGGTGAAACATTTGTAGGGTGCTTAAATTGCCAGATAAGAAGCTGCTGTATCGAAAATAAATATGAAACATGCGCAGATTGTGGAGAATATGAAGAATGCGAGATGATTAATGGATTCTTTTTAGTCCCATCCCATGAAGAAGCTAAGAATAATCTTGAAAAAATTAGAAAAAAGAAATAAAAATTAATTCATATTCGTAATTACTTTTGGCAAATAATGCTTATAATATCTCCACTTTTAAGTTCATAGTCACTTTTTACCCTCATACAGCTACGGGCATCCATAGCATGCATAAAACTTTCTCCAATATCTGTATGAATTACAAAAGCTAAATCCTTTGGATGAGAACCTTTACGGATTAAAATAGCATCTGGAAGGACATTTCCTTTTCCATCGCACATTTTATGCTCATCTTCAACTGGATAAACAACAATCATATCCATGAGATTGAAAATTACATTATTTAAAGCTTCTTGAACTCCTGTACTGCCATATTTGTCAAGAACATGCTCTTTAATGTAATTCAATGCATTTTTCTGTGGATCACTTAATTTTGAAGGATCAACAATTTCAAAATCACTGCTTCCAGGAGTATAGTTAATTAAACCAGCTTCAGAAGCTTTAACAAGTGCCAATTCAGATTCTGCAGATGCTGGAATTACATTTCCATATTTTTCTTTTAATCTTTTAATATTTTCTTCTGCAGTTGGAAGATCAGCCTTATTGGCAACTATAATCATTGGTTTTGAAATTCTAAGTAAAACACTTAAAAATTCCTGAATGTCTTTATCTTCCCATTTAAAATATTCTCCGGGAACTGCTCTTTTTGCTTCAACAATCTCTTCTAATGATATTCCTATTCCACTGAATTGTTCATGTATGATCCTTGAAAAATCAAGTTTTTCTGAGAGGTATTTTCGTATTAATTTGTTCCAGTTTTTCTTTAATATGCCAAAAAGCCACATTACTATCTCATGTTCTAAAAAGTCCACATCTTCTAAGGGATCATGGGATCCGGCATCAACTGGCCTTCCTTCTTCATCTGTGGAACCTGAAGCATCGATAATATGTATAAATGCTTTTGATTGTCTTAAATCATCTAAAAATTTATTTCCAAGACCTCTTCCTTCATGGGCACCAGGTACAAGCCCTGCTACATCAATTAATTCTACTGGAATCATACGAAGCCCTTCTACACATTTAGAATTATTAGGATTACATGTTATTTCCAGTTCGGTACATGGACAGTCTGACATAACATAAGCAACTGCTTTATTAGCATCTATGGTTGTAAAAGGATAATCTGCTACTTCTATTTCTGATAAAGTGGCTGAATTAAAAAATGAGGATTTTCCAACGTTTGGTTTTCCGGTTACTGCAATTTGAAGCATTCTATCACTCTCTGTTTTCTTTCTGATTATCTATTTTTAAACTTTTAACAAATAATTCTTTTGCATGAAAGAAGATTAGTTTTAAAAAAATAGAATTTAAAAGAGGATCAATAGAATAAAAAATTAAAATAAGATTTTTGTTAAGTTAGCTCCCATCTGGTTCCGTATCTGGTTTCACTTCTATATCCATAGCGGTAGTCCCATCTATATTTCCATTTATATTTAGTAACGTAAGTCCAGTAGTATCTCCATTTTTTGCCTACTCTATATCTTATTTTCTTTTTAGCTTTATAAGGAGCACTGTATTTTATGCGATATTTTTTATTGCTTAATCTGTATTGAATAGTGACTTGATAACTGTAATTCGTCCATTTATAAATTAGATATATTTCAGTATATATTGGCGATAGCGTTCCTTGCTTATCCATTGCCATGAATTTAATAGTTTTTGAAGTGGAAATGATTATAGGGCAAGAATGAACTGCACTTGATGTCGTTGGATTTGTTCCATCAAGTGTGTAGTAAATTTTACCGGGTTTATCTGAGGTCAAATTAACGCTTAAAGGTGAATAATAGTAAGAATTGCCATTTGGATTTGCAGTTACTGTTGGGACAGTAGCATCAGTTATTATATTTGTTAAGGCCTTAAAGACGTTAATTACTCCTCCAGTTAATATTTGGCCTGATAGCGAAGCTACGGGATCAACGTTGTTTAAGATAGTGTATTTAACCTGCAAAGCATTTAATTCAGGTCGAAGTGACTTTATTAGCCCCGCTAGGCCTGATACATAAGGTGTAGCCATTGAAGTTCCCTGCATGTATCCATATTTTGATCCAGGTAATGTGCTGAATATTGAACTTCCAGGTGCAGCTACATCCACGGAATTAATGCCGTAATTTGAAAAATAACAGATTTTATCTTCTTTATCCACGGCAGCAACGCAAATTATATTGTTGGAATCATAACTTGCTGGATAATTTGGACTAATATCGATATTTTCACTTTTAACTTCATTTCCAGCTGCGCATATTACCAGTGCAGATGAAGCCTCAATGATATCTTCCAGGGCTTTTGAATATGTAGGGCCTCCCCAGGAACAGTTTATTATGAAAGCCCCCATTTTAGTGGCATAACTTATTGCAGATACTGCATCACTAATGTACCCCTCTCCATTTTCATCAAGAAACTTCAAGGGCATTATAGTGGCATTCCACATAACTCCTGAAACGCCAATAGTATTATTACCGCTTGCTGCTATGATTCCAGCAACGTGTGTGCCGTGTCCATTATCATCAGTAACATTATTATTGCCATCTTCAAAATTCCATCCGTAAACATCATCTATATATCCATTGTTATCATCATCAATCTTATTTCCCGGAATTTCTCCTTTATTAACCCATAAATTATATTTAAGGTCGGGGTGATTGGTATCAATTCCAGAATCCACCACTGCTATTATCACACTGCTTGATCCAGTTGCAATGTCCCATCCTGAGGGTGCATTTATTCTAGGAAGTCCCCATTGATAAGAATAGCCTGTATCAGTTGGAATGGTCTGTTGCTTGTATAAATAATTAGATTCTGCATAAATCACATTTTCATTTTGCAAGTATATCCCAATAGCTTCAGTTAATGACATATTTTCAGGGATTTTAACAAGTTGTAACCCTTTTATTTCCTCAAATTCTTTTAAAACAGTAGAGCCAACTTTTTGGTGGATTTTATTAGTAATATTTGCATAATTAGTTTCATTTAAGTTGCTTGTGTTAAATCTAACCAGAATCTCTTTATCTCTACAATCTGTTGAATTGGACACATATGTTTCATTTGAGCTCTGATTTAAAATTTCATTAGTTGATTGACTTGAATTCGAATCTTCAGCGCTAACACAACTTAAAAATGCCATTATAGAAACAAAAATTAATATTAATACCGCCAAATGTTTCAATTATTTCCCTTCTTCATACTTTTTATTCTTTAGTAGTATAACGCAGTATATATTTATTTCTATAAACTTAGCTTATTTTTAAGATACCGAGTACTAAATAAGCGTAAAAAACTAACTAAAAACAATTTTATTGATTTAAATGTCTCATAATTTATAAAAATTAAACAGGGTCATTTTTAACATATTTTTAATTTAAAAGAAGTTCATTGGCCTTAAATTTATAATCATGTAATTATATATTTGATTTAATTAGGGGATAATGTTCAAATTTCATCAAATTTATGAGGAGTTCATCAATGTCAAAACTTTATATTGTGGGAATTGGTCCCGGATCTAGTGATTATTTAACTCAAGCAGCAGTAAATGCAGTTAAAAAAGTTGATCTGGTATTTGGTAGCAAGAGGGCTTTAGATTTATTTGAAATAAATGCAGAAAAAGTAGAAATTGATGCTAAAAATATGAATGAAAGTCTGGTGGCATCAATAGATGAAGTTAAAAAAGGAAAGAATGTTGCAGTCCTTTCAACTGGCGATCCTGGGTTTTCAGGAGTATTAAAGCCTATTTTAAAATTGAGCCCTGATATTAATATTGAAGTTATCCCTGGAGTGAGTTCTGTTCAATTATGTGCTGCAAAGCTTCAAATACCATGGGATGAAGCAGATTTAGTAACAATGCATGGAAAGGGGATATCAGAAGATATTTTAGAAGTCATTAACAATGGAAAACCTTCAATAATACTTCCAAACTTTAAACCCGCAGAGCTTGCAGAGTTTTTAATTGAAAACGGAATTTCTGAAAATAGAAAAGCGGCAGTTTGTGAAAAACTCAGCTATAATGATGAAAAAATAATTGAGGCAACTTTAAAAGATATTTCTGAAATGGAATTCAGTTATATGAGTGTCATGGTTGTTTATTGATTTTTATTTTTTTTAAATCAATTCTTCGTTTTCTTCCTTCCACATTGGATTAACAATACAAAGGAATTTTAGTTCTTCATTTTCAGTATTTTCAAGATATTGTTTTGAATTTGGAGGAATATAAACAATCTGCCCTGATTTTACTTCTTCCATCTCTTCATCTATATGCATAATTCCTTTTCCTTGAAGAATGTAGTAAATTTCGACAGAATTTTTAAGTTTATGGGGAATAGAAGATTTTAGGGGTTTCAAAATAGCATGAGCAACGCTTAAATCCATTTTTAAATCTTCATCCTCACGATCTGGATGCAGTAATTCACATAGTATGGTTTTATCCATTGCTTCAAAATATTCACAATTTTTGATATCTCTAATTATCATCTGAATCTTCTTTCTTTTTTAATTTACCAGTTATAACCACTATCTCTTCAAAGAAACATTTTTGGCTGGCTGTAATTTCAGCATTAAATCCTAATTTTTCCAGTTTGGAAAGTGTTTTTTCATTATCGGATAGTGATGATTGTACAAGCTGGACTCGGCCTTCTTCGTTCAAATAATCCTTAACTTGCTCAATAAATTGATCTATTATTTCTCTACCTTCTAAACCACCATCAAACGCAGCATTTAATTCACTATCAAGTTTTTCATCTTCTTCTGTTGGGAGATATGGTGTGTTAAATAAAATAAGGTCAAATTTTTCTCCTTCAACAGGTTCAAATAGGTGGCCGTGCCTTAATTCTATGTTATACGTTTTATTAGTGACAGTATTTTTTAAAGCGCATTTAACCGCTTGTTCGTTAATATCTGTTGCAACTACTTTTTTGGTTCTTTGAGCAGCATAAACGGCAATTAAGCCAGTTCCAGTTCCTATTTCAAGCACTTCGTCTCTTCTCTGGATATCTAGATTTTCTGCAAATAAAAAAGTGTCTTCTGCAGGTTCATAAACCTCAGG
>JAEYSH010000207.1 GCA_023434825.1 Methanobacteriota archaeon | reverse complement strand
ACATGATGGTGTAAAAAATTTAAAAAAATAAAAAAATAAATTTTTTTTATATTTTATTTTATAATTCAATTATTT
The DNA here is from genome assembly GCA_023434825.1 of Methanobacteriota archaeon. Taxonomy (GTDB): domain Archaea; phylum Methanobacteriota; class Methanobacteria; order Methanobacteriales; family Methanobacteriaceae; genus Methanobacterium_D. The sequence continues at coordinate 17,598 of JAEYSH010000207.1, read as the reverse complement.
TTTGGATTTAAAATCGTCTATAGCATCGTCAACGACTTTTATTATTCCATCTTTTAAAAACTGATCTCCGCCTTTGATTTCGCTGCAAACAACTGGTATATTATCACAGTAAACAACTTCTAATCCTGCTTCGAGTGCATCTTTTGTTGCAACGTCTACTGCAGCGGCTTTAAGTTCTGTAAGCATAGTATCCACGTCATCTATATATTTTTCTATGTCTTTTTGAAGAAGTGGTCTATTTGAAAGATGTGGAGTTGTTCCAATTACTTTACAGCCATAATTTTCTTCTAAATGATTAATTAAGACATTTTTAATTGAATCCGGTGCTGTTGTTGCAAAGAGAATATTTTTTCCACTGATATCTTCTAAAGGCTTTGGTCTAAAGAAAGTTGGAATTACTTCTGCATCAGGATTTACTTTTTTAATAAACTCCATGATTGATTTAACCTTTTCTTTGCTGGCCATTGGCTCTTCACACATTGTAATGATTACTAAATCTCCTAATTGTATCCTGAATGGTCCAAAGAATCTTTCTAAATTAATTAGTGGTTGATTTGCACCAACAAGCACAATATGTTTGTTAGTTTTAATTGGAGGTATAGCTGCACCACTACCTTCCATAATTACAAAATCAGATTCAACTTCGTTTGCAAGCTCTGCTCCTCTTTTCATGTTGGTAATAAAAACATCACCAGCTAATCCGCCACCACATCTTCTGCATCCGATAGTTAAAATTCGGCTCATTAGAGCATCTTCCCAGTGATCTGATGCTGCATGAACTCCTTGATTGGATTGTTCCATCAGATATTGAGGAGTGATCTTAATTTTGTCGCCTCGAACAATTTCAGGTTTTTCTGGCCCCCCTCTGCCCATTGCCACAATACAAGGATTATATTCTCTATTATGGATTAATCGGGCTGCATATGCTGAAACAGCAGTTTTACCTATTCTTTTTCCAGTACCTAGAATTTTAAGAGAAGGTTTTTTTAACACTTCATGTTCAGTAAGTGGATCGAATTTAAAATCAGGCCCTTCATAGGGTATCCCTTTTTGAATAACAATTGTTGCAATTTTAAAACGTTTAGAATAGTCAACTATTGGCTCATCGCTTAAATCCATTACAACATCGGCATCATACTTATCAATCATTTCTCCAATGAGCTTGTAGGGTATTTTGTGATAATCATCACCAAAATGTACTGGGCGTTCCATCTTCTCTGAAATTCCCTCTTCAGATGCTTCTCTTAGTTTTTCTGTCCCGCCTATAAAAACAACAGCAACTATTTCATTATGTTCTAAACTATCAAGCATATCCAGAGCAGACTTAGTAACGGGTAAATAGTGCTCTCCATCTACTAAACAAATCATTTTCCTTATACTTTTCATTATTATCCCTGCCTTGATGAAATATAAAAGTATATAGGAATTAAGAAGTTAATAAAATTATTTAAAGTTTAAAATTAGATTATTTCCAGATTTTTATTCTTCTCATATTTCAATGCATTATCTTCATGCATACGTATTAGTTCTTTTTTAGATCTTTTAGCAAGTTCTGATAATCCATTTGTGAGATTAGATGGTGTAGTCCCGTTATTTTTCTTAGCAACCAGTTCAGAGATTGATTCAGATAAAACAAAAATAGCATATTTATGTTCGGCTTTAGTTCTGTGGATGTGATGCGGACTGATATTAAGGCGGAAATATTCCTCACATTCATCTTTTACTTCATATCCGTCTTCTAAATATTTTAAAACATATACCAAAAACTGATGTAATTGTATAAGCTCATCTTTATACATATTTGGAGCCCCTCCATTTATAGTAAGAAATTTAATTGCATGTTATATATATCTTGTGATGCACGACACAATTCACCGAAAAAATAAAAATGGTGGATGTTAATATTATTAATTACCTTCATTATAATTTTAATTTTTATATTGGATATAGTTTTTGATGATAAAGCTTTAATTAGTTATAATGATTTAAATAAATGTAGTTAACATTCTAATTATTTCCTGAATAATAATTTAAATTTAATATAACAATAAGTTTGTGATACAATGGAAATTGTGAAATTTGAAAGCACAGAGCGAAATAAACTTTTAAACCGCTCTAAGCTAGATGCAGAAAGTGTAATAAGTGTAGTAAATGAAGTTATTAGTGATGTAAGGAAAAAAGGAGATAATTCACTTAAATCTTACACTGAAAAATTTGATAATGTAATAATTGAAAATTTTAAGGTAACCCCTGAAGAAATTGAAAAAAGTTATAAAAATGTAGATAATGAAATTGTTGAAGCATTAAAAAAGGCAGCTAAAAATATTGAAACTTTTCATAAAGCCCAAATTCCAAAAGAATGGTTTAATGAAGTCGATATTGGAATTATTGCTGGCCAGATTATACGTCCAATTGAAATTGTTGGTTGTTATATTCCTGGAGGGCGTGCTGTTTATCCTTCTTCAGTTTTGATGACAATAATTCCTGCAAAAATAGCGGGAGTTAAAAAAATTGTTTGCTGTACGCCTCCAATGCCAGATGGAAGTGTAAATGATATGGTACTTGTAGCGGCAGATATTGCGGGAGCAGATGAAATATATAAAGTTGGGGGAGCTCAGGCAATAGCAGCTATGGCTTTTGGAACTGAAAGTGTCCCTAAAGTCGATAAAATAGTAGGGCCTGGAAATATATTTGTTACTGCAGCTAAAAAGTTAGTTTATGGTGATGTAGACATTGATTTTCCAGCAGGACCGTCTGAAGTCCTTATTATTGCAGATAAGACTGCCAATGCTGAATTCATTGCTTTTGATATGATGGCACAGGCAGAACATGATCCTGATGCTGCATCTGTACTTATTACGGATTCAAGTGACATTGCTCACAAAGTAAATGAAATTATATTAGGAAATATTAAATATATGCAAAGAAGTAAAATAATAGAAGAATCCCTTAAAAAATATGGTAAAATTATACTTACTGATTCTATAAGTGATGCTGTGGAATTTTCTAATGATTATGCTCCAGAGCATTTGATAATTATGACTGAAGAACCTGAAAACACTTTAAAAGATATTAATAATGCAGGTTCTATATTTTTAGGGGAATTAACACCTGTAGCTGCAGGAGATTATGGTTCAGGAACTAATCACGTTCTTCCAACATCAAAAAATGCTCGAATGTACTCAGGACTTTCAACAGAGTCCTTTTTAAAGAAACCTACGGTACAAAGGCTTTCTAAAGAAGGTGTTGAAAATTTGAAGGATGTTGTAATAACTCTTGCAGAATATGAAGGGCTTTATGCTCACGCAGAATCATTTAAGAAAAGATTATCAAAAGATTAGATTTTTAGAGGTGAATTAATTGACAGATTCATTAGGAGATTGGAGAAGAACTCATTATTCTAAGCGAATAACTCCAGATTTAAGCGGAGAAGAATTAATAGTAATGGGATGGATTCATGAAATTAGAGATCTTGGAGGAATTATATTTGTCCTTTTAAGAGATAGAGATGGAACTATCCAGATAACAGCCCCAAGTAAGAAAATTTCAAAGGAATTACTTGAAGAAATTAGAAAATTAAGAAAAGAATCAGTTGTAGCAATTAAAGGAATTGTACAGGAATCAGGTAAAGCCCCTGGCGGCTATGAAATCATTCCAAATGAAGTTAAATTACTCAATGAATCTAAATTACCGCTTCCATTAGATACAACAGATAAAGTTCACGCTGAAATTGATACACGTTTAGATTCAAGATATATCGACATTAGAAGACCTACTTCCAGCGCTATATTTAAAATAAAAAGTAGAATGCTCCATTCAGTTAGAAATTTCTTTGAAAAAGGAGAATGTATTGAAATTAATTCTCCAAAATTAGGTGCATCTGCTACTGAAGGTGGAACTGAGCTTTTCCCAATTACTTACTTTGAAAGGGAAGCATTCCTCAGTCAAAGTCCTCAACTTTACAAACAGATGATGATGGCTACCGGATTTGATAGAGTATTCGAAATTGCCCAAATATTTAGAGCTGAAGAGCATGATACACTCAGACATTTAAATGAAGCTATTTCAATAGATTTTGAAGGAGCTTTCTGCAGTCAAGAGGACGTCATGAATTTCCTTGAAGGCCTTGTTCATACAACTATAGGTGATGTAGTAGAACACTGTAAAGATGAATTAAAAATTCTGGAAATGGATTTAAAAGTTCCAGAAATCCCATTCCCTAGAATTGACTATGATGAAGTTGTGGATATTGTTAATTCAAAAGGAGTTAACATGCAGCATGGAGAAGACTTATCAAGAGCTGCTGAAAAAGCAATTGGGGAAGTAATGGATGGATATTACTTTATAACAGGATGGCCAACTGACATAAAACCATTTTATGTAATGCCAAGCGAAGAAGATCCTGCAAAAAGTTGTGCTTTTGACTTGATGTACAAGGACCTTGAAATCTCTTCAGGAGCTCAAAGGGTACATAAACATGATTTACTAGTAGAAAGAATCAAAAAACAGGGTTTAAATCCGGCATCATTTGAAAGATACCTTGCAGCATTTGAATATGGAATGCCGCCTCATGCAGGTTGGGGATTAGGTGCTGAAAGATTTACAATGTGTCTTACTGGCGTAAATAACGTTAGAGAAACTGTTTTATTCCCAAGAGACAGACGAAGGTTGACACCATAACCTGATTTTTTACTTTTTTTCTTTAATTTTTTTTAAATAATTACTAAAACATATTTTTAAATGATTTGGAAGATTTTATGAAACTTTATGATATAGCAGTGGTTGGTGCAGGTCCTGCAGGGATGATGGCAGCTATTAGGGCTGGACAACTTGGAAAAAAGGTCATTCTAATTGAAAGGAATGATAAATTAGGTAAAAAACTCAAGATTACAGGTAGTAATAGGTGTAATGTTACTAATACTGCTTCTTTAGACATATTTTTGGAAAAATTTGGTAAAAGGGGTTCTTTTTTAAGATCAGCATTTGTTAAATTATCTAACAGGAGATTAATGTCATTTTTCAATGCTAAAGGATTAAAATTAAAGGTTGAGGAAAATGGCAGAGTTTTTCCTGAATCTAATAAATCTACATCAATAATAAAAGTTTTAAAAGAATATTTATCTGAAAACAGGGTAGAAATTAATTATAAAACGAGGTTAAAGAAAATTAAAGTAAAAAATGATTATTATAGTCTTGATTTAGGAAATGATAATTATATTGCAACAAAAAAAGTCATTTTAGCTACAGGTGGAGTTTCATATCCTTCTACAGGGTCTACTGGTGATGGATTAGAAATAGCTAATAAATTAGGCCATAAAATAACTAAATTAAAACCAGGATTGGTTCCTTTAAAAGCTTCAGAGACATGGATTAAGGAATTACAGGGAATTACCCTTGAAAATGTTGTTTTGACATTAAAATATAAAAAAAGGAAGATAATCACAGATACTGGAAATATAATTTTTACACATTTTGGAGTTTCAGGTCCTTTAGTATTGGATTATAGTGCCCAAATAGTACATATTTTTGATAAAGTAGATAATATTGACTTTTTAATAGATTTAAAACCAGAATTATCCAGTTTAGAGCTTGAAAAAATGCTCATGAATGAATTTGAAGTACGAAGTAAAACTGAATTTAAAAATTTCATGAAACTAATGGTTCCCAATAGAATGATTCCAGTTTTCATTGATCTTTTAGAGATTAATCCTAAAAAGAAAGTTAATCAGGTCAATCGTAAAGAAAGAAATTTAATTATAAGTCTTTTAAAGGCTTTTCCTTTAACTTTAACTGGATTTTTGCCTATTGAAAAAGCAATGATAACTTGTGGTGGAATATCGAAAAAAGAAATTGATCCACAAACAATGGAATCCAAAATAATTCCTGGAATATATTTTGCAGGGGAAATTATAGATATAAATGCTCCAAGTGGCGGTTATAATTTACAAGAAGCATTTTCAACTGGATACCTCGCGGGAGAATCTGCTGCAGAGAGCTTAAACTAAAAAAATAAAATTATTTTTCTACATAATCAATATATTAAACAGATTAAAAATTAAAGTAAATTAGTGAATTTTATGATAAAAATTGTTTATGATATAAAAGTTTACAGGGAAGCTTTAAGAGATATTGTTAAAAAAAATGATACCGTTGTTGAACTTGGTTGTCATGTTGGCAATTCCACTAAAATTCTGGCAGATCTAGCAAGTGAGGGAAAAGTAATTTCACTGGATAACAGCCCTGAAGCAGTAGAAAGTATGGCTAAAGTAGAAAAGGAATTTACTAATGTAAATTTCTTCAAAGCTGATGTTCGACTTCATGAAACTTTAGAAAATATTATGAATGAAATTGGAGAATGTGATGTTTTATCAGTTGATTTAGGGGGAGGTTATCACCCTGATACAACTTTTAAAGTCTTTTTCATCTGGTCGTCCACTTTAAAACCTCGTGAAACAATTATTAGAAATAGAGGCCTTCTGGACTTTATTCATTCAGCTTCATCTGAGGAGAAAATAGAATCCAAATTTGGTTGGTTAGAATCGTCTGCAAGAGATGGAATTCCTCCCAGATTAAAAGAATTAAAATTGTGGTCATCTAAATTATAAAAGCAAATTTTATTATTCTAAATTAAAAAGTATAATTGTTATTATATTAAGTAAAAAAACATATGATTTTTATACCTTTAAGTTTATATTTTATACTAATATTAGATAATATAGTGTAGATATAATCCATAAACTCAAAAATTCTGTCATCTAAACTTAAAATGGAGGGTATCCAATGATTGGTAAAAAAATTAGAATTGAAAGAATAATAAACAGAAAAACGGGAAAAACCGTTATTGTTCCTGTTGATCACGGTGTTTCCATAGGTCCTGTTGCCGGAATAACCAATATGTGCGAAACAATAGATGAAGTAGCAAGTGGAGGAGCTAATGCTGTTATAATGCATAAAGGTATGGTAGATAACGGCCATAGAGGTTATGGAACTGATATCGGTCTTATAATTCATTTATCTGCAAGTACATCATTGGGACCTGATCCTGATCATAAAGTACTGGTAACATCTGTAGAAAAAGCATTAAAAATAGGGGCTGATGCAGTATCTGTCCATGTAAACGTTGGATCTGATAAGGAGCCCGAAATGCTGGAAACTCTTGGAATTACTTCTGAAATATGTGATGAATGGGGAATGCCACTTATTGCAATGATGTATCCAAGAGGAGAAAAAATCACAGATGAACATGATGTAGATGTAGTTAAACTTGCTGCAAGAGCAGGAGCAGAACTTGGTGCAGATATTATAAAAACTAATTATACTGGGGATCCTGATACATTTAGTGAAGTGGTTAATGGTTGCCCGGTCCCTGTTGTCATTGCTGGCGGCCCAAAAGTTGAAACTAACGAAGAATTATTAATGATGGTTAAAAATGCCGTTAATGTTGGAGGAGCTGGCGTTGCAATTGGAAGAAATGTTTTCCAGGCAGAGTCTCCAAGAAAAACTACCCGTGCAATTGCAGAGATTGTTCATAATAATATGGATGTACAGGAAGCATTGAAGATAATTGAAGACAAATAAGGTTAGATAATTAAAATAATTATTTATATACCATTATTATTTGTTTTTGACTTTAAATTTCTTAATTCATCTTAAATTTTATTTCTTAAATTAATTTTAAAATAAGCTAATGTAATCAATAATAGGTGTTTATATTGTTTGATAAAAAAGCTATTTTATTTTTAGTGTTTATTGTTCTAGTAACTTTATCTTTATCTGGATGTACATACGTTGATGAGAATAAAACTAATGCTCCTTACAATGTCGGTATTAATGGTTTACCAAAAATTGACGGCCCTATAGAAAACGGTACTAGCTCTTATTATACAGTAACTATACCTATACAAAACGGAGCAGATAAAGATTATAAATCATTTGGATATGTTGTAACAGGATATGGAACTTCAGGAAATATCATTGGTGAATCTAAAGGTGTTTATTATAATATTGCCACAGGTCAAATGGCAAATATAGTTTTGAATATTACTCCAACAAAAACAGATGAAAAATTGATTAAAGTAGATTTAAGAATAACTAATGCTACGACCGGATATTGAAAATTATAAATTGTTTACATTTTTTTTTATTTTGTCATTTTAAAATACTTACGTAATTAAGATACTGATTTTCCCATATTTTTATTTCTCTATTTAAACAATAGTTTTATTATGGTTTTTAATAGCAGAAATCTTTTTATATTAAAAATATTAATTTATAAATAAGTTATTAACGTATAACTTCATAAGTTACCCACTTTATACTTTATTAAGTTAATAAAAAGGAGAAAGCACATGGCAGAAATAATTGCAGTTTTAAATCAAAAAGGGGGAAGTGGTAAAACCACCACTGCCGTTAATTTGACTACAGCACTGGCACAAAAAGGAAAGAAGATAGCATTAGTTGATTTTGATCCTCAAGGTAATGCAACAACGTACCTTGGATTAATGAAAAGAGAAATGAAGAATACAATGCGTGATGTCATCCATGACAAGATAGATGTCACTGAGGCAATACGTAACACAGATTATGAAGGATTAGACTTAATTCCCTCAAATATAAAGCTTTCAGGGATTGAAGGTTATCTTAATGCTCAAACATCTCCAATTTCTGTATTAAAAAGTAAATTGAAAAATATTGAAGGTGATTATGATTATATTTTTATTGATGCACCTCCAACCTTAAACATCATTGCAACTAATGTTTTGACTGCTGCTGATAGTGTTATTATCCCTATTCAAGCAGATCCATTTGCTTTAGAAGGAATGGTTGATTTATTAGAAGTTATTGATGTAATTGCAGAAGAACTTAACAGTCCAACAGAAATAAAAGGTGTTTTAATCACAAAATTCAGGGCTAACACAAAGCTTGGTAAAGAAGTAAAAACTGAAGTGCAAAAATATTTTGAAGATGAATTATTTGAGACTATTATACCTGATAATATCAAAGTTTCTGAAGCTCCAGGGTATAATAAGCCTGTAATTATATATGATCCAGATTGTGCGGGAAGTAAGGCTTATATTGATTTAGCCGATGAATTTTTAGCGAGGGAACAAAATGAAGAATAAAAATGGAGGTTTAGGCGCAGATATGGGATCTATGCTTGCACGTCGAGAGAAAAAGCAGCAATCAAATGAATCAAAAGATGTTACTCCAGATGTTGATGCTAATTTAATTGAAGAAATCCATAATAAAGTCAAGGATCAACCTCGAATTTCTTTTTGGGATTTAGATTCAAAAGTTGCTTTAAATTATCTTAAAGAAACAAAACCTAAGTTCAGTATAAGTAAAGAAATTTCTATAGCCTTACAGGCACATCTTGAAAAAGAGTATCCCGAAATATGGTCTGAAGTTAAAGAACTTATGAGCGAGTGAATGACTAAATGGGAACTAATTTAAATTTCTTTTATTTTGAACAGATATCTTTTTAATTTTTTATTGAAATTTCATAACTTAATCAGTTATGCACTTAATAAGTTATTTACTTTATAATTTAATAAGTTTATTTTAATTATTTTTTAGTAATTATCAATCAAATAATTATTTAAGATAAATTATAAGTTATAACTTATTTTTTAAACCCAAAGGACTTTAAATTACAAATGTATTAAGTTATGAAGTTACTAAATGTGTAAGTTAATTAGTTAGGAACATTGAAGAATTATATTTTTAATTTAAGTTATTTTGAATGAATTAGATTATTAAGTTATTCAGTTAATAAGTTGTAAAGTTAATAAAATAAATTTAATTATTTATTTTCTATTGGTTAAATTTTCAAAAGAGTACTTAATAAATAAGTGAATCATTGTATAAGTTATAAAGTTAATAAGTTATACGAATCCCGTAAATTAAATATTTGTAGATTTAATTAGTAATCAGTTTATTTTTTATGATTAAGTTAAACACTTTATAAGTTTATAAATTACTAAGTTATAATCATTAAGAAGTTATGACCTAATTCTTTATAATAAATGGATTTTCTATTTTTATCTAATTTATTTTTATTTTAAATAACTAATTTTTTTGATTTAATTAAGATCAATAAAAATAGGAGTTAGTAATTTATTCACTAATTAAGTTAGTCACTTAATAACTGATTAAGTTATACATTTTTTTATTTATATTACAATTTTACACCACAACCATTTTAATTAATTAGATACACAATGTTATATGGAGACAAATTAACAGAGTAATATAATAAAAACTAATAAATTTGAGGTTAGACACATGAAATTTGCATGGATCATGGCAGAAGGCGAATTCTGGGACGAAAAGAAAGGGATTATCACAACTGCATTAGAATCAGGAATTGACACTGTAGTAGATTTTGATAATGTTCCTGAAATCAAAAAACTTGGTAATATTAACATTGTATCAGATAGTGATGATGCAGATATTGTTCTTGTAGGAAAAAATGGGGAAGGTGATGGTACACTAAAAATCCCCGAAGACTTATCTGAATCAAAAGATTTAGCGGCTGTAAATGGCTTTAAAAGGAAAGGAAAAACAGTAGCATCATACATTGAAATTAAAAGCAAAAAACATGAGGAACTGGCTACTGAAATCGGAAGAATAGCAGATTATGTTATCCTTGTTGGAAGCGACTGGAAAATTATTCCTCTTGAAAATATCATTGCTGACTTACAAAAAGAAGATGTTAAGCTTGTAGCTGCAGTACCTGATTATGAAGAAGCAAAACTTGCTCTTGAAACATTAGAGCATGGAACAGATGGTATATTATTATTTACATCAGATATTCATCAAATTAAGAAAGTTTCCGCTTTGATGGAGAAAATAGAGTCTGAAAGTTATGATCTTAAACCTGCAACTATCACCGAAATTAAACCAGTTGGATCTGGCGATCGAGTTTGTATTGACACATGTTCAATGATGAATGTAGGTGAAGGAATGCTCATAGGATCTTACTCCAAAGGGTTATTCCTTGTACACAGCGAATCCCTTGAAAGCGAATATGTCGCATCAAGGCCTTTCAGAGTTAATGCGGGACCAGTCCATGCATATGTAATGACTCCAAATAACAAGACTAAATATCTTTCTGAAATTGAAACTGGTGATGAGCTTTTAACTGTTGATGAAAAAGGTAACACAAAAACAACAGTTGTAGGCCGCGTTAAAATTGAAAAACGCCCATTAATGCTTATTGAAGCAGAATATGAAGGGGTAAAAATAAAAACTCTTTTACAAAACGCCGAAACTATAAGACTTGTTGGGGAAGATGGGTCTCCAATATCAGTAGCAGACCTTAAAATAGGTGATAAAGTAATGATTTATCTGGATAAGGCTGCTAGGCACTTTGGAATGTCTATTGAAGAAAGTATAATTGAAAAATAAATTAAAATTACCTCTTCCTTATTTAAATTCTTAATATGTAAGGAGATGTTAAAGTGTCAGATTATGAAGTTAGGATACTAAATCCAGAAGAAAGACAATCATTAACTGACGAACTGGCAAGCAAGGTAAGGTATGAACTGAAAGCAAATATACACGGTGCATGCGTAAAACTTCTAACCGATAATAAAGACTTTAAAAATGAATGGGAAGACAACTTCAAATTCATGAATGAAGATATAAGGCCCCATTCCAAGATATTTTGTATAGATGAGGGTGGAGAATTAGAAGTACTATACGACCCAATTGGAAAAGTCTCAATACTTAAAAATCTTGATTACTACGGTTGGGTTAAAAGTATAGCTCTTGCCACAATATCTGACTTTTTCGAAGATTATCATTCAATTCACAGAAGATATTCGGTACATGGTTCAGCAGTTGACTATATGGGGCATTCTATTGCTATGATTGGACCTCCTGGGAAAGGAAAATCAACTTTAACTTATGGATTACTTCAAGACGAAGACTTTAACTATATATCAGATGATTGGTTCTTTGTTAGACTATTTAGTAACTCAACAGTATTATATTCATCAGAAAAGAATTCCTATATTCGAGATGACATAGCTGATGTTTGGACAGTCTTTAAAGATGAGATTGAAAGAGTAAAACTTGATAAAAAGGGAAGAGGAATTGCTGACGTGAATACTTTATTTAATGGGCGTATTAGAGAAAGTTCAACACTTAAAAATGTAGTTCTATTAGAGCGAAATAAAGAAAATCCTCCTTTTAGAAAGATTACTCCTGAACAGGCACTTGATTATATGCTGGAGAACGATTTCTGCAATCCTCATCAATTAATAAGAGATGAAAGAAAACTTAAGCTTAGAACCCAATTTTTTGAGGATTTATTCTGTAAGCAAGACGTATATATCTTGAATACAATTGAAACTCCTAAAGAGAGTTTGGGAAGGATAAAAAATCTGGCAATGGTGTAATATATGAGAGTATTTTTAGCGGTAGAAATAGATGAAAATCTTCTAAATAAGATATATGATGTTCAAAGAGAGCTTATGAAGTGTGAAGCTCCAGTAAAATATGTAGAAACAGAGAATTTACACTGTACTCTCAAATTTTTTGGTGAAATAGATGATAATAAATTAAATGATGTCATTAGAACCATTGAAAATAAAATAAAAAACCATGAGCCATTTAAAATTAATATTAAAAAAACAGGCGTATTTCCAAATGAAAGTTATATTAGGGTATTATGGCTTGGAATGGAAGATGTTGAGCCATTTTCAAATCTTCAAAAGGATTTAGATGAAGATTTCGTAAAAATGGGCTTTAAAAAGGAGAGAAGTTATACACCACATCTTACTATAGGACGAGTTAAAGGATCCAGAAACAAAGAAGAGCTTTTAGAAAAACTTAAAGATATGGGTGATGTAGAAATTGGTGAAATGGACATAAGTAAGATTGTTCTTAAAAAGAGTGAACTTACTCCCGTTGGTCCTATTTATACCACAATTAAAGAGTTTGATTTAAGTTAATATTTTTTTTATTTAATCAATAGGTGCATTATTTTGACTGAAATAGATTTTACTAGTGTATTAAATGAGATTAAACCTACAAAAGAGGAAGAAGATAAAGTAAAGTCTTTATCTGGAAAATTGATGGATATTATAAATGAAATTGCAGTGGAAAATGATATTGAAGCTAAAGCAGTCCTTGTAGGTTCAGTGGGCAAAGATACATGGCTTCATGGAAAAGCAGATATAGATATTTTCATGAAATTTCCATTAGATGTTGATGAGGCATATCTAAAAGAAAAAGGGCTATTTTTGGGTATTGAATGCATCAAAAGGATGAATGGAAAAAAAGAATTGAGATATGCATCACATCCATATGTTACTGGTTTTATTGAAGGATTTGATGTAGATTTTGTACCATGTTATACCATTAAAAGTGCAGATGAGTTAAAATCTGCTGTAGATAGGACTATTTTACATACTGAATATGTAAAAAGTAATTTGAAGGAAGAGCAGAAGAATGAAGTCTTATTACTTAAAAAATTCATGGAATCTATTCATACATACGGAGCAGAATTCAAAATAGGAGGATTTTCTGGATACCTCTGTGAACTCCTGATAATTAATTATGGGACTTTTTTAGGCGTTTTAGAAGCTGCCAGTGAAAAATGGGGTCCTAAAATAAGGATAGACATTGAAAATTATGGAACTGTTAATGAATTTGATGAACCAATGGTATTCATTGACCCAACTGATAAAAATAGAAATGTCGCAGCGGCTTTAAGAATTCAAAAAATTTCTGAGTTTATAATTGCTTCAAGAAATTTCCTGGATAAATCTAAAAAAGAATATTTCTTTGACAAGACTTTAGATGTTAAATTAGATTATACTAAAGATGAATTTAAAAAAAGAGGGACAAAAACACTTTTAATAAATTTTAAACCTCCAAAAGTTCCTGCTGATGCACTTTATCCTCAAATTAAGAAAACTGAAAATTCATTTCATGGAGTTTTAGAAAGAGAAGATTTTAGAGTTTTTGATAGCAGTTCATGGTCTGATGAGAAGAATAATGTGATAATATTGCTTGAAATGGAAATATGGGAACTTAATGAAGTAAAAAAGAATCTTGGCCCATTTATATGGTCTAAAAATCATCAAGAAAGATTTTTAGATAAATATGGAAATAAAGCTTATATAAAAGAGGATAGATGGATTGCAGATATTAAAAGAGAATATTTAGATGCTGAATCATTCATTGAAGACATACTGGTAGAAAATAAGATTGGGATTCTTAAATTTGGGAAACATATTAAAAAAGAAATCTTAAAAAAGCATCAAATAATCGATATTTTAGAATTTTTAGAGTCTGAAAAAATTAATGAGGATATACTTGTCTTTTTCTATGAATATTTAAATAAAAACGTTTATCTGTGGCGTTAAACTTTAAATCTTATTCTTTTCTTTCATAAACGAATTTAGGGACTGCTTCCTTAAAAGGATCAAAAGTTTCAATATTTTTAACTTCTGTGCATCTCATGCTCACTTTGGAATGCAATGATGAAGGAAGTCTTAGAATCCTTTTAAGGTCGATAGTGACTTTTGCATCAACTAAAGCCATATTTAAAGATGCTATAGCTTTAATTACTTTTTTATATCGTAAAGGACCTATATTAGTTTTAAACATACCCCATTCATTCCTTAATAAAAGATTTCTGTTTTTTAAAACATCTTTTAGAAGTTTTTTGTTAACATCATCAAGTTTAGAGTTTTCTGTTAAATGTAAAATGGCATATTGTACTCTATCAGTGAAAACTTTAGGATAACCAAAAGGAATTGTAAAATGCGGAGGACTATATTTTTCATTTCCATCATTATATTCATCTTTTGGAACATCAGCGCCAACGGTGTATTTTAAAATTTGAGAACGTACATCACTGTCCATTCCCATAACTGGTTCATCAAGGACTCTTATATGGTATCCTCTTCCAGAATAAATCAGATGGATGTTTTTCATGCCTAAATCCTGTTTTAATATATCAATAATTCCGCTAACAATTTCTTTGGCTTCATTTAGACATATTTCACAGACATTGTCGCATCCACAAGTTCTTATAGGAATATCCTTAGCGTCAACGTCGAAAACCAATTCTGACTTTAACCAACCATCTCTTTTTCGAGGTTTTTCATAAAATGCAACTGAACAATACGCAGCAAAAGGATTTTTAGATTTCATGAATCTTTTTAAGTAATCTGGAGTGGTAAAAACTTTATATCTATCATTAGGCCCCCTTCCAAAGTGATCGAATCCAAATTCCCTGTTTTCTATATTTTCAGCAATAAAATCTGGAATCTGTTTAACATCCCATTCTTCTTTATAGTAAATTCTACGTTCCTCAGGAGTTGCTTGCTTGAAAATGTCCATGTTTTACCTATTAACTTTTATTTTTGTTTCATCTGGTCTATATAATAAAATAAAGGATTTATTTCCTTCAATCTTTTACAAACATCATCGGGTTTACATAAAGCCGGCATGTTCATTTTTACTTTTTCACAGCTCATTGGAGTATACCATGTAGTTTCACCTTCATGTTGAAGGTTTAAATCGCTATGCATTCCAAATCCAAGCTTTGCATTAATATTAACCTTTTCTTGAGGTTGATCATCGAAAAGTGGAGGGCTACATCTATCTGCTGCATCATAAATCATTGGTAAAATTTCATTTTTTGTTATGATAAGATCTGGATCTACATCAGATACTTTTAAAGTCGTGTTGCTATTAAAAACTTGAGGATAAAGTCTTGTATATGATAAAAAAGGTGTTAAGAACAGAACAATGACTTCATTTCTTCCACCAGATTTGATACCTTCTAAAGCTTTTGTAATGCACGGCGGGAATGATTCTACATTTAAAGGGGATGCTTCGATTTGGCCGCCTCCAAAACCACCACGGCTATAATACTTTATTTCTTTAGCTAAGCTTTCAGAAACGTCATCGGCTATTTTTAATATCGCTGGATTAGGTTCTATAGTACTGGACTTTTCATGAACATCTTTTATGTAATGTTCAGTGTTCTGCATAATCATTTTGATAATAATGAGCTCTTTAATTCTATTTCCAATAAGCACGTTATACATTCTTTCTGGCTGTTGAAGCCTTATTGTATCTCCAAAATTTTCCATGAATTCTTCACGGTCTAAAATTACGTATCCGTCCTTTAAAACCAGGTCTTGTAGACTTATTTTTTTAGAACTTATAAGATCTCCAAGTAAAGTCCATTTTATCCTATCTTGAACTATTAAATCATTTAAGACTTTTTGAGTTAATTCTTCTTTTAGTCTCTGATTAAAATTCAACTCTTCAAGCCTATTTTCAACTATTTGTCCTTGAAGCTCTACCAATACCCTGCTTTCTCTGGAATTTGGGCCAAATTTAAGAGCCACAGCTTGACATAATATATAAAAAGCAATTAAATCGAATCTGGTTATTTCGGGATGAAATAAAAAAGCATATTTTTTATGGTTGTATTCTGGATCCCCTTTTTTTTCAACATACCATTCTATTCTTTTAATAACAATATCTGCATAATTTCGGGGTATAAATGAGTCATCTGAAGTATCTTGAGAATTAATAGAATAAATTGTATTTATCAACTGATCATTTTCATCATAAATCCTTTCTAAATCTAATTTTTCTTCCCTGACTATTTGTTTTGCTTCATCGCATAAAGGATTTATAAAGGACATTTTTGGCATATTATCTATCCTTTCTGATTCTCCTTATTATAAATAGTTACTGAAAGGCTTCTTTCATGTAATATAAATATAAAAAAATAGGTAATTTAGCATAAAGTTTTGTAGTGATGACATTTAAATTATTTAATAAATTATTATAGATTTTTGTCTAATTTAGGTATATTTTAAACAATTAAAAATGTTATTAATACTATTTGGAGCCTTCATAGCAATTTATTTAATAATAATTTAATGTTTTAGGATTTTGAATAAAAGTTAAATAATTATTGAAATAGATTTCGCTTTTAGAGATAATTATATCCATTAGTATTAGAATTTTAATTCTTTTTAATATCAAACAAATTTTTTTATTTAATTATTGAAAAATAACAGATCTATTAATATCTTTTTTTATATGTAATGAATAATAACATATATTTTATGGATAAACCTCTTTCTATCAGCAATAAGATAAAAGATGTAATATGGGATAAGCATGAAAACTATATAGAGTATTTGGGAGTTATATTAGCTATTTTAGCTAGTATATTTGGTTTTTTAGCTTTAGAATATGGAGGACATGTTATACCTCTTTTTGATGAAGTAATATTAGTTCTTTTAGAAAAAACTTTTGTTATTTTAGGTATAGCTTATATTTTAACAAAGACACAATTCTTTGGTGAGATCCTGGATAAAAAATTCACTCTTAAAAACATGTTTTTATTAATAACTATTTTAGGGGCTCTTTCTGTTTTTGCAAATCACACGGGTGCGGATTATTTAGGTGTTAATGGTAATGTTAGGGATCTGGCACCTTTGGTGGGAGGTTTAGTTGCGGGACCTGTTGTTGGAATCTGTGTGGGGATCATTGGTTCAGTGGACCGATTTTTATTAGGGGGTCCCTTAGCTATACCTTGCTCGCTGGCGA
>JAEYSH010000200.1 GCA_023434825.1 Methanobacteriota archaeon | reverse complement strand
AGTTTATACTGGTAGAGGGCCATTTGAAGCAGCAGGAATAGGAATAGATGTCATAGCGGGTGATATAGCATTCAGGTGTAATTTCTCGACTGCAAGTAATGAAGGAATAGTAACAGATCGAAGAGCCGGTAGAATAAGGGAAGGTACAGAAGAATTAGCCGCTAAAATCAATGGTTTGAAATTAGAAGGCTTTGAAGATGTTGAAATAATATTTAAAGAATCTACAGGGCATAGGGCAGTTTTAGTGCTCAGGGGAATTGGATTATCAGACAAAGTATCTGATTCAGACCCAAAACATGATGGAAAACCACCTAAAGAAGTTATTCCTTTAGATGATACTACGGAAGCAGCTAAAACTGCAAAATTACTGAATAAGTTCGTGGAAACATCATATGAGATACTTAAAGATCATCCAGTTAACATTAAAAGGATGGAAGAAGGTGAAAATCCAGCTAATATAATCCTTCCAAGGGGTGTAGGTGCAGTTCCTAATGTTCCTGCATTCAATGAAAAATATGGGCTTAAAGCAGCATGTATAGCCGAAACTGGCCTTATAATGGGAATTGCAAAAATTGCAGGCATGGATTTAATCGATGTTGAAGGTGCAACTGGTGGTATTGACACTGATCTTGATAGCATTGCTCGAAACATAATAAATACTGCAAAAGGCGATGATTACGACTTCATTCTTATTAATATAGATGGAGCAGATGAAGCAGGTCACGATGGGCAAATGGAAGAAAAAGTAAACTTCATAGAAAAAGTTGATTCCGTAATTGGCGAAGTAATGAAATTAGATGATATTTACTTCATTTTAACTGCAGATCATTCAACTCCGATTTCAGTTATGGATCATACTGGAGATCCAGTTCCTATTGTAATAAAAGGACCTGAAGTGAGGATTGACGATGTTAATGAATTTAGTGAAAGAGCCGCAACTTCTGGAGGACTATGCAGAATACGAGGTTCTGACGTAATGAACATTTTAATGGATCTCATGAATAGATCAGAAAAATTTGGTGCATAATTTAATCAATTTGGTGTAAATATGGATGATATGATTCCAAAGCTATTTGGTACTTCAGGTATTCGTGGAAAAATAGGCAGTGAAATTACTTTAGATTTAATAACTAAAGTTGGAATGGCTGCTGCTACATATGTTGGTGGTAAGGGACGTAAAATCGTAATAGGATACGATACAAGGACATCAAACCGTATGGTAGAAAATGCAATTACTGCAGGTATTTTACAGTGTGGCTGTGATGTAATCCGTCTTGGAATGGTTCCAACGCCTCTTGTTGGTTATGCAGCAATGAAACTTAAAGCAGATTTAGGAATTATGCTTACAGCATCCCATAATCCCTCTCCATACAATGGTATTAAACTATGGAACCCTACAGGAATGGCATATACTCAGGATCAGGAAAGGACCATTGAAAAAATAGTCCACCAAAAGAGTTTTTCCACAGTTTCATGGGAAAATATTGGGAAAATAGAGGATAATGAAGATATAATATCTATTTATATCAATGATTTACTGGATAATGTTGATATAACTGGAAATTTAAAGGTCGTTGTTGATTGTGGATGTGGTGCAGGTTCATATATTTCACCTATGGTTTTAAGAAAAGCCGGATTAACTGTCACTACGTTGAACTGTCAGCCCGACGGGTTTTTCCCCGGTAGGAATCCAGAACCCTCAGAAGCTAATCTTACAGAGCTCATGAAGGTAGTTAAGGCAACAGGAGCAGATATTGGAATTGCACATGATGGTGATGCTGACCGAATGATAGCAATAGATGATAATGGAAAAATGGCTGATTTTGATAAGCTTTTAGCCCTTGTGTCCAGTAAAATTGGCGGGAAAATAGTAACAACAGTAGATGCATCATTTTGTGTTGATACTTGCATGGAAAAAGTAGGGGGCGAAGTTATAAGAACTAAAGTCGGTGATGTACACGTTGCACAAGTAATAGTGGAAAATAATGCTTCTTTTGGTGGAGAACCTTCGGGAACATGGTTACATCCTGATTTTTGTATGTGTCCCGATGGTATATTATCTGCACTTAAAATAATTGAAATTGTAGAGAAAAAAGGACCACTTTCTAAACTTTTAGAGAATATACCAAGTTATCCAACAGTAAGAGATAAAATAGAATGTGAGGATATTCAAAAAACATTGATAATGGAAAAAGTCAAAGAAGTGCTCCCTGATTATTTTGATGATGTAAAGGATGTTAATTTTATAGATGGGGTCAGAATTTCCATGAATGATGGAAGCTGGGTTCTAATAAGACCTTCGGGCACAGAATCCTTCATACGAATTACTTTAGAAGGTAGAACAATGGAAAAGGCCAGGGAAATCAGAAATATTTCCAGAGAATTTATAGAGGGGATATTATGAGAGGAGTAATTCTTACAGCTGGTGAAGGAACCCGTATGCGTCCTCTTACATTAACCCGGCCAAAAACCATGCTTCAAGTAGGTGGGAAACCTATAATTCAGTATAATCTGGAGTCTTTAAGGGATGCGGGGATTAAAGAGATTATAATGGTTGTAGGATATAAAAAAGAAGCCATTGAAGACTATTTTGGTAATGGGACTTCATTTGGAGTTAATATAACTTATATTATTCAAGAAGAGAGACTTGGAACGGCCCATGCAATAAAATCCGTTCAGGAAGCGGTTGATAATGAATTTATAATTTTAAATGGGGATATTATTGTTGATCCACGACTTATTGTAGATTTAATCGCGAATTATGAGTCTGAAAATGCATCATCACTTTTAATGCTTACTGAAGTTGAAGATCCTTCTTCATTTGGAGTTGTAGAAATTGAGGGGAATGTAATAAAGAATATAATTGAAAAACCATCTCCTGAAGAAGCTCCAAGCAATCTTATAAATGCAGGAATTTATGTTTTTGATAAAACCATCTTTGAAGCTATTAATAAAACAGAAAAATCTGAAAGAGGCGAATATGAAATAACAGATTCTCTTAAAATTCAGATGGGTGAAAATAAAAAAGTTATAGGTCTAAAATCTGAAGATAAATGGATAGATATTGGAAGGCCGTGGGAACTTCTGGATGTAAATGAACACTTTATAAGTGGAATGAAAGAAAAAATACTGGGAGAAATTGAAGAAGGCGTAACTATTCATGGCCCCATATTTTTAGGAAAAAACAGTATTATTCGTTCTGGAACATACATTTTGGGCCCGGTATTTATAGGGGAAGGATGTGATATAGGTCCTAACACCTATTTAAGGAAATGTACTTACATTGGAAATAATGTAAATGTTGGAAATGCCGTTGAAATTAAAAATTCTATTATAATGGATGGTACTAATGTAAATCACCTTTCTTACGTTGGGGATTCTGTTATAGGTGCAAATTGTAACATTGCAGCCGGTACAAATATTGCAAACCTGCGTTTTGATAATCAAAACGTTAAAATGAACATTAAAGGCCAAAAATGTGATTGCGGTATCAGAAAACTGGGCGCAATATTTGGAGATAATGTTAAAACAGGTATAAACTCAAGCTTTAACCCGGGAGTAAAGGTAGGTATTAACGCAGCTATCGGTTCTGGAACTATTATTTATGAAGATATACCTTCAAATACATTGATTCTTGTAAAACAAGAGTATAAAATCTTAAAATATGATAAATAGATTTTATATTTTTTTAATTAATTTAGATTATTTTTAAGCTGATATTATGGGTAATATACATAAAAGTGTTAAGATATTTAAAGGCGCATATATAATAAAAGAAGTTGAAATCGGTGAAGGCAGCTCAATATGGTATAATGCCGTTATTAGGGGTGATAGAAGCCCTATAAATATTGGTAAATATTCTAATATTCAGGATAATTGTGTTATTCACTCATCAGCAGGATATCCTGTTAAATTAGGAAATTATGTCTCTGTAGGCCATGCAGCAGTTTTACACGGCTGTGAAATTGGTAATAATACATTAATTGGGATTAATTCAACAGTTTTAAATGGCGCAAAAATTGGTAAAAACTCAATTGTAGGCGCAGGGGCAGTTGTTACAGAAGGAAAGGAATTTGAAGATGGTAATTTAATACTGGGTGTTCCTGCAAAAGCTATAAGAAAATTAAATGATGATGAAATAGATAATATTAAAGAAAATGCACTTAGATACAATAAAATTGCACAGGAAAAGTGAAATCATGGTAAAAGTGAAAAAAATAGTAAAAGAGCTTGATCCTTACGTTCCCGGAAGATCTGTTGATGAAATAGCGGCTAAATACAACATCAACAAGAATGAG
The DNA here is from genome assembly GCA_023434825.1 of Methanobacteriota archaeon. Taxonomy (GTDB): domain Archaea; phylum Methanobacteriota; class Methanobacteria; order Methanobacteriales; family Methanobacteriaceae; genus Methanobacterium_D. The sequence goes on along the minus strand of JAEYSH010000200.1, from coordinate 2,206 downwards.
ATAATAAAACTGGGTTCAAATGAAAATCCGTTAGGTCCATCAAAAAAAGCAGTAGAGGCCGTAAATAAAGTTGCCCCTTCAATGCACCAGTATCCTGAATCAAATTTAGAAGACTTAAAAGGGAAAATTGCAGCATACTGTGGTGTTGAACCTTCTAATATCATTGTTGGTGGGGATGGGGCTGATGAAATCCTTGATGTTTTAGGTAAAACACTTATTGAACCTGGAGACGAATTTATAGTTCCTTTACCTTCTTATATGTACTATGAATTTACTTTAAAAATCCATGGGGCTGTTCCAGTTTATGCAGAATGGAATGTTGTAGAAAATAAAGTAGATGTGGATTCAGTTTTAGATGCAATTTCAGATAAAACAAAGATAATCTTTTTATGTACTCCAAATAACCCTACTGGTGGATTAATTGATACAGAAGACATAAAACAGGTACTTGAAAGTACAGATGTTCTCGTAGTAGTTGATGAGGCATATATTGAGTTTGCTGAAGTTGATAACGTTGATTTACTGGATAAATATGATAATTTATTGATACTAAGAACATTTTCAAAGGTCTTTGGTCTTGCTGGAATGCGTATTGGTTATGCACTCTCAAATGAAGAGTTTATTGAATATATGCACCGTGTAAAACCAGTTTTTAGTTTAACAAAATTAGCTCACGCTGCAGCTCTTGCAACCCTAGATGATGAGGAATATATTAAAGAATCAATTCGTGTAGGAATTGAAAGCAGAGAATATCTCTATGAAAACATGTCTAAATTTGAAAATCTCAATGTTTACGCTTCAAAAGCAAATTATATCCTTGTTGATATTAGAGAAACAGGAATGACATCTGGTGAATTTGCAGAAGAGCTTTTAAAAAGAGGAATTATTGTAAGGGATTGTAATTCCTTTAAAGGGCTTGATGAATACTGGATTAGAGTAAGTGTTGGAACTATGGAAGAAGATGCAAGATTTATTGAAATTTTAGAGAGTTTAATTGGTTAAATTGTATTAGAAGTTTTATCGGGTCGGTAATAGATGATAATTGGCGAAATGATTATATCTTCTCTGGAGTATCCAGAAAAAATGTCTCTGGTCATTTTTACAGGAGGATGTACTTTAAAATGTCCATATTGCCATAATCCTGAGATTATCGACGGTGGAAAAGAGGTAAAGCTTACAGAAATTAAAAACAAAATCGAAAATTCAATAGATTTTATTGATAGTGTTGTAATAACTGGCGGAGAGCCTCTTATGCAGCATGAAGAAATTGAAGAAATTTTTAAATTTTCAAAGGAAAATGGATTGAGCACTAAACTTGATACAAATGGATGTTATCCTGAAAGACTTGAAAAAATTACAGGAATTTTGGATTATGTGGCTCTGGACATAAAAGCACCATTTTCAAAATATGAAAAAATTGTTGGTTCTTCAATTGGTGATGATGTAAAAAAAAGCATGGAAGCATGTATTAAAAAAGGGATTTATCTTGAATGCAGGACAACATATGTACCTTGCTTAATGGAAATTGAAGATATTATCGAGATTGCAAAAAATATTCAAGCAGATATGTATACTTTACAACAATTTCGGGATAAAACTGTACTTGATCCTGATCTTATTGGAACTCATGTTCCATCAAGGGAAGAACTTATAAATATAGCAAAAGTAATAAAGCCATTTCAAAAAAATGTAAAGATAAAAACAGCCGAATTTGGGGAAGAGATTATAAATTAAATTTTAAGCTTTTTTTAATAAAGGAGATCAAAATGCCAATATTATTATTTGGAAGCAGTCATCTTGAACTTATAACTGGTAAAAAGACCACCACAATTAGAAAGTTGTGGAAAAAGCCTTTATCTCCAGGTGATCGTCTTCATTGTTACTGGAATCTTGTTTCTAAGGAACGTAAAAAATTATTTGAAGCGGAAGTAACAGAAGTTGAAGTTGCTAAATTTAAAGATATTATTAAAAATGATGAGCTTGCCCGTGAAGAAGGCTTTAAAAACGCTAAAGAGTTAGAAAAAGAATTCCGGAAAATGTATCCTGATGATACCGATGATGATTCATTATTTCAAATAATAAAGTTTAAAAAGTATCCTGTTGAAGAATGGGAAGGGGAAAAAATTGATGAAAAGTCAATGATAACTAAAAGAGCCGATATTTTATTTGACTCTGGTAGATATGGAGATTCGGTGATGTGTTATAC